>NZ_JBQQCF010000010.1:0-147069 GCF_052245755.1 Mycobacterium sp. 4D054
TCTTCACCTGCGAAGTGCCTTCCCGTCAGGGTTTTTGAACCGTAGAGAAGTCCAATTATTCCTTGCAGGACAGGCACTTTCGCTTATCTACACACCCCCACAGTCAACATTCCACGAAAAATCCGGGCTAGGTGGCTGTCCTGCGACCGACAACATTGATGATGTGTCATGTATTCCGGGGCTAGGGTGGGTCCATGGAGTGGCTCAGCGACGAGCAGCAGCTGATCTGGCGTGATTACCTGGCGACGGCCAGCCGGCTGCATACGGCGATGCACCGCCAGCTGCAGCAGGACTGCGAGCTGTCGCTGGCGGACTACGACGTGCTGGTAGCTCTGTCCGAGCGCGGGCCGATGCGCATCCACGAACTCGGCAGACTCATCGGCTGGGAGCAGAGCCGGCTGTCCCACCAGCTGCGCCGCATGCGGGGGCGCGGGCTGGTGGAGCGGGAGGGCGACGGCGACGACCGCCGCGGAGCGACCGTCACCCTGACCGACGCGGGGCTTTCTGCGCTGCAGACCGCCGCGCCCGGACACGTCGACCTGGTCCGCTCGGTGGTGTTCGACGGGCTCACCGAGACCCAGCAGCGAGAGTTCGGCGCGGCGCTGCAGACCATCCTCGGCCGGCTACGGGCCGCCCCGTCCGCCGGTTAGCCGTCCGGCCCGCCGGTCAGTGGGGCGGGGTGTCAGAGTGTGGCCGGCAGCCCGCACTTCGCGAACAGCTCGGTGTCCATGAAGGCCACCACGTGCGCGATGCCGGACTCGCACATGTCGAGCACATGCAGTTGAAAGGCCTCATGCACACCGGTTTCCGGGTTGCGCATGTAGAGCGCGGCCACCGGCTGACCGTTGGCCGTGGTTTGCAGGAACCGCATGTCGCCGGCCTTCTCGGCCGGGCAGTGCACCTTCGCCAGCGTGATGATGTCGGCCGGGCCCTGATACCAGCCGTCGAACGGGGGCATCTCCCACACCGCGTCGGCGGTGAGCAGCCCGACGAGCCGGTCCATGTCGTAGCTTTCGAACGCGGCGATGTACTGGGTCAGCGTCTCGGCGGCCTCCGGGGATTGCGGCGGCACCGGCCGATCGTCACGGGCGGGCTGTATCTCGTCGAGCTGCGCGCGAGCCCGCTGCAGCAGGCTGTTGACCGCCGCGGTGGACGTGCCGACCGCCTCGCCGACCTCGGCGGCCTTCCACTGCAGCACCTCACGCAGCACCAGCACCGCACGCTGGCGCGGGGGCAGATGCTGCAGCGCCGCGACGAACGCCAGCCGCACGGCCTCTCGGGACTCGGCGATCACCGACGGGTCGGACGGGTCTTCGCGCGGAGCGTCGGGCAGCGGTTCCAGCCAGCTGATCTCGTGGCGCTCGGTGAGCTCACCGGTCGGATCCGAGGCCGGCTGGCCCAGCCCGCTGGGCAGCGGCCTGCGTTTGTTGCCGTCGAGCGCCGTCAGGCAGGTGTTGGTGGCGATCCGGTACAGCCAGGTGCGCACCGACGATTTGCCCTGGAAACCCTTGTACGACTTCCACGCCCGCAAATAGGTTTCCTGGACCAGATCCTCGGCGTCGTGCAGTGAACCGGTCATCCGGTAGCAGTGCGCCAGAAGTTCCCGCCGGTACCGCTGCGCATCGGCGAGAAAGGCGTCCGCGGCACCCTTGTCGGCGAAGTCGTCGAGGTTGCCGTCGAGAGCCGTGGCCGTCACGTTCAGCAGCTTACGCAGCGTCACTGACAAGTCCAGGTCCTGTTGGGCGCCTCGTGGAACGCTAGTCTCGCTGCCATGGTTGTGACCCACACCGAGCGCAGTTTCGACGGCGTCGGCGGCGTTCGGATCGTGTACGACGTGTGGACCCCGCAGGAGCCGCCGCGCGGCGTGGTCGTGCTGGCCCACGGGTACGCCGAGCACGCCCGCCGATACGACCACGTCGTCGCCCGGTTCGGCGAGGCGGGACTGGTCACCTATGCGCTGGACCACCGCGGCCACGGCCGCTCCGGCGGCAAGCGGGTCTACCTGCGCGACATCTCCGAGTACACCGGGGACTTCCACACCCTGGTCCGGATCGCCGCCGATGAGCAGCCGAGCCTGAAACGGGTGGTGCTCGGGCACAGCATGGGCGGCGGCATCGTGTTCACCTACGGCGTCGAGCATCCCGACGACTACCACGCGATGGTGCTGTCCGGACCGGCCGTCGACGCGCACGCCTCGGTGTCGCCGGTGATGGTGCTGCTGGCCAAGGTGCTGGGCCGCATCGCACCCGGCCTGCCCGTCGAGAACCTGCCGGCCGACGCGGTGTCGCGTGACCCGCAGGTCGTCGCCGCCTACGAGAACGACCCGCTGGTCCACCACGGCAAGCTGCCCGCCGGCGTGGGCCGTGCGCTGATCGGTGTCGGTGAGACCATGCCGGCGCGGGCCGGCGCAATCACCGCCCCGCTGCTGGTCGTGCACGGCGACAAGGACCGGCTGATCCCGGTGCAGGGCAGCCGCAAACTCATCGACTGCATCGGGTCGGCCGACGTGCACCTCAAGGAGTATCCGGGCCTCTACCACGAGGTGTTCAACGAGCCCGAGAAGGACGTGGTGCTCGACGACGTCACCGCCTGGATCGAGTCGAAGCTGTGAGAATCCTTGCTGCGGTGGCGCTTTCGGTGCTGCTTCTGGTTTCGGGCTGCTCGTCGGACTCCTCGACGGACCCGGCGGTGTGGACGGACGAGGAGGTGACGTTCGACGCTGACGGGTTGACGCTGCACGGCACCTACCGGCACCGCACCGGAGGGGATCCCGTGCCCGCGGCGCTGCTGATCTCCGAGAGCGGCGGCACCGACCGCAACGGCGACAACCAGGTGGCCGGCCCGATCGGCAACATGCGCCAGTTGGCCGAGCTGCTGTCCGAGCGCGGCGTGGCCAGCCTGCGGTACGACAAGGTGGGTACCGGGCGCACCGGGCTGGGTCCGTACAAGGACCGGCCGGCCGACGTCGTCAGCGCCGTGTACACCGCGGGCGCCGAGGCGGCTTTCACGTTCTTGGCCGGGCGGCCGTCCACCGACCCGGCCCGGGCGTCGGTGTACGCGCTGGGGGAGGGCACGATCCACGCGCTGGCGCTGGCCGGGGACACCGATCCCGGCACGCCGAAGGTCCATTCGCTGGGGCTGTTCCAGCCCCTGCCCGGGCGCTATCTCGACATCATCACCGACCGCGTGAAGGCCGACGGCTCGCCGGAGACGCTGGCGGCCTGGCAGGCCGCGGTCGAGGAGATCCGCGCCAACGGCACCGTCCCGGCGGATCTGCCCGACGGGCTCACCGCGATCGTGAACCCGGGCAACGTCGCCGCGGTGGCCGAGGCGGACAAGATCGACCCGGTGAAGCTCGCCGCCGCGGTGCCCGCTGGCACACCCGTGCTGCTCACCTGCTCGGACTCGGACAACCAGTCGCGCTGCGACACCATCGGTCCGTTGGTGGCGGCGCTGCAGCACACCGACCTGACGCTGGTCGAACTCAAGGGTGTCAACCATGTGCTGCGCGAGGACCCGACCGACAACATCGCCAACTACGCCAACCAGGAACCGCTGTCCGGGCAGCTGGTGGCCGCGCTGGACGCCTTCGCCGGCAAGTAAGCCCGCTGCCTGTGGAGAAACGCCGGTCTGGGGATAAGGGATACTGCAGGGCAGTGAAACGTCGTACCGAATCCCTACCGTCGCCGGCATGAGCACAGACGAGAAGATGCTGGCCCGCATCGCGGCACTACTGCGCCAGGCCGAGGGCACCGACAACCCGCACGAGGCCGACGCGTTCATGGCCGCCGCGCAGCGGCTGGCCACCGCCACCTCGATCGACCTAGCGGTCGCGCGCAGCCACACCGACCGGCGCAGCCGAACCCAGACCCCGGTGCAGCGCACCATCACCATCGGTGAGCCCGGCGCTCGCGGGCTGCGCACCTACGTGCAGCTGTTCGTGGTCATCGCCGCCGCCAACGACGTCAAATGTGACGTCGCGTCGAACTCGACGTTCGTGTACGCCTACGGGTTCGCCGAGGACATCGACACCACCCACGCCCTCTACACCAGCCTGGTCATGCAGATGGTGCGCGCGTCCAAGGACTACATCGCCTCCGGCGCGCACAGGCCGACCCCCACCATCACGGCGCGGCTGAACTTCCAGCTGGCGTTCGGCGCCCGGGTGGGGCAGCGGCTCGCCGAGGCGCGCGAGGAAGCGCAGCGCGCCGCCACCAGCGGGCCGGACAGTGTCCCGGGCACCGCGATCGCGCTGCGCAACAAGGACCTTGAGCTCAAGGACTACTACCGCCAGACGTCGAGGGCGCGCGGCACGTGGCGCGCCACCAGCGCCACTGCGGGCTACTCGTCGGCGGCGCGGCGCGCCGGTGACCGCGCCGGTCGCCGGGCCCGGCTGGGCGGTGAGACCGAGCTGGCGGGAGCGCGGTCAGCGCTGGAGAGATGACCCGGGACGCGCAGCGCGCAAAGGTGTACGCCGCCGAGGAATTCGTGCGCACCATGTTCGACCGCGCCGCGCAGCGGGGAAATCCGGTGCTCGACTTCTTCGGCGCGCAGCTGACCCTGCCGCCGGAGGCCCGGTTCGCTTCGGCCGAGGCGGTGCAAACCTACGTCGACGGTGTGCTGGCCCATCCTGCGGTCCGGGACCGGTGGCCGGCGGTCGCGCCGCTGGCGGTGCGGCCGAGGCGGGGCGTCACGGCCGCGCACTACGAGCGCGCGGGGGACGCCGCGACGATCGCGGTGCCCGAGGGCCGCAGCACCTGGGCGCTGCGGGAGCTGGTGGTGCTGCACGAGATCGCCCACCACCTGTGCGACACCGTCCCGCCGCACGGGCCTGCGTTCGTCGCGACGTTCTGCGAGCTGGCCGCCGCGGTGATGGGCCCGGAGGCCGCGTACGTGTTGCGCGTCGTGTACGCCAAGGAAGGCGTGAAGTAGCGTCGATCCCGTGACCACGCCCGACTGGGGATCTCTGGACGACCTGTTCACCCGCGTGCTGCACAGCGAGGACGACGGGATGCGCGCCGCCAGAAAGGCCGGCGACGCCGCCGGCATGCCCGCGATCGAGGTCTCCGCACAGCACGCGAAACTGCTGGCGTTGCTGGTGAAGATCGCCGGGGCGCGCCGGGTGCTCGAGATCGGCACCCTGGCCGGCTACAGCACGATCTCGCTGGCCCGCGCGGTCGGCCCCGACGGCACCGTCGTCACCCTCGAATACGAACCCGCGCACGCCGAGATCGCCCGGCGCAACCTCGAGCGCGCCGGGGTGAGCGATCGGGTCGAGATCGTCGTCGGCGCCGCGCTGGACTCGCTGCCGAGGCTGCAGCAGCGCGGCGACACCTACGACCTGGTGTTCATCGACGCCGACAAGGAGAACAACGTCTCCTACGTCGAGTGGGCCGTCGCGCTCGGCCGGCCGGGCACCGTGGTCGTCGTCGACAACATCGCCCGCAACGGCCGCGTGCTCGACCCGGCACCCGACGACCGGCAGGCCGGCGCGATTCGCGCGATGTTCGACATGATGGGCGCCCACCCCCGGCTGGACACCGCGGCGATACAGACCGTGGGCGCCAAAGGCTGGGACGGTTTCGCCCTCGCGGTCGTCGACTAGGAGGTCCTCCGATGGGGCGGGCCTATCTCGGGTACCGGGCAGACGACGGCGCCACCGACTACGGTGCGTTCTTCGACCCGCAGATGGCGCCGTTGCCCGTCCACGTCGTCGACGCGTTGCACCACGGGCCGCAGGCCGCCCCGCTGCTGCTCGGATTCAACAGCGCGGCAACACTTCTCGACGACGGATACCACCCGACCGAAACGGGGTACGGCCGGCTGGCCAACGGAGCGTCTGAGGTGTCGGTGCTCACCGACATGCCCGGGGTGGCCCCCGGGATGTGGGACTGGTGGTTCGGCTGGCATGGCAGCGACAGCCGCCGCTACAAGTTGTGGCATCCCCGCGCACACGTGGCGGCGCGGTGGGCCGACGGCGGCGGCGACGGCCACTACACCGGCCGCACCTGCCTGGTCGAGGAGTACCTCGGATCCGCCTACACCAGGGCCGCGATCCGATTCGTCGCGCCGCGCACGCTCGGGATCGACGAATCCCGGCTCGGTGATTCGGTCGCGGTGTGCGCGCGCCGGGCTCGTCCGAGACGCCGGTCGACATCGGCTGGTTGATCCACCATGTCCGCGCGACACCCACCGGCGCCGAAATGCGGTCCCGGTTTTGGCTCGGCGGCCCGTATACCGGGGTGCGCCATGGAAACCTGTTGGCCAACACCGTGGTTCGGCCCGTCGCGGAACGCCGGCTGCCCGACCCGCGGGATCTGTTGGTGCACTGCGCGCAGGAGATGAATCACCTGGCCGCGTTCCTGCCCGCCCTGCACGCCAGGTTGGGTTAGCGACGCGTTCGGGTATGCCCCGCGCATGTGGACGGTGAGCAGGGACATCGAGGCGTCGGCGGATGCCGCGTGGCACGTACTGACCGATCTGGACGCGTGGCCGCGGTGGGGGCCGACGGTGGCCGGCGCCGGACTCGACGGTTCGGCCTTCGAACTGGGTGCGACGGGCCGGGTGTGGACCCCGGTCGGCGTGCCGCTGCCGTTCGTGATCTCCGAACTGGACCAGGGCCGCACCTGGGGCTGGCGGGTGGCTGGGGTGCCCGCGACCCGGCATGGGGTGGAACCCCGCGGCGACGGCAGCCGGGTGTGGATGAGCTCGCCGCTGTGGGCGCCCGCGTACCTGCCGGTGCTCGCGATCGCGCTGCGCCGCATCGAGAATCTGGCGGTGCGGTTTCGAACGAGCTGACCGCGGCAACTATGGGGCATGGCCGTCACCGAATCCCGTGAAACCGTGATCGACGCATCGCCGCAGGACATCATGGAGGTCCTGTTCGATCTGGAGTCCCTGACCGAGTCGTCGTCGGCGCACCAGGAGGTCGAGGTGCTCGACCGTGACGACCAGGGCCGGCCCACCCGGTCCCGGCAGGTCGTCAAGATCGTCGGGGTCAGCGATGAGCAGGTGCTCGACTACACCGTCCACGACGACGGGGTCAGCTGGACCCTGGTCAGCTCGAAACAGCAACGCGCACAAGACGCCCGCTACACACTGACCGCGGAGGGCGACAAGACCCGGGTGCGGTTCGAGCTGACCGTGGACCCGACGGTGCCGCTGCCCGGATTCCTGATCAAGAAGGGCGCCAAGGGCTTGATGGACACCGCCACCGAGGGTCTGCGCAAGCGGGTGCAGAAGGTCAAGAGCTCGTGACGCGCTGAACCTCAACGCCGGCGTCGTCGCCGCGGCGGGCCTCATCGCACTGTCGGGTCTGTGGCCGCCCCCGGATCAGCGAACAGGGACCGCCGGGAAGATCGACACTGTGACCCCGCCAGATGCTGCCGCGCCGAGCAGTGCCGAACTCGAGGCGATCCAGAAGCGCACCCTGCGCGTCCTGGTCGCCGCTCAGATCTTCAGCGGCGCGGGTCTGGCCGCCGGCGTCACCGTCGGCGCGTTGCTGGCCCAGGACATGCTCGGCTCCACCGGGCTGGCGGGCCTGCCCAGCGCGTTGTTCACCATCGGTTCGGCCGCCGCGGCGGCCGTGGTAGGGCAACTGTCTCAGCGCCTCGGCCGCCGCACCGGACTGGCGGCGGGGTACCTCACCGGAGCCCTGGGCAGCGTCGGCATCGTGGCGGCCGCGGTCATCGACAACGTGCCGTTGCTGTTGGTCACCCTGTTCGTCTACGGGGCGGGCACCGCGACCAACCTCCAGGCCCGCTACGCCGGCGCCGACCTGGCCCGCATCGACCACCGCGCCCGCGCGATCAGCACCGTGCTCGTGGCCACGACCCTCGGAGCGGTCATCGGCCCGAACCTCGTCGGCGTTCTCGGCGACCTCGCCGAGATGCTGGCGGTGCCCCGGCTCGCGGGTCCGTTCCTGCTGGCCGCGGTGGCCTACGGAACGGCCGGCATCGTGATCTGGAGCCTGCTACGGCCTGACCCCCTGCAGCTGGCCGCGCGGGTTCGCGAAGCCGAACCGACTGCTGTGCAACGTGATTCGGATGTGACGGCCGCCTCGTCTTGCCGGCGCGCAGTGCTCGCCGGTGCGGCGGTCATGATGATCACCCAGCTGGTGATGGTCGCCGTCATGACCATGACTCCGGTCTACATGCAGCATCACCAGCACGACCTCGCCGCGGCCGGCCTGGTCATCTCGATTCACGTCGCCGCCATGTATCTGCCCGCGCCGGTCTCGGGCTACCTGGTCGACCGCTTCGGCCCCACCGCGACCGCAGGCCTGGCCGCGCTGACGCTGATCGCCGCCGGTGTCCTCGCCGCGCTCGCCCCACCGCATTCGGTGGCCGCGCTGGCCGTCGCGCTGGCCCTGCTCGGCCTGGGCTGGAGCCTCGGGCTGGTCGCAGGCACCACCACCATCACCAACGCCACCCCCGTCGCCACCCGCGCGAAAACGCAAGGCACCGTGGACCTGTTCATCGCCCTCGCAGGCGCTGCCGGCGGATTGTTCTCGGGTCTGGTGGTCGCACAGACCAGCTACCCCACGCTGGCTGTCATCGGGGCCGTCGCCGCGGTGGCGCTGGGCCCGGTGCTGCTGCTGGGCCGCCTCAGTTGAGGTTGAAAGTCGTCGTCTCGGTGACGGAGCGCCGCTCCGTCGGCGGTAGCGGGTCGCCGGCCGCACGCACCCCCAGCCGGATCAGGACCTGCGGACAGGCCTCGCCGTCGAACACCTCGCATGCCAGCGCCAGACGGTTGCGGGTGTCGCGCAGCGGATCGGTGAGCGGGCAGGTGGCCAGCCCGAGGGCGGTCGCCGACAGCGTCAGGTCACTGAGTGCCTCGCCGGCGCGGAGCCGGTCGCTGTCGGTGTCGGTGTCGGTCGCCAGCACGAGCATCACCGCGTCATCGCCGGGGTGGCCGGGCGGGTCGTCGCCGTAGTGCAGTGTGAACTCGTCGTCACCGGCCCTGCCCCACCGGATGGTCGGCACGACGGCCAGCGCAACGCCGAAGCGTTCCGCGCGGAGCATGAGCAGCTCCACGGTGCCGGCGGGAAGGGGACCCCGGTACGGCCGCCGGTCGGAGCGCCGGCGGGCGATGGTGTCGGCCAGCTCTCGGGTGCCGGCGCCTGCGGGCCGCTGGTCGAGTTCGACCGCCGCGAGCATCCCGTCGGCGGGCATGCGCAGGATCCGGCTCGACCACCCGATGGCGGCGAACGCGATCGCGCAGTGATGCAGCACGGCGCCGCAGCTGATGACCACGTCGCGCCGGTCGGAGTCGGTGTCGCCCAGTCGGCGGCTCCAGTCGGCGGAGAGCTGGACGCCGCGGTGGTCGACGTGCCACCGCCACGGCTGCGTGTTGCCTACCGACGGGGCGTACGCGGCGAGGTCGAGCACGCTTTCCAGCGTCGCGGTGTCCGGGAACGCCGTCGCCATCGCTCGCACCTCCGCCCGATGTCCGGTCCTGCGGCCTACGGCGACATTCTAGAAGCCGCGGCTGCGCATCGGCGGCGGGCAGCACTGCTGTTCCCCTGGCAGGCGGCTCACAGCCAGATCGGGGCCACTTCCACCGGATTGATCCGCACCCCGTGGCGGCCGATGTCGTAGTAGATCAGGGCACGGAGTTCCTCGGTGGTGATCGTCCATCCGTTCGCGCTATAGGTCTGCCCGGTGCCCAGCACCACATCGCCGGATTCGGGCCCGGGGATGGTGCCCTGGATGAAGTAGAGTTCGCCGCCGCCCTGCACCACCGAGAGGTTCTGCTTGGCCGGCGCCACCATGAACTGCTTGCCGTCGGTCCTGCCGCAGACCGCCGCAGGAAACCCGCGGCCCTCGAAATCGGCACTGAGCAGGCACCGGATCTGCCCGTCCTGGAACCGGACGGTCCGGTCGCCGTCGGCGGCGGCCGCCGACGGGACCCACGGCCCCACGCTCGAACCGACCAGTAGTGCCGCCAGCGCGGCAATCGCTCGAATCATGCCGTCTCCGCCCGGAGGAAAAGCGTCTTCTGGGCAGAGATGCTTGCACGTTCAGTGCGCGCGCACAGTCGAATCGGTGCTTAGGTGCACACCGCCCCGACTGCCGCCGATCCGACGAGCTTGGTGTACTTGGCGAGCACGCCGGTGGTGTAGCGCGGCGGCAGGGGTTCGAAACCTGCCTTGCGCGACTCGAACTCCGCCTCGTCGACCAGGATGTCGAGGGTGCCGTTGGCGACGTCGAGACGGATCCGATCGCCGTCGCGCACGAACGCGATCGGGCCGCCGTCGACCGCCTCGGGCGCGATGTGGCCGACACACAGGCCGGTGGTGCCGCCGGAGAACCGACCGTCGGTCATCAGCAGCACGTCCTTGCCGAGACCGGCGCCCTTGATCGCACCCGTGATCGCCAGCATCTCGCGCATGCCGGGTCCGCCCTTGGGGCCCTCGTAGCGGATCACGACGACGTCGCCGTGGGTGATCGTGCCGTCCTCGAGCGCGTCCAGAGCGGCCCGTTCACGCTCGAAAACCCTTGCCGTGCCTTCGAACACGTCGGAGTCGAAGCCGGCGGACTTGACCACCGCGCCTTCGGGCGCCAGCGAACCGTGCAGGATCGTGATGCCACCGGTCGGATGGATCGGGTTGTTCATCGCCCGCAGCACCTTGCCGTCCGGGTCCGGCGGCGCGATGTGGGCCAGGTTCTCGGCCATGGTCTGCCCGGTCACGGTCAGGCAGTCCCCGTGCAGCAGACCGGCATCCAGCAGGGCTTTCATCACCACCGGCACACCGCCGATCTCGTCGACGTGCTTCATCACGTGACGGCCGAACGGTTTCACGTCGGCCAGGTGCGGCACCTTCTGCCCGATGCGGGTGAAATCCTCCAGCGCCAGCTTGACGTTGGCCTCGTAGGCGATCGCGAGCAGGTGCAGCACCGCGTTGGTGGAACCGCCGAACGCCATCACCACCGCGATCGCGTTCTCGAAGGCCTCCTTGGTCAGGATGTCGCGGGCGGTGATGCCGCGGCGCAGCATCCCGACGACGGCCTCGCCGGAGCGGCGTGCGAACTCGTCGCGCCGCTTGTCGATCGCCACCGGGGATGCGCTGCCCGGCAACGACATTCCGAGCGCCTCGGCGGCCGAGGCCATGGTGTTGGCGGTGTACATGCCGCCGCACGCGCCCTCACCGGGACAGATCGCGCGCTCGATGATGTCGACGTCCTCGCGGGACATCAGCCCGCGCGCGCAGGCCCCGACCGCCTCGAAGGCGTCGATGATCGTGACTTCCTTCTCGGTGCCGTCGGTGAGCTTGGCGGTGCCCGGCATGATCGAGCCGTTGTAGAAGAACACCGACGCGAGGTCCAGGCGCGCGGCGGCCATCAGCATGCCGGGGATCGACTTGTCGCAGCCGGCCAGCAACACCGTGCCGTCGAGGCGCTCGGCCTGCACGACGGTCTCCACGCTGTCGGCGATCACCTCACGGGAGACCAGCGAGAAGTGCATGCCCTCGTGGCCCATCGAGATGCCGTCGGACACCGAGATCGTGCCGAACTCCAGCGGGAACCCGCCGGCCTCGTGCACGCCGCCCTTGACTGCCTGCGCCAGTCGCTGCAGCGACATGTTGCACGGGGTGATCTCGTTCCACGACGACCCGACCCCGATCTGCGGTTTGACCCAGTCGTCGTCGCCCATCCCGACCGCGCGGAGCATGCCGCGGGCGGCCGCCTTCTCCAGGCCGTCGGTGACGTCGCGGCTGCGGGGCTTGATGTCGATACCGGGATCGGTGGGCTCTGAGGGCATGCGGAGATTATGCGCCCGGCGTTTGTCCCCTCCAAACCACCGCCGATACCCCCGTGGGGTACTAGTACGCTGGGGCGCATGACGACGTTGATCGCGCGACTGACCGCCGTGCTGGCCGCGGTGCTGCTGCTTGCCAGCTGCAGTGGCGCAGGCGAGGCGCCGGCGGACGGCTCCGACGCATCGGACGGATCCGAGGCGCCGCTGATCACCGGGGAGCCGTCGGGCTACAACGAGGCCGACATCGCGTTCGCGAACGCCATGGTGCCGCACCACGCCCAGGCCATCGACTTGTCCAGGACGGCGGTGGAGAAGTCCGGCAACCCGGACCTGGTGGCGCTGGCCGAGCAGATCATCGCGGTTGCCCAGCCGGAGATGAACATCCTCAACGTGTTCCTGGTGCAGTGGAACGAGAACCCCGACATCCGCACCGGGCCGGAGGGGTCCGAAGCGCCCGACGCCGGGCAGGCCACCCCGGGGACGATCGACGAGGCGACCGTCGCGCGTCTCGGCTCGCTGAGCGGCCCCGAGTTCGACAGACTGTGGCTGCAGTCGATGATCAGCCAGCACCGCGGCGCGATCGAGATCGCGGACGCCGAGATCGCCGACGGCGCCAATGTCGACGCCATCAGCATCGCCGAGACGATCGCCGCCGGGCAGCGGGGGCAGATCGAGAAGATGACGCAGATTCTGGAGGGCATGCCGTGACGGAAACCAACATCGCGGCCGAGGGCGAGGCGACCGCACCGGATGACGGCGCCCACGGCTATTCGGCGCAGAAGGAGAACTACGCCAAGCGGCTGCGCCGCATCGAGGGCCAGGTGCGCGGCATCGCCAAGATGATCGACGAGGACAAGTACTGCATCGACGTCCTCACCCAGATCAGCGCGGTCAACAGCGCGCTGCAGTCGGTGGCGCTCGGGCTGCTCGACGAACACCTAGGCCATTGCGTCAGCCACGCCGTCGCCGCGGGTGGCGCGGAAGCCGACGCCAAGCTCGCCGAGGCGTCTGCGGCGATCGCCCGACTGGTCCGGTCCTGACCCCCCGCCGAAGGTGTGACGGGGTGGCGGGGACGGCGGGCGTCAGTCCAGCGCGTCCTCGATGCGCTGCACCTTGGCCGTGAGCTGGCCGGTGTAGCCGGGCCGGATGTCGGCCTTGAGCACCAGGCTGACCCGCGGGGAGACCGCGGCCACCGCATCGACGGCCTGCTTGACGACGGCCATCACCTCGTCCCACTCGCCCTCGATGTTGGTGAACATGGCATTGGTTTCGTTGGGCAGACCTGATGCCCGGACGATGCGGACGGCTTCGGCGACCGCGTCACCGACGCTGCCTGTGCCGTCTGCGCCGGTGGGACTGATGCTGAACGCGACGATCATGTGTTCCAGTGTCCGCCTGGGTGCTCGGGGTGTCCCAGCAGTCACAGGTATCCGCGCTTAGCAGCGGGTCTCTCGTACTTCTGCTGAGAAAAGCGGATAGGTGTGACGGAAGGGGGTGTCGGGACGTGGGTCGGCGCCGGCCAGGGCTCTCGGCCGTCTCGCTGCCGCTTCCTCGTCGAAACTGACCTGAGTAACGCGCGGACCTGCCGAGGCGATCATCAGGGCAGGTCATGACCCTCCGTGCCGAGGGTGCCGGGGTCCGGCGAACACGTTCGCCAGCGGGATCGATCTTGGTGCTGTGCCACACTGGGGTCAGTCGCTGGACTGGAGGTAATTGCATGCGGCAGCGAAACAGGAGCCGGGTCTTCGCCCTGTTCATGGCAGCAGGCGTGATCGCAGGGCTGACACTCGGCGCTCCGTCGGCGTTGGCACAACCCGCGCCCGCACCTGCGCCGGCCCCGCCGCCTCCACCACCGGCGAACCCGTTCGTCTTCGAGAATCCGCTGGCCCCGCCCGCTCCGGCCGGTGCTCCCGCGGCAGGCCAGGCGACGACAGGCCAGACGACGACGGGCCCGACGACGAGGAACCCGCTGGCCGTGATCCCCGGCGACCCGCTGCCCATCCCGGAGGGCACCCCGGCCGGGCAGAACCCCAACCCGTTCGTCGGCCAGCCCCCGTTCATCCCGCCGTCGTTCAACCCGACCAACGGTTCCATCGTCGGCGCGGCCAAGCCGATCTACATCAACTTCGCGCGCCCGATCGCCAACCGGCAGATGGCGCAGGACGCGGTCCACATCTCGTCCAACCCGCCGGTTCCCGGCAGGTTCTACTGGGTCAGCGACACTCAGCTGCGCTGGCGACCGCAGGACTTCTGGCCGGCCGGCACCGTCGTCACCATCGACGCCGCCGGCACCAAGTCGTCGTTCAGCGTCCCCGAGCAACTCGTCGCGACCATCGACAACGACACCAAGCAGATGGAGGTCCATCGCAACGGTGTCCTGGAGAAGACGTTCCCCGTCTCGATGGGCAAGCCCGGTTATGACACCAAGAACGGCACCTACTACGTGCTGGAGAAGTTCGCCGACATCGTGATGGACTCCTCGACCTACGGAGTGCCCGTCGATGATCCGTCCGGCGAGGGCTACAAGCTCAAGGTCCAGGACGCGGTGCGCATCGACAACAGCGGAATCTTCGTGCACAGCGCGCCGTGGTCCGTCGGCGACCAGGGTGAGAGCAACGTCAGCCACGGCTGCATCAACCTCAGCCCGGCCAACGCCCAGTGGTTCTTCGACAACTTCGGCAGTGGCGACGCCGTGGTCATCAAGAACACCGACGGCGCCATGTACACCCAGCCCGACGGTGCGTCGGACTGGCAGATGTTCTGATCGGATAGCCCCGCGCCGCGGACGCATCGTGCCACGATGAACTCAGGCCGGCGGCGGCCCGGCCGTCGGTGCTGGAGCCAGGGGTGGCCATGCCCGAGAAGACCGAGCCGGCGGCGCACGACAAGGCGGCACGCACGATCACGGTGATCGTGCTGACCCTGCTGGCCATCACGGCGCTGCGTGGGTATCTGCCGGACGCCGGTGGTGACCCGCCTCCCGATCAACCCGCCGAGGCAGGTCCGGGGAGCCTGATCGCGGTCATCGCGATGCTGGTCGTGTCCGTCGCCGTGATCACGATCGCGGTTTTCGCGCAGGCGTCGCAGCGCGCCGCGGCCCCGCCGCCGGGGGAGCCGCCCCGGACGGCGCGGGAGCGGGGTGTCCCGATCCGCTGGCGGACGCTGCTGATCATCGGTGCGGCGCTGACGGCGTGGACGCTGCTGGTGCTGCTGTTGATGCGGTGGGTGCCGGCCGTGGTGCTCGACGAGCAGACGGTGCCCGACACACGGGCCGACGCCGCCTCCAGTGCCGAGACGACCCCCGACGCCGAGCCGCCGGCCGGTCCCTACGACGGTGCGGTGTTCGCCGCGCTGCTGGGCACGACGGTCGCGCTGTTCGCGCTCGCGATCGTCGCGGCGCTCACCGGCCGAAGGCACGCCCCGGCACCCGCGGTGCCCACCGAGCCCGCGGCGCCCGGACCGGCCGCCCCGGCACCCGACCTCGCCCGGGCGGCCGAACTCGGTCTGGCCGAGATGGGCGATCTCAGCAGGGACCCCCGGCAAGCGATCATCGCGTGCTACCTCGCGATGGAACGCGAACTGGAGAAATCGCCCGGCACGACCCCGCGGGATTCCGACACCCCGACCGAGGTGCTGGCCCGCGCGATCCGGAGCGGCGCCGTGGACGCCGGCAGCGCCACCGAACTGGTCGAGCTGTTCGAGGAGGCGCGGTTCAGCCCGCACCTGATGAATGAGGGCCACCGCGTCGACGCGGTGCACGCGCTGCGGCAGGTGCAGCGCCAACTGCAGGCGGCGACATGACGAAAGTCGTTGTCGTCGGTGTGTTTCTGATCGTCGTCGTGCAGGTCTTCGCCGTGACGCAGCTGGAGCGGGAGCTCGTCCTGGTGGTCACCGGCGCGGCGCTGGCGTGCGTGCTGATCGGGGTCCGGTCGCACCTGGATGGCGGGCCCGACGACCGGGCCGAGACCACGGCCGACGAGGCGGCAGCGGCGATGCGTCGCTGGTTGTCCCGCACCGAAACGCTGATCTCGTGGTCGGAGTCCACCCGGGCCGACTGGGATCGGCGGCTGCGGCCGATGCTCGCCCGGCAGTTCGAGCTCGCAGCCGGACATCGGAAAGCCAAAGACCCGAGGGCATTTCACGCCACCGGCCGCATGCTGTTCGGTGACGAGCTGTGGCCGTGGGTGGACCCGGAGAACATCTCCCGGACCGGTAACGCCGAGCCCGGCCCGGGCCGGCGCACGCTCGACGAGATCCTGCAGCGGCTGGAGCGGCTGTGAGCACCCCCGCGGTGACCACGGCGCGGTGTGAGGCCGTCCTCGACGAGATCGGCCGTGCCGTCGTGGGCAAGCGCCACGCGCTGAACCTGATCCTGATCACCGTGCTGGCCCGCGGGCACGTACTGGTGGAGGATCTGCCCGGGCTAGGAAAGACGTTGATCGCCAAGTCCTTTGCCGCCGCACTCGGCCTCGAGTTCACCCGCGTGCAGTTCACGCCCGATCTGCTGCCCGCCGACCTGCTCGGCTCGACGATCTACGACATGCAAACGGGCCGTTTCGAATTCCGCCGCGGCCCGATCTTCACGAACCTGCTTCTCGGCGACGAGATCAACCGTACCCCGCCCAAGACCCAGGCCGCGCTGCTGGAGGCGATGGCCGAACAGCAGGTCAGCATCGACGGCGTGACACATCCGCTGCCGCAACCGTTCCTGGTGCTGGCCACCGACAACCCGATCGAATACGAGGGCACCTACCCGCTGCCGGAGGCGCAACTGGACCGGTTCGCGATCCGTCTCGAGTTGAAGTATCTGACCGAGGCGGAGGAGACCACGATGCTGCGCCGCCGCCTCGACCGCGGATCGGCGGCCGCGACGGTGCAGCAGGTCGTCGACGCGCACGACCTGCTGGCGATGCAGGAGTCGGTGGAGCAGGTCAGCGTCCACGACGACGTGCTGCACTACATCGTGTCGCTGGCGACCGCCAGCCGCCAGCACCCGCAGGTCGCCGTCGGGGCCAGCCCACGCGCCGAACTGGACCTGGTGCAGCTCGCACGGGCGCGCGCACTGTTGCTCGGCCGTGACTTCGTCGTCCCGGAGGACGTCAAGGCGCTGGCCGTGCCGACGCTGGCGCACCGCATCAGCCTGCGGCCCGAGATGTGGGTGCGGCGGGTGCAGGGTGCCGACGTGGTCGAGGATCTGCTGCGCCGCACACCCGTGCCGCGTGTGCGGGACGCGACGTGACGACCGTCGAATTACACTGGCGCGCCTCGGCTCTGACCCGCTCGGTGGCGACCTGCGCGGCGGTGGCGATCGTCGCGGCGCTGCTGGCGGGACGATGGGAGCTCGCCGCCTTCGCCGCGCCGCTACTCGGCGTGCTGTGCTCGGTGGGTCGCCAGCGCGGCGTGCCGGCGGTGACGGTGTCCGCCGAGCCGGCTTTCCACAGGTGCTTCGAGGACGAGCCGGCCCGCGTTCAGGTGTCGGCCGGCTCCAACGACGGCGGCCCGGTAGCGCTGACGTGTTCCGTGCCGACCGGTATGACGATCGACGAGACCGACGGCGCGGACCTGACGGTGCGGGCGACGCGGTGGGGCCGGTACCCGATTCGCGCCACCGTGACCGTGAGCGGGCGCGGCGGCCTGATCGAGGGGGTCGGCGCGGCCGACGCCGCCGAGGTGTGCGTGTTCCCCGTCGCGCCACCACAATCCACCCCGATTCCGCGGACCGACCTGCTCGACCGGCTCGGCACGCACCTGACCCGGCATGTCGGCCCCGGCGTCGAGTTCGCCGACATCCGCCCCTACGTCCCCGGCGACCAGTTGCGCACGGTCAACTGGCCGGTCAGCGCCCGCCGGGGCGCGCTGCACGTCACCGAGCGGCTGACCGACCGCGCCGCCGACGTGGTGGTGCTGGTCGACACGTATCCGCAGCCGCCCGGTCCGGCCACCACCGCCACCGAGCGGACCGCCCGGGGTGCCGCACAGGTGGTGCAGAGCGCGCTGCGGTACGGCGACAGGGCCGGTCTGGTCACCCTGGGCAGCCGCAGCACCCGGTGGCTCGGCGCCGACATCGGGCAGCGGCAGTTCTATCGGATCCTGGACACGGTGCTCGGCGCGACAGACACCTTCCAGACCGCCACCGGCACCCTCGCGCCGCGCCCGGCCGTCCCGACCGGCGCCATCGTCATCGCGTTCTCCACGCTGCTCGACACCGAATTCGCGTTGGCCCTCATCGATCTGCGTAAGCGCAGTCATCCCGTGGTCGCCGTCGACGTGCTCGAGGGCAGTCCGATCGAAGGCGACCACGACCCGCTGGTGCACCGCATGTGGAGCATGCAACGTTCGTTCATGTACCGCGACATGGCCACCGTCGGCGTCGACATCGTCGGCTGGCCGGATGCGGTGACGCTGGACCAGGCGATGGCGCTGGTGCCGGCGCGACGGGCACGCCGATGATCGCGGGTCCGGCACATCGATTGACAATCATGGCTTTCGGCGTGCTCATGGTGGCTGCGGCCGGGTACCGGGCCGACGGTTACGCAGTGTTGGCGGTCGGGTTTTCGCTTACGGCGGTGCTGGTTTCGGCATGGGCGCGGCCCGCGGCCACGGTCGCGGTGCTGGGCGCGGTGCTGACCGTCGTGCTGGCCGATCCGGCGCCGATGTTCACGGTGCTGGCCGGGCTGGCGGCCGCGGCGTACCTCGTCCTACGCCACACCGTGCCGACGGCGCCGACGATGTACTTCGCGGTCGGGTTCGCCGGCGCGGCTGCCATCGCGGTCCTGCTGCCGGTGCAGGCGCCTTGGCTGCCGCTGGTGGCGCCGTTGACCTTGCTCGCCGGATATCTGTTGGCGCTCAAACCTTTTGTGAGGCCACGGCACTGACCATCGACCACAGCCGCGGCGCGACCCTGGTCAGCGGCCAGGTGATCATCCCGGTGGCCACCGCGATCGCGCTGCGGGTGATCGAGGGTGGCACGTGGTCGGGGTCCATCAGCTCGTTCTCGGCGAGCGGGCTCGCATCCGCCGACACCATGAACTCGGTGAACTTGCGCAGCGAACGGCCCGAACCACGCAACGCGTCGATTGCGGCGAGGAACGAACCGCGCCGCAACGCCTCCCGCCGGAACTCGGCCGGCTGCACGCCCAGATGCTCGGCCACCAGGGCGTCGCGAGTGTCCACGATGTGGCGCCGTACCTTGTCGCTGCCCGTCGGCGGGGCCTCCAGCGCGACGTCGCACTCGCTGTCGAAACCCAGCGAGCGGTTGTTGAGGTTCGACGAGCCGATACGCAGCAGCCGGTCGTCGACCACCATCACCTTCGAGTGCACGTACACCGACTGCCCGCCCTTGACGGCCGGCCAGTACACGCCGAGCCGGCCGTGTTCGTCGGCGTCCCACAGCATGCGCAGCAGCCGCTCCCGCGCACTGTCCATCGACTGCTTCTCAAGGCGGCTCTCCGAACTGCGGGGCAGCACGATCACCACCTCAGGGCCGTCGGGCTCGCGTAACCGCGCGGCCAGCGCCTCGGCCAGCCCGCGCGCCGCGAGGTATTGGTTCTCCAGATAGATCACGGTCTTCGCGGCGGCGATCCCGGCGAAGTCCAGCGCCTCCACCTCCCGCACCTCGGGGCGGCCGGGCAGGGTGGGAAGGGTGCGGGCCACGCCCACCTCCACGTCGCGCAGCGCGGGCCGCAGCCCGTGCGGCCACACCGGCTCCCGCGGCGAGACCGGCGGCAGCGCCCGTCCGGTCGCGGCGCGCCAGCGGTCACGGGCCTGCTCGGCGAGCACCCGGGCGGCCGGGCCGTCCACCGCGGCGGCGACCTCGTGGCGCGGTCCGTAGGGCTGTCCCGCCGTGCGTCTGCCCGGATCGTCGGGAAGATGCGCCCGGGTGTCCCAGCGGCCGACGGTCAGGTCGATGCCACCGCAGAACGCCACCGCGTCGTCGACCACCACGATCTTCTGGTGGTGCACCGCGCCGGTGGGACGCGCCCCGTCGACCGCGAAATGCAGGCGGCTGGAGGTGATCTGATTGAGCAGCGCCACCGGCGCCACCCCGAACCAGAACCCGTCGAACGCAGGCAGCAGCCGCAGGTTCGACTTCAGCAGATACACCTGGAGGTGACGGCGGCTGCACAGCAGCCAGTGCAGGAACAGACCCAGATGGTCCGGCCCGGACAGCGTGGGCCCGGTGGGCTCGAAGGCCGTCCGGGAATCGAGATCCCAGCCGATGAGCATGATGCGGCGCTCGGCGCGCAGCATCGCCGCCTTCACCGCGACCAGGTAGTCGGCTCCGTCGACGATCGGGGTGAAGCGGCCTGCCCGCGCCGTCTGCCAGCACGTCGTCCCCGGCACGAGAAGCCGGTCGTCGGGCCCCCCGTCAGGCGGGCTCTGCAACTGGTCTGACATCCGTCTCACCTTCGGCCGGCGACGCGGTGGCCCGGGTCTCTAGAGCGTAGGCGGTCCCGGACGGCCCCGTCAGGCCACGGTGCGCCGGAACTCGCTGGGGTTGACGCCACGGACTCGTTTGAACGCCGCGCTGAACGCGAACGGGTCCGAGTAGCCGACGGTGCGGGCGACCTCGGCCAGGGTCGCCGCCCTGCGCTCCCGCATCACATCCACGGCCAGTGTCATCCGCCAGGCGGTGAGGTAGGTCAGCGGCGGTTCGCCGACCAGCTCGGTGAACCGCTTGGCCAGCGTCGACCGCGATACCCCGGTGCGCTCGGCCAGCTGCGAGACCGTCCACGGCGCGGCGGGCTCGGCGTGCAGCAGCCGCAGCGCGTCACCCACCACCGGGTCACGCTGGGCGCTCCACCAGGCCGGCGGTTCGCCGCCGGGCCGGTCGAACCACTCGCGCAGCGTGCACACCAGCATCCAGTCCAGCAGCCGGTCGAGCACCACCTGCTGGCCGGGGATGTCGAGCGCGACTTCGGCGGCCAGGTGGTCGAGCACCGCGTCACCGGTGCCCCCGCCGGGGACCCGCAGCACGGTCGGCAGCGCGTCCAGCAGGGGTCGGTTGATCTCGCCCTGCACCGGGTAGGCGCCGACGATCAGCGTGGTTGCCCCCGCCTCGTTGTGCGCGACGTCGTTCCAGCCCAGCCGGTGTCGGGTGCCGCCGAGTTCCGGGGTCGCGCAGAACTCTCCGCATGCGAGCGGCTCCGCGGCGGTGCCGGGTGTGTCGACGAACCTGAACGTCGCGGGGCCCTTCACCACGACGGTGTCGCGGGCGCGCACCGGCTCGGCGTCGCCGTGTTCCGGCACGACCCAGCCCGCGCCGTCGAGCACCGTGCACAGGGTCAACGGTGCTCCGTCGACGAAATGTAGCGACCACGGCGCGGACAGCGTGGACGCGCCGAACAGCGAACCCTGTGCGCGCACCCCGCGGCAGAGGTCGTCGAAGACGTCCATCCCGCCAGGCTAGACGATCGCACAGGGAAATCGGCGGATCACCCATGGATTCGTCCAGTCGAGGGCCGTTGACTGGGGGCATGGCACACGACACCACACTCGTCCTCGGCGCCACCGGCAAGACCGGCAGGCGCGTCACCGCCCGGCTGCGACTGGCCGGCGTCCCGGTGCGCACCGCATCGCGGTCCAGCCCCACCCCGTTCGACTGGACCGACCCCGACGGCTGGGACGCCGTGCTCGACGGCGTCGGCACCGTCTACGTGGTCGCCCCGACGGTGCCGGGCCCGGTCGATGAGTTCATCGCCCGGGCAGAATCGGCGGGGGTGCGGCGCGCGGTCCTGTTGTCCGGCCGGGGCGCCGACACCTGGGGCGACTCCCCGTTCGGGCTGGACATGCGGTCCGCCGAAGACGCCGTGCGCGGCTCGGCGCTGGAGTGGACCATCCTGCGGCCCAACAATTCGACCAGGACTTCGACGAGGACGTGTTCCACGCGCCGCTGCTCGGCGGAACCCTGGCGCTTCCGGCGGGCGAGGTGCCCGAGCCGTTCATCGACGTCGAGGACGTCGCCGACGTGGCCGCCGCGGTGCTCACCCAGCCGGGCAGGCATGCCGGGCGGGTGTACGAGATGTCGGGGCCACGCGCCCTGACCTTCGCGGAGGCGGCCGACCTGATCGCCCGCGCGTCCGCGATGCCCGTGACCTACAAGCAGATATCGGCCGCCGAGTACACCGCGCAGCTCGTCGACGACGGGTGGGCCCGCGCCGACGCCCAGCACGTCGCGGAGATGTTCGTGATGATGGAGCGCGGATTACTTGCCGAACCCGCGGACGGCGTCACGCAGGTGCTGGGCCGGCCGGCCCGCACGTTCGAGGACTACGTTGTTCGGGCCGCGGCGGCCGGAGCGTGGCACCGATGACCGCGGTCGAGACCGCCCTGACCCGCGAGGACCGGGACTTCCTGCGGCGGCCGCTGCACGGGTTCCTGACCGTGGCCGCGGGCCCGGTGCCCCCGCAGCCGCGGCCGGTGTGGTTCGAGCTCACCGCCGACGACACGATCGAGCTGTTCACCGCCGCGGGCGCCGCCAAGGTGCGGCAACTGCGCGCCGACCCGCGAGCCTCCCTCGTGGTCGCCGCACCGGTCGGCGAACGCGAACGGTGGGTGTCGGTCACCGGCCCGGTCACGGTGGCACCCGACGGGGCCGCTGACCTGGCCAGGCGGCTGGCCGCGCGGTACTGGGACCTCGACGACCCGGTGCGGGCCGCCGATCTCGAGGCGATGCTGGCCGACGAACACCGTCGGGTGGTGCTGTGGCCGCAGCGGGTCAGCCGGTTCGCGGTGTGACATATCCCGCGGGGCGGGACCGGTTGCCGGCCGGCGCATCGGGAACCCGTCGGGCAAGGAGGTTTCCGATGTCCGGGACTCACGACCGCTCACCCGCCCCCGGCGCCCCGACCCGGCAGGACCCGCCGGTGCTGCTCTACGACGGCGTCTGCGGGTTCTGCAACGGCGCCGTCCAGGCCATTCTGCGTGTGGATCGGCACGGGTCGCTGCGGTTCGCCGCGCTCGACAGCGACTTCGCCCGCGGCGTCATCGCCCGCCACCCGTTCCTCGCCGACGTCGACTCGGTGGTCTTCGTCGACGACCCGGCAGGACCCGACGAGCAGGTCGCGGTCAAGTCCGCCGCGGCGCTGCGCGTCACCGACTACCTCGGCGGGCCGTGGCGGGCCCTGCGGGCCGCCGCGGTCATCCGGGCCCCGCTGCGCGACCGGCTCTACGACGGCTTCGCCCGGGTCCGGTACCGGATCTTCGGCAGGCATGACACCTGCCCGATCCCGGCGCCCGAGGTGCGGGCCCGCTTCCTGGACTAGCCCTGAACTAGCGGAGGTCCCCGCTCAGTTCCAGATGTGCACGCGCCGTTCGGGTTCCAGATACAGCTCGTCGTCGGGTCCGACCCCGAACGCGTCGTAGAACGCGTCCATGTTGCGGATCACGCCGTTGCAGCGGAACTCCGGCGGCGAGTGCGGGTCCACCGCCAATCGCCGGATCGCCTCGGCTTCACGGGATTTCGTGCGCCACACCTGGGCCCAGCCGAAGAACACCCGCTGCTCGCCGGTCAGCCCGTCGATCACCGGTGCGGTCTTGCCCTGCAGTGAGAGTCGATACGCGAGCAGTGCTATTGAGAGGCCGCCGAGGTCGCCGATGTTCTCGCCGACGGTGAACGCGCCGTTCACATGATGCGACGGGTCCAGGTCGCGCGGCACGAACTCCTCGTACTGTTCGATCAATGCCGTGGTGCGCTTGCCGAATTCGGCGCGGTCCTCGTCGGTCCACCAGTCCACCAGGTTCCCGTCGCCGTCGTACTTGGCGCCCTGATCGTCGAAGCCGTGTCCGATTTCATGACCGATCACCGCGCCGATGCCGCCGTAGTTGGCGGCGTCGTCGGCGTCGGCGTCGAAGAACGGCGGCTGCAGGATCGCGGCCGGGAACACGATCTCGTTCATGCCGGGGTTGTAGTACGCGTTGACCGTCTGCGGCGTCATGAACCACTCGTCGCGGTCCACCGGGCCGCCCAGCTTGGCCAGATCACGGTCGTACTCCAGCGCGTAGCCGCGCCGGTAGTTGCCGTACAGGTCGTCGCGGGCGATCTCCAGCGCGGAGTAGTCCCGCCACTTCTTCGGGTAGCCGATCTTCGGGGTGAACTTGTCGAGCTTGACCAGTGCCTTCTCCCGCGTCTGCGGAGTCATCCAGTCCAGCGAGTTGATGCTGACCCGGTAGGCCTCGCGCAGATTGGCCACCAGCTCGTCCATCCGCGCCTTGGCTTGCGGCGGGAAGTGCCGATCCACGTACAGCCGGCCCAATGCCTCACCCATCAGGCTCTCCACCACCGATACGCCGCGCTTCCAGCGTTCGCGAATCTCCTCGGTGCCCGACAGTCTGCGCCCGTAGAACGAGAAGTCCTCGGCGATCAGTTCGTCGGTGAGCAGGAACGCCCGGGCGTGGATCACCCGCCAGCGCAGCCAGTTCTTCCAGTCCTCCAGGCTCTCGCCGGCCCACAGCCCGGCGAACGCGGTCAGGAAATCGGGCTGGCGCACCACCACTTCGGCGGCCTGGTCGTCGCGAGCGCCGAGTCCCGACAGCCAACCCGGCCAGTCGAATCCGGGCGCTTGCTCGACGACCTCGGCGAACGTGCGCAGGTTGTAGGTCAGGTCGGCGTCGCGGCGCTTGACCACGTCCCAGTGCCCGGCCGCGATCTTGGTCTCCAGCGCGACGATGCGCTCTGCGGTGTCGGCGTGATCCTCGGCGCCGCCGCCGTAGACCAGGCCGAACATCGCGGCGATGTGCCCCGGGTAGGCGGACAGGATCTCGGCGTGCTGCTCGTCGCGGAAGTACGACTCGTCGGGCAGCCCGATCCCGGACTGGGTCAGGTGCAGCAGATAGCGCTCGGAGTTCTTGGAGTCGGTGTCGACGTACAGGCCGGTGCCCCCGCCGACGCCGGTGCGCTGCAGCGCGCCCATCACGCGCGCGAGCGCGTCGGGGCTGTCGGCGGAATCGATGGCGGCGAGCTCGTCGAGCAGCGGGGTCAGTCCGCGTGCCCGCACCGTGTCCTCGTCCATGAAGCTGGCGAAGAGGTCCCCGATGCGGGACGCGTCGTTCGAACCTGAGATGCGGGACGCGTCGTTCGAACCTGAGATGCGGGACGGGTCGGTTGAGCCTGAGCTGCGGGACGCGTCGGTGCCGTGCGGGGCGTCCCCACCGGCCACCTCGTTGATCAGGTCGCGGATCTGTTCCTCGGCGCGGTCGTAGAGCGTGCGGAAGGCGCCGTCGGTGGCCCGGTCCGCCGGGATCTGGTACTCGGCCAGCCAGCGGCCGTTCACGTGGCCGAACAGATCGTCCTGCGGACGGGCGTCGGCGTCGACGTAGCGCAGGTCGAGTCCGGACTTGGTTGTCGACTTGGGCGATGTAGCTTCTACCGTCACCCCACAAGCCTGCCAGAACGTGCCGGTACCCTCACGCGCATGCCCGATGACGAGCCGGAACCGCGCACTGACGGGATCATCAGCCGCTACGGCGTCGGGTCGGCGGTGCTCGCGGTGGTGGGGGTCGCCGCGGTGGTGCTGGCGGTGATGATCTGGAACGGGCACCGCGCCGACACCGCGGAACTGAGGTACCGCGGTGAGGTGCTGCAGACCGCCGTCGACTGGACCGGCGTGCTGATCAACATGAACAAGGACTCCGTCGACGCCGACATGACCACGCTGCACGAGGGCACCGTCGGCCAGCTCAACGCCGAGTTCGAGACCGCCGTCGAGCCGTACCGCAAGCTGGTGCAGACGCTGCAGTCGCGCACCACCGGGCAGATCGACTCGGTCGCCATCGAGACCATCCACCATGCCGAACCCGGTGACGAACCCGGCGCCGCGCCCGACCCCGAGCAGGGCCTTGAGGGGTTCTCGTCGCGCACCGACACCGTGATGGTGGTCGCGACCTCGCTGTCGGAGAACGCCGGCACCGAGAAGCCGCAGACGGTGCGCTGGACCCTGCGACTGGACGTGACCGACGTCGACGGCAGGCTCGCGATCTCCCGGCTGGAGCCGATCCGATGAGGAACCGGCTGCGTGTGCTGGCGTTCGATGTGCTGGCGCCGGCGGCGGCGGTGGCCGCGCTGGTGTACATCGGCGTGGCGCTGGGCTGGCCGCTGTGGTGGGTCGCGGTGTGCTCGGTGCTGTGCGTGCTGGTGGTCGAAGGGGTGATCGTCAACGCGGTACTGGCCCGCCGCGACAAGGTGACCTTCGGCACCGACGACGACGGTCCCGGGCTGCGGCTGGCGGTGGTCGCGACGACGACGGCGGCGCTCGTCGCTGCGGCGGTGGTCGGATACACCCAGTGGACCCGGCCCGACCAGACGTTGCGTGACGACAGCGCCGAGGTGACCGGCATCGCCAGCAGCGTCGCCGAGGCGTCGGCGACGTTCACGCCGCAGAACCCCACCTCGTCGATCGACCGCGCCACCGGCATGATGTCGGCCGCCAGCGCGGAGCGATTCCGCAACGAATTCGCCGCCGTCGCAAAGGATCTGGGCGGACGGAACGTGTCGGCGCAGGCGAGCACGGTGTCGGCCGGCGTCGAGGCCATCGGGCCCGACGCCGCGAGCGTCGCGGTGATCCTACGCGGCACGCAGAGCAGCCCGGGCCAGCGGCCGGCCACGGCGGTGCTGGCGCTGCGGGTCACGCTGTCCAAGAGCGACGGGCGCTGGCTCGTCGAGGACGTCGCGCCGATCCACTCCCGCTGAGGCCCCGCCGCCCAGGGCCGTGGGTCAGTCGGTGGTGCGCTGGGATCGCATCTTGGCGAAGCGCTCCGAGAGTCGGCCCATCCTGATCATCAGGGATGCCGGCGGGCTGGTGGTGCCCCGCAGATAGGCGGCGAAGTCGTCGGCGGGCACGCCGATCCGTGACGCGAACTCCTGCTCGCCCAGACCCGAGCGCTCAAGCAGCAGGTGCACGTGGCGCGCCACTTCCGCGCACTCATTGGCCTCCAGGTGCTCGCGAGTGCGGTGCAGCACCTCCGACATCGCGCGCGACACCCCGTAGGGCCTGGCGGTCTCGAGCACCTCTTCGACCTGTCGGGCGGTCCTGCCGAACGGATCCCGCTTGATCGCGACCACGATGCGCTGCCACACGGCGAGGTCGTCGTTCTCCAGCGCGGCCCGGATCGCAGCGGTCGGCCAGAACTCGACCGGACGGTCGTCGGCGGGCGGGTCGGCGCGGCGGTCTGTGCCGCGCACCTCGGGCATCTCAGGGGCCACCATCACCTCGTCTCCTCCAACATGGCCACTGCCACCGCGAGGCAGCGTTGCCTGACCCGCGCCCACTCGGACTCCCCGTCGGCGCCGGCCGCGGCAAGGTCCGGCCCGTCGGCCGGAGCGGGCTCGGCCAGGCGCCGCACCAACTGGGTGGCCACCCAGTACGGCCTGGCCGGTTGACCACAGTAGTACCGGTCCATGCCGGCGAGCACTTCTGCCGCGGTGTTGGCGTCCATCGAATCCACCAGCTCGGCCAGGTCGTCGTAGTCACGGGCGCTGTTGCGCTGCAGGATCAGGAAGCTCTTCAGCCGCAGCGTCTCGGCGCCGGTCGGGATCTGCAGCCGGTCGCCGGTGGGCAGCAGCACGTTGGTGGTCTCCATCGGGCTGATGCGGGCCAGCGGGGGTTGCCCGTTGCCCTCCGCGCCCCGGGCGTCACGTTCGACGGCCAGCGCGTCCAGGGCGACGTCGAGTCTGCCGCGCCACATCGTCACCGGGTGCTTGGGCAGTTTGACCGCGACGGTCTTGCCGTGCGCCCGGTTGCTGACTGCCGCGGTGATCCGCTCGTCGCGCCCGAGGCGGCTGCCGGTGGCCTTGCCGCACGGCTGGCAGCCGCTGAACGCGAGCGGGTCGGCAACGGTGATCGCTTGTGGGACAAGGGTTTTTAGTTTCGCCGCGGACTTGACCACGGTGCGCAGATCCGAACCGGACGGTGCCAGCGCGGAAATGTCGTCGGGGATGATCACCAGGTCGCCGATGTCGGCCTTGGGGAGCGGCTTCTCGAAGTCCACCGACGGCAGGATGCGGTCCAGCCAGCGTGGCAGCCACCAGTTCCACTCGTCGAACATCGCCATCAGGGCGGGCACCAGCACCAGCCGCACCACGGTGGCGTCCACCGCGATGGCCACCGCGCAGGCGACACCGAGCTGGGCGACCAGCGGCATGCCGGCGAACGCGAACCCGATGAACACCGCGATCATGATCAACGCGGCGCTGGTGATGGTGCGAGCGCTTGTGGACACGCCGTAGGCCACGGCGTCGCGGGTGTTGCCGGTCTGCAGGAACCGTTCCCGGATCCGGGTGAGCAGAAAGATCTCGTAGTCCATCGACAACCCGAACGTCAGCGCGAGCACCAGCGGCGGGATCGTGCTGTCCAGTGACGAGATCTGCTTGAAACCGAGGTCGGACAGCCAGCCCCACTGGAACACCACCACCAGCGAGCCGTAGGCGGCGGCGACCGAGAGCACGGTCATCAGCACGCCCTTGAACGCGAGGAACACCGACCGGATGGAGACCAGCAGCATCACGAACGCGATCAGTGCGACGAACAGGAACACCAGCGGCTGGGTTGCTGACACCCGGTCGTCGAAGTCCTTGATCAGCGCGGTGGGCCCGCCCACGTCGACGCGGGCGGCGTCACCGGCCACCGGCGGCAACTGGTCGCGCATCCAGTCGATGGTGTCGCGGGAACCCATATCCTCGGGATCGACCGACAGCACCGCCGACAGCAGCGCGCTGCGCCCGTCGGTGCCGAACACCGGCGGCGACACCGACACGGTGTTGGGGGCCTGGCCCATCTTGTCGCGGAGCGACTCCAGCAACGGCACCTCGGACTGGGCCGTCTGTCCTTCGGGGACGGTGACCAGCACCCGGACCGGGCCGAGCGCGCCTGGGCCGAGCGCCTCGGCCGCGGCGTTGACCCCACCGCGGATCTCGTGGGTCGGGTCGAACTGCCGCTGCATGCTGTTGCCGAGCACCATCGAGAACGCCGGCGCGGCGAATGCCAGCAGCAGCGCGGCGGCGGCCGCCGCCGAGAGCCACGGCCTGCGCATGACCCAGCCGGTCCAGCGGGTCCAGAACTTCGACTGGGTGGCCTCCACCCCGCGGCCCCAGTGCAGGTACGACGACCGCTTCGCGGCCCGGCGGCCGAACGTGGCCAGCACCGCGGGCGTCAGCGTCGTGGAGGTCAGCACGGCCACGGCCACGGCCAGGATCGCACCGGTGGCCATCGACTGCAGCACCGGGGTGTTGATCAGATAGATGCCGGTGACCGACGCGATGACCGTCAGGCCCGACAGCACCACGGCCAGACCGGACGTGGCCATCGCCGCGTCGACGGCGTCCTCGGGTTCGCGGCCGGCGCGCAGCTCCTCTCGGAACCGCATCAGGATGAACAGCGAGTAGTCGATCGCCACCGCGATGCCGAACATCGACACCGTCGAGGTCACGAACACCGACATCGTGGTGTACATCGACAGCAGGAAGACCAGGCCCATGGTCACCACAACGGTGCAGATTCCCAGCAGCAAGGGCATCGCCGCGGCGGCCAGCGAGCCGAATACCGCCAGCAGGATGATCAGGACGATCGGGAAGTTCCACTTCTCGGCCTGGGCGATGTCGTGTTTGGTGGCCAGCGTCGCCGCGGCGCCGAGCGCGCCCTGGCCGATGACGTAGAGCCGGACCTTGCCGTTCTCCATCTCACCGGGCTCTTCGCCGTCGACGCCGATCTTCTCCCGCAGCTGCTTGGCGACGTCGACCGCACCGGTGTTCTCGAAGTCCAGCTGCAGCGTGATCACGTACGGGCGGTCGGGCTGCGGCGGCGGCTGTTGCGGCGTCGGGACGACCTTGACGCTGGGCACCTCGGAGGCGAGGCGCTCGAGGTGGGTGACCGCGTCGGCCATGTCCTGGAACGACGCGTCGGGGCGCGGTGCGGCGACCAGGGCGAGCGGGGAGGCGCCCTGGTCGGGGAACTGCGCCTCAAGCTGGCGCTGCACGTAGAGCGACTGCGAACCTTCGACCTCGAAGCCGCCGCCGGTGAGGTGGCTGGACTGGTTCATCGCCAGATACACCGAGGGCACCAGGAGCAGGAGCCACACCGCGAACACCGCCCAGCGGAACCTGCGCAGGTTGCTGCTCAGGCGCATCATGAACTGCTGGATCGGAACTCCCCACTTTCTCCCCGGCTGCCGATAGCGAGAGGGTACAGCAGGTTTCTGTCAGTTCGCCGGGCTGAAACAGCTGGCAGAAAATGCCTCATCCAGGGACGATGCCTGCGGGTTCGGTCGCTGTATTGGTCAGGCCCGAGGGGGCGATGGCAGTATGGCGGCGGAGCTACACAGGCGTCGGGGACCCTCTGCTCATCATCGCAGCACGTTTGCGAAGCACGTCACGCGTGTTAGCGAACTGTTAGGAGTTCGTCATGCATCTGCCCGTGAAATTCGCCGCCGTGATCGCCGGAGGGGCCGGCATCGCGATGCTGACCGGCCCGATCGCGGTCGCCGCGCCCGATCCGTGCGCGGCCAGCGAGGTTGCCAGGACCGTGGCCGAGGTCGCGACCTATACCGGCAACTACCTGGAGGCCAACCCGAAAGCCAACGGGGCGATCACCGCGATCTCCCAGCAGCAGGAGGGGCCGCAGTCGATCGCCGCGCTGAAGGCGTACTTCGACGCCAACCCGCAGGTCGCCTCCGATCTGCAGCGGCTCCAGCAACCGTTGGTCGCGCTGTCGGGCAAATGCCGGCTGCCGGTGACCCTGCCGCAGGTGTTCGGGTTGATGCAGGCCGCGCAGCAGAGCCCGGCGTTGCCCGCCGCCCAGAACGCCGCGGTCACCGCGACCGGCTGACCGGCCCTTTCTTGTAGAAGTTCTCATCAACGGTTAATCGCTCGGCAAGAAAGTGCGCGGCGCGTCTGCTTAGCTTTCTAGGATGGTCTCGACCGGCGACCGAAACGGCCCGGTCCACCTCTGACGAAGGAGCCTCCATGGTGTTCTCGGCCCCAGCTGTGCGTCGCACGGTCCTGGGTGTGCTCGGCGCAGGCGCGGTTTCCGGCGGGATGCTGTTCGGTGCCCTGCCCTCGGCCTCTGCTCAGCCCGCTCCGCCACCGCCGAACTGCACGGCAGCCGACTTCTCCGGGGTTGCCTCCGGTGTCTCCGCGGCCACGTCGGCCTACCTCTTCACCCACCCCGACGTGAACGCGTTCCTGACCGGCCTGCACGGCAAGCCGCACGAGCAGATCCGCACCGAGGTCGCCGACTACCTGGCCATGCATCCGCAGGTCGAAGCCGAGCTGCGCGGTGTCCGCCAGCCGCTGACCGACATCAAGCATCGTTGCGGGTTCACCCCTGACGACCCCGACGGCCCGAACTTCCCGTAACGCGGTGCAGGACAGGGTGGACACTCCGCCTGCTCATGGGGGGGAGCTGTCCGCCCAGGACGGCGCGGGTCGGACGGTGTTGATGGTCGACGACGACCCCGACGTCAGAACGTCGGTGGCGCGTGGTCTGCGGCACTCCGGGTTCGACGTCAGGGTCGCCGCGACGGGCAAGGAGGCGCTGCGGCTGCTGTCCAGCGAGTCGCACGACGCGCTCGTGCTCGACGTGCAGATGCCCGAGCTCGACGGGGTCGCGGTGGTGACCGCGCTGCGTGCGCTGGGCAACGACATCCCGATCTGTGTGCTGTCGGCCCGCGACACCGTCAACGACCGCATCGCCGGGCTGGAGGCGGGCGCCGACGACTACCTGACCAAACCGTTCGACCTCGGGGAGCTGGTGGCACGGCTGCACGCACTGCTGCGGCGCGCGCACCATTCCGCGCCCACCTCCGACTCGATGACGGTGGGCTCGCTGACCATCGACACCGCGCGGCGACTGGTGTTCGTCGCCGGGGAACGGGTCGAATTGACCAAGCGGGAGTTCGACCTGTTGGCCGCGCTCGCGGAGAACGCCGGCGTGGTGCTGAGCCGGCAGCGGTTGCTGGAGCTGGTCTGGGGTTACGACTTCGACGTCGACACCAACGTCGCCGACGTGTTCGTGTCGTATCTGCGCCGCAAGCTCGAGCGCGACGGTCTGCCCCGGGTGATCCATACCGTGCGCGGCATCGGCTACGTGCTTCGTGAAGAGCCCTGACATGCGGGTGAGCTGACCCTGCCCGCCGTGCCCCGCCTTCCACGATTCCTGCGATCGGCGTCCCTGCGCACCAGGGTGGCGATCGCCGCGGCCGCCGCCGCGGCAGCGGTGGTCGCGGCGTTCACGATTCTGACCTCGCTGGTGCTGGCCGGCAACGACGAGGCACAGCTGGACCGCCGGTTGGACGCGATCGTCGACGCCAGCGTCTATCCGGACCAGCTGTCCGATCCCCGGCGCGGGGTGCTGCAGACCGGCCGGGCGCGCTCGTCGGGCCAGGTCGTCTACCAGCGCGGCTTCCAGCTGCCGCCGCTGCCGCCGGGCACCGACACCGTCATGGTCAACGGCGTCGAATACCGTGTGCGCACCATCCCGTCGGAGCAGGAGGGCGGGGTGCTGATGTCGATTGGTATCCGCGCCGACAGCATCCTGCTGAGCCGGGCCAGGATCCCGTTCTACATCGGGGTCGGGGTGGTCACCGTGCTGCTGGCCGGGGTGCTGGGCTGGTTGCTGGCCGGCGCGGCGATCAGGCCGTTGCGCAAACTGACCGAACACACCAAACGGCTCGACCACGGCACCGCGCAGATCCCGGCGGTACACGGGGTGCGGGAGGCCGAGGACCTGTCCGAGGCGATGAGCGCGATGCTGGACCGGCTCGCCGCCGCGCAGCGGGCCACCACGAATTCGCTGCAGGCCGCCCAGGACTTCGCCGCCAACGCCGCCCACGAGCTGCGCACCCCGCTGACCGCGATGCGGGCCGACCTCGACACCCTGCGCATCCACAACCTGCCCGAGGAGGAACGCGAGGAGGTGGTCGCCGACCTGTCGCGCGCTCAGCGCCGGGTCGAGGCCATCATCACCGCGCTCGGTCAGCTGGCGTCGGGGCAGCTCGCGCAGGACGAGGACCGCGAGGTCATCGACGTAACCGACATGCTCGACCGGGTGGGCCGCGAGAACATGCGGGTCCGCCGGGACGTGCAGATCGAGATCGACGCCGCCGACGACCTCGGCACCGTGCTGGGCTGGCCGGGCGGCCTGCGGCTGGCGGTGGACAACCTGGTGCGCAACGCCGTGACCCACGGGCAGGCCGGCCGCATCGTGCTCGCCGCGCACCGCGACGGCGGTGTGGTCACCATCGTCGTCGACGACAACGGCCGCGGCCTGCCCGCCGAGGAACACGAGGCGGTGCTGGGCCGGTTCTCCCGGGGCAGCACCGCCGCATCCGGGGGTTCTGGGCTGGGTCTGGCGCTGGTCGCGCAGCAGGCGGCGCTGCACGGCGGGACGATCACGCTGTCCGACAGCCCGCTCGGGGGTCTGCGCGCAACCCTGACGATCTCCAACGATCTTGCACCGCAGGAGTTTTCAGGCTGACGGACGACGCGCCAGTACCCGTGCCCCGGCTCGCCAGCCCAGCAGCAGCACCGCGGTGGTCAACGACGCGACGACGATGAAACTGACCGCGGTGCCCTGCCCGGTGGCCTTGCGCAACAGCATCCCGACCACGATCGTGGCGACCCACACGATCAGCCCGGTCGGCGCCGGCGACGTCGGCTGTCGCCAGGCCCGGCTCACCAGCCAACCGGCGACGGTGCCGGTCAGGAACGGCCAGGCCGTCTCGGCGATCCCGGTGACGGTCAGGCCCTCGGCGTGGCTGCGCCGCCCGATCGTGCAGAACACCACGACGCACACGAGGTCGGCGGCCAGCGCCTTCAGCGCGGTCGCGGAAGACGGGGAGTCGGTCGTCACGAGATGAAGGCTAGCGACCCGGATCCTCGGGTGGCGCACCGGATTTCTCGTCGGGCGGGTGGAACGCCTCCGGGTCCGGGCTGAATTGGGCCGGCGGCGCGGGATCGCCGGGGACGTCGCCGTTGATGTCGGGGTCCAGGGCGCTCTCGGTGCGGAACATGAAGAAGAACACCACCCAGCCGATGACCGAAATGAAGATCCAGCTGATCAGCCGGTAGACCAGCATCGCCGAGATCGCCGACGCCAGCGACATCCCGCTCGAGACCAGGCCGGGCACCAGCACCGCCTCGACCACCAGCAGACCACCGGGCATCAGCGGGATCGATCCGACGGCGCGGGCGGCCGCGTATGCGACGGTGACACCGGCCAGCGACGGGTGCCCGCCGGTGGCGTAGCAGGCGAACAGCAGGCATGCGACGTCGGCGATCCAGTTGAACAGCGACCAGCTGAACGCCTTGCCCAGGTCCCGCCGGCTCAGGTGCACTGCTTCCAGCTGGGTCAGGATCTCGCGCCACTTCGCCAGTCCCATGTCCAGGGGCTTGCCGCGCACCGAGTTGGCCCACGTCAGCACCCGCACCCCGATGCCGTCGAGCAGCTCCGGCCGGCTGGCGACGGCCTGCGCCAGCAGGATCAGCGCGAGGAACCCGCCGAGGGAGAAGATCAGTGACAGCGGGTTCTTGCTCGCGCCGAGCAGGAACGCACCGCCCAGACCCAGCAGGGCGAGCCCGATGACCTGCAACACCCCGGACATCACCAGCTGCCACGACGCCACCAGCGGCGAGGCGCCCCACAGCCGCTGCTGCCGGTAGATGAACGTCGCCGAGAGCACCGGGCCGCCGGGCAGCGTGGTGGACAGCGCGTTGCCGGCGTAGAACGCCGCCTCCGAGCGCCACTGATGCACCCGCACGCCGGCCGAACGCAGCAGCGTGCGCTGGATCTGGGCGAAGCTGTGCATCGATGCCATCGCCGCGACCGCGGCGGCCAGCACCCACAGCCAGTCGGCCGACCGCAGACTGGCCCACGCCTTGGCCAACTGGTCCCGCACGAGCGCGAGTTCCACGGTCAGCACGATGACGGCGAGCGCGATCAGCGCCCAGCGCAGCCACCAGTACCTGCCGCGACTGCGGCCCGGCCCGGCCGGGCCGGTCTGGGTGTCGCTCGGGGGCGCGTCGTGAGACACGCGGTACAGAGTAAGCCGCATACACCCTGCAACAGCAGATCCCGAGCGCGTCCAGGCGAGGCCGTTACGCTACCGGAATGTCAGGTGGCCCGTCCTTCGACACCGTGGCCGACGAGTCGGTCAGCCCACTGGTCAGGAAGGCGGCGGCCTGGTCGTGGCGACTGCTGGTGATCCTCGGCGCGATCGTCGCGTTGCTGTGGCTGATGCTGCGGCTGGAGATCCTGGTGGTGCCCGTCGCGCTGGCCACCATCCTGGCCGCGCTGCTGATGCCGGTCGTGGACTTCCTGGACCGTCGCGGCGCCCCCCGCGGCGGGGCGGTGGCGCTGGTGCTGCTGACGGGCTTCGCGCTGTTCGGCGGCCTGCTCACGTTCGTGGTCAACCAGTTCATCGAAGGCGCGCCGGATCTGGTCACCCAGGTGTCGACCAGCATCGAGGGGCTGGTCCGCTGGTTGACCGACGGTCCGCTCGACGTCAGCCCGGCGCAGATCAACCAGGCCCGCGACGAGGCGATCGAGGCGTTGCGCAGCAACCAGGAGAAGTTGACCAGCGGTGCGCTGTCGACCGCCGGCACCCTGACCGAGATCATCACCGGTGCGCTGCTGATGCTGTTCACCCTGATCTTCCTGCTGCACGGCGGCCGCACCATCTTCGCGTTCATCACCCGGGTGTTCCCGTCGCACGTGCGTGACCGGGTCCGCGACGCCGGCCGCGCCGGGTTCCATTCGCTGATCGGGTATGTGCGCGCGACGTTCCTGGTGGCGCTCGTCGACGCCACCGGTATCGGCATCGGGCTGGCGATCATGGGGATCCCGTTGGCGCTGCCGCTGGCGTCCCTGGTGTTCCTCGGCGCGTTCATCCCGCTGGTCGGCGCGGTGGTGACCGGCTTTTTGGCGGTGATCGTCGCGCTCATCGCGAAGGGCTGGATCTACGGCCTGATCACGCTGGGTCTGATCATCGCGGTGCAGCAACTGGAAGGGCACGTGCTGCAGCCGTTGGTGATGGGGCGCGCGGTGGCGATCCACCCGCTGGCCATCGTGCTGGTGATCGCCGGTGGCGGCGTGCTCGCCGGGATCGTCGGGGCGTTGCTGGCCGTGCCGGCGCTCGCGTTCATCAACAGCGCGATGCGGGTGCTGGTTGCCGACGACCCCGCCGCCGAGCAGGCGGCGATGGACGCCGACGAGGGGCCCGTGGTGCGGGCCGAACCCGACGACATCGAGACCGAGGTGCCCCGGGAGTGATCCCGGGAACCGTCAGAGCCGGCCTTCGCGGCGCAGGAGGTCCTGCGCGCTGAGCCCGTTGCTGCCGCGACGCTTCGGATCCTGGTCCGGCCGCGTGTTCAACTTCTCGGTGGCGGCGTCGGCATCGGTCTGCCGCGCGGCGGGGATGGCCCGCGTGCTGGCGTCGTCGCCGTCGTCGTCCTGCGCGCCCTTGCCGGACGGAATCGCCGTGGTCGGCTCGCTGGTGTCGGGCATGGCGTGGGTCGGCTCGGCGGACGGCCGCAGCGGCGCGGGTGCGGCCGGGCCGGCGCCGGACGCGCCGGTGCCCCGCAGATCACCGAGCCACGACTCGATCTCCCGCTCCTCCCGCGGCTGCGCCGGCGGGGGAGCGGACTTCTCGGTGGCGCGCTGGGCGGCCGCGGTGGCGTTGCTGACCGCGTTGCGCACCGCGTTCTTGGCGATGCCGAACCGGGTGGTCGGGGCTTCCTGTTCGGGCTGCGGCGGCACGGGCGGGCGGGGCGGCGCCCCGGGGATGCGTGCGGTGCCCACTGCCGACGGGTCGGCGGTCCGCGGCGGGGCCGGGATCCGCGTCGTCGGTCCGGGCGGGCGTCCACCGGGCGCGGGATGGGTCGGATCGTGCGGCGGCAGCGGCCGCGCCGGCAACGGCGGGCCACCGGCGCCGACCAGCGCCTCGGCCGGCGCCGTCTCCCGGACCAGCGGACGCTTGCGCTCGTCGGGGAGCTCGGTCTCGCCGAGACCCAGCTTCTCCTGGACCCGCTTCATCCAGCGCGGCGCCCACCAGCAGTCGTCGCCGAGCAGCTTCATGATCGCGGGCACCAGGAACATCCGGATGATCGTCGCGTCCAGGAGCAGCGCGATCAGCAGACCGAACGCCAGGTACTTCATCATCACCAGGTCGGAGAACACGAAAGCGCCCGCGACGACGGCCAGCACCAGCGCGGCGCCGGTGATCAGGCGGCCGGTGGTGGCGGTGCCGATGCGGATCGCCTCGGCGGTCGACATTCCGCGCTCGCGGGCCTCGACCATGCGCGACACCAGGAACACCTCGTAGTCGGTGGACAGACCCCAGATCACGGCGATGATCAGGCCGATCATCGGCGCCATCAGCGGCTGCGGCGTGTAGTTCATCAGGCCCGACCCGTGGCCGTCGACGAACATCCAGGTCAGGATGCCCATCGTTGACCCGAGCGTCAGCGCGCTCATCAGCGCGGCCTTGATCGGTAGCACGATCGACCCGAACGCCAGGAACATCAGGATCGTGGTGGTGACGATCAGCACCAGGCCCATCAGCGGCAGCCGGTCGAACAGGCTGTGGATGCTGTCCTGTTCCAGCGCGGGGGTGCCGCCGACGGAGATGTCGATGCCGCGCGGCGGCTGGATGGACCGGAGCTCATCGATCTTCTGGGAGGCGTCGTTGCGATTCACCAGACCGTTCTGGATCACCCGGACGGACGGATCCTCCGAACCGCCCTCCTGGACGGACCGCTCCTGCCACATCTTCGACGGATCGTTGTCCGGGTCGGTGAACCCGCTGATCGTCATCGCCTTGGCGCGGATCTCGGCGAGCTGCTGGTCGGTGACCGCTTCACCGTCCTGATGCTCGATCACCAGAGTCAGCGGCTCGGTGCGGAAGCCCGGGAAGCTGCGGTCGAAGTCCTCCTGCGCCTGACGCACCCCGTTGTCGGGCGGCAGGTATTTCTCGCTGATGCCGCCGAGGGCCAGCTGTCCCAGCGGGATGACGAGCAGGATCATCACGATCAGGATGGGCGCGGCGAACGCGATCGGCCGCTTCATCACGACGTTGACCAGCCGGCCCCAGAAACCCTTCTCGACCTCGGCGCGGGTCTTGGTCTTCTGGGTCTTCTCGGCCAGCCACTCCAGGTAGACCCGCATCGGCTTCCAGTTGCGGAAGAACGGTACCCGCAGCAGCGTGCGCACCCCGAGCGCGTCGACATTGCGGCCCAGGATCGCGAACGCGGCGGGCAGCACGGTGACCGACAGGATCGCCGCGAGCATGACCGACGCGATGATCGCGTAGGTGATCGACTTCAGGAAGCCCTGCGGGAACAGCAGCAGCGGCACCGACGACGCGACCAGGATCACCGCGGAGAACATCACGGTGCGGCCCGAAGTCATCACCGTGCGGCGCACGGCGGCCTCGGTGTCGTAGCCCTCGGCGATCTCCTCACGGAACCGGCTCACCATGAACAGGCCGTAGTCGATCGCGATGCCGAGGCCCATCAGCGTGACGACGGGCTGGGCGAAGAAGTGCACCGGCATGAACTCGGCGAACAGCCGCATGATGCCCAGTGCGCCGGCGATGGTCAGACCGCCGATGATCGCGGGAAGGGCCGCGGCGATCACGCCGCCGAACACGAAGAACAGCACCACTGCGACCAGCGGGATCGCCGCGACCTCGGCGCGCTTCTGGTCCTCGCCGATGGTGCCGGTGAGTTCACTGGCCAGCGGCTGCAGGCCGGCGAGCGCGATGTTGCCGTCGTTGACCTTCTGCAGGTCCGGTTCGACGACCTGGTAGTTCTTCAGGATCTCGTCGTCGTCGTCGCCCTTGAGCGGAATGCTGATGAAGGTCTTGGAGCCGTCCTCGGTCTTCATCTGCTGCACGGTCTCGGCCGTGCTGTCGGGGGCCCGCAACCAGCCCACCCAGCTGACGATCTGATCCGGGTGCTCGGCCACCACGTCGTTCAGCTCGCCGGTGACCTTTTCGATCCACTGTGGGTCGGTGACCTTCTTTCCGTCCGGCGGAGTGAGGATCGCCACCACATGGCTGGTCCGGTCGCGCCCGTAGGCCTCGTCGGAGACCAGCGACGCGTGCACCGACTGGCTGCCCTCGTCATAGAAACCGCTCTGTGTGACGTGCTGTCCCAGGCTGATGCCGTAGACGCCGCCGCCCAGGCACAGTGCGACCATGACACCGATCACTATGTATCGGTACTGGTACACCGTTCGACCCCACCAGGCGAACACGTAATGCTCCTATCGGTCTTCGAAAGTCCCTGTCATCTTCGCCCCCACACGTCGGACCCGGGGCTTTCAGTTATCTAGACGCGCGAGTTCAGCAGCGACGACAGCGGCCGGAAAGGCTGCAGCCAGGCGCCCTGCTCGGGTAGCGAGTCAAGTCCGATCCGCGGCAACGGCTCCCGGAAGACACCGGGGATGTCTTCCAGATCGACGAACTCCAAGGTATCCGACGCTAACGCCCAACTGGCATGTTCGCGAAATCCGAGCACCTGGACCTCGACACCGCTTCTGGCGATGTCCTCCAGCGGCAGTTTGAACGCCTGGCCGTCGGCCGAGGCCACGATCAGCCCGGCCAGTCCTTCGCTGCGCCGCAGCGCGATGTGGGCCAGCATGTCGCTGTCGACGTCGCTGTCCTCGTCGATCTTCGGTTTGGCGAACACCGCGAAACCGACGTTGCGCAGCGCCTCCACCCAGGGCCGGACGACGTCGGCGCTTCCGGGGGCGATGTTGGTGAACACGGTGGCCTCGGGTTCCAGCGCCACCGGTCGTCCGGACCCGGCCTGCGCGGCGGACAGGTCGGCGGTGCGGCCGAGCAGCCAGCGGCCCAGCGCGTCGAATCGCGGCCGGTGCGCGGCGGTCGGGCGGCCGCCGAGGATCGCGCCGAGTCCCATGTCCAGGTTGGGGGCGTCCCACACCAGCAGCACCCGGGCTTCGGGTGCGGTGTCGGCGCCCAGCGCGGCTGGGGTCACGGGCTCGGGGTTGTCCGGCGCGTCCGGCGGGGCCGGCATGTTGTCGGTCAGGCTCATGGTGTTCTCTCCCAGAGGAGTTCGGCAACGGTGGGACCGGCCAGCGCCTTGCGCTCGTACTTGGTGACGGGCCGGGCCACGGAGACGGGCAGTCCTGCGGTGTCGGCGCCGGTGCCTGCCTCGACGCGGCGCAAGAGCGGTTCGGCATCGCCGACCTCGGCGATGTGCTCGGCGTAACCCATGTGGTCGGTGGCGACATGCAGGATCCCGCCCGGCCGCAACCGGTCGGCGATCAGTGCCACGATGTCGGCCTGCAGCAGCCGGCGCTTGTGGTGCCGGGCCTTGGGCCATGGATCGGGGAAGAACACCCGCACACCGGTCAGCGAGCCCGGGCCGACCATGTGGGTCAGCACGTCGACCCCGTCGCCGCGGATCAGCCGGATGTTGGTGACGGGATGGTCGGTTCCCGAGGTCCGGTCGATCGCGGCGAGCAGCTGGGCCAGCCCCCGCCGGTAGACCTCGACGGCGATGACGTCGACGTCGGGTTCGGCCTGGGCCATGGCCAGTGTCGAGGTGCCGGTGCCGCAGCCGATCTCCAGCACCAGCGGCGCGGTGCGGCCGAACCACGCTTCGAGGTCGAGCCGGCCCGCCTGCGCGTCGCCGTCGCGGGCCTGACACCCGAGCTGCGGCCAGAGCCGGTCCCAGATGGCCTGCTGGTTGTCCGAGATCGTCGAGCGGCGGGCCCGGAAGCTGGTGACCCGGCGGTGGAAGTGCGGATGGTCCTCGGGGTCCGGCGCCTCGGGTGCGGCGAGGTCGGACTCCGGCGTGTGCATCCGTCCATAGTCGCTCATCGCGCCTGCGCTCCCTGCATCGTGTGACAGATTGATACCCAACAGTTGCCTTGTGAATTCGTGTCCTGACCGGCCCGCGACCGGTGCCACGATGGGAGTTCGGAGCGGGCCGTCCACCGGTCCGGGACACGGGGGCAGGCACATGTTCGCCGACGTCGTGGCGGAGTTCGCCGCACACACGCACGACCCGCGGCTGCGCGCCGTGCCGGAGCGCCTGCGGGACCCGCTCAGGGTAGCCGTCCGGGGCCGGAGCGGGGTGGGCTGCGGGTCCGTCGCCCGCGCGCTGGCCGCGTCCGGCGTGCCGGTGGTGACCGCCGTAGATGCCGCCGACGCGCAGGTGATCGTGGTCGCCGAGGTGCTCAAACCCGAGGACCGGGCGCTGCTCACGGCGCCGGTGCCGACGGTGATCGTGCTGAACAAGGCGGACCTGGCCGGCCGGGTCGTCGGCGGGCCGCTGGCCGCGGCGACGGCGTGCGCGGCCCGGATCAGCGGGACGGCCGGGGTGGCGGTAGTGCCGATGATCGCGCTGCTGGCCCGGCCCGAGCTCGACGGGCGGGATGTCGCGGCGCTGCGGACACTGGCCGCGACCCCGGCCGACATGACTTCCACCGACGCGTTCGTCGACGCCGAGCACCCGGTGCCGGCCGAGGTTCGGCGCCGGCTGCTCGCCCGGCTGGACCGGTTCGGGCTCGCACACGCCGTGCTCTCCTGCGCCGAAGGGGCCGACGCGGCGACCGTCAACCGCGCGTTGCGCGATCTCAGCCAGGTCGGCCGCGTGGTCGCGGCGGTGGACGCGATGACCGCCGAGGTGACGTACCGGCGGGTGTGCGCGGCCGTCGACGATCTGCACCGGGTGGCCGCCGAAACCCGCGACGACGGACTGGCCGGCTTCCTCGCCGGCGACGACGCGGTGATCGCGGTGATGGCCGCCGCCGTCGACGCGATGGAGGCGACCGGGCTGCGGGTCGACCGCGGCGACAGCCCCGACGCCCACGAACGGCGCGCCGTGTACTGGCACCGCTACGCGGGCGGCCCGGTCACCGGGCACCACGGACGTTGCGCGGCAGCCATCGCGCGCGGCTCACTGCGGTTGCTGAGCCGGTCGCGGTGACCGCACCGGACGTGGTGCTGGTGACCGGCCCGCCGCGGGCGGGGGTGACCAGCCTGGTCGGGGAGCTGCGCAGCAGGATGCCGAACTGCCGGTTCGTCGAGCCGGGCGACGCCGGGCACACCGGCCCACTCGCGATGGTGCTGTTCGTCGTTTCGGCGGTGGCTCCGATCACCGAATCCGACTGCGCGCTGGCCGATCTCGCGACCGCGGCCACTGACGCGGTGGTCGCGGTGGTGTCCAAGATCGACGACCACCGCGACTGGACCGCCGTGCTGGCCGCCGACCGGGCGCGGCTGGCCGCGCACACGCCGCGGCTGGCCCCGATCCCGTGGATCGGCGTGGCGGCGGCGCCGCGGCTGGGTGATCCGGTGATCGACGAACTGGTCAGGGTGCTCGGGGAGCAGCTGGCGGACCCCGGCCGGGCCGGGCGGAACCAGCTGCGCGCATGGGCGGCCCGCGAGCAGACGCTGCGCGACGAGCGGGACCGGCTGATGCGGGAGCGCCGGGCCGGCGCGGCGCGGCGGGCGACCCTGCTGCGCACCGACCTCGCGCAGGCCCGCCTCACCGTGACCCACACCGCGCGGAAGCGGTGCGCGGCGCTGCGCACGGAACTGCTCGACGACGCGGCCGCGGCGGGCAGGGGGGACGTCAACGGGTTCGCCGACCGCGCCCGCAGGCGCGCGGCCGAGGTCCTCGCCGCCGTCGACGCGGACCTCACCGCGCACGCCCATGCCGAGGCCGCCGGTCCCGCGGCGGCGCCGGACGAGCCGTGGCTGCCGGATCCGCCGCTGCGCGCCCGGCGGCTGGAGATCCGGCTGATGACGGTGCTGGGCGCGGGGTTCGGGCTGGGGGTCGCGATGGTGGTGCCCCGGCTGCTGTCGGGGCTCGCCCCGGAACTGGCCACCGTCGGGCTGCTCGCCGGCACCATGCTCGGCCTGGTCACGACCGCGTGGGTGATCCGGACCCGGGCGCTGCTGCACGACCGGTCCGTGCTGGAGCGCTGGGCGCTGGAGGTGGTGGCTGCGCTGCGCGTTGTCAGCGAGGAACGGGTGGCGACCCGGATGCTGGCGGTCGAGACCGCGCTCGCCGCTGCGGGCGCGGCCTCCGGGGACGCGGAGGACGCCGTGGCAGGCGCGCGGATCGCGCAGGTCGAGGCCGCGCTGCGGGAGTTGTCCCGTGCGCGGCAGCGCCGAATCGGGCACCATGACTTGTTACCGCTCGGTAGATCGCCCGGTGGGAACCATCTGAATCGTTCCTGTGAGTGAATGGACATCGTCCTGATTCACCGCGGGTATGTCACCCGCGTTAACCTCAGTAGACAGTGACCAGGGAATCTGAGCCTTGGGTTCTGATTCCGGCGCCTGCGTTCTGGCAGGCCTTCGTCGAGATGCAGGGGAGACGACACAGCATGACCGCAGCGACCATTCCGGGACTCGACAACGCACCGACCAAGCACGAGGGTCTGCTCACCTGGGTTCGCGAGGTCGCCGAGCTGACCCAGCCCGACCGCGTCGCATGGGCCGACGGCTCGCAGGAGGAGTACGACCGGCTCTGTGAGCAGCTGGTCGAGGCGGGCACCTTCCAGAAGCTGAACCCGGCCAAGCAGCCGAACTCCTACCTGGCGCTGTCCGACCCGTCCGATGTGGCGCGCGTCGAGTCCCGCACCTTCATCTGCTCCGAGCGCGAGATCGACGCCGGCCCCACCAACAACTGGATGGACCCGGCCGAGATGCGCGGCATCATGACCGATCTGTACCGCGGCTGCATGCGCGGGCGCACGCTGTGGGTGGTGCCGTTCTGCATGGGCCCGCTCGACGCCGACGACCCCAAGCTGGGTGTGGAGATCACCGACTCCGAGTACGTCGTGGTGTCGATGCGCACGATGACCCGGATGGGTGCGGCGGCGCTGGAGAAGATCGGCGACGACGGCTTCTTCGTCAAGGCGCTGCACTCGGTCGGTGCGCCGCTGCAAGATGGCCAGGCGGACGTGCCGTGGCCGTGCAACGACACCAAGTACATCACCCACTTCCCGGAGACCCGGGAGATTTGGAGCTTCGGCTCCGGGTACGGCGGCAACGCGTTGCTGGGCAAGAAGTGCTACTCGCTGCGCATCGCGTCGGCCATGGCGCACGACGAGGGCTGGCTCGCCGAGCACATGCTGATCCTGAAGCTGATCAGCCCGGAGAACAAGGCGTACTACATCGCCGCGGCGTTCCCGTCGGCGTGCGGTAAGACCAACCTCGCGATGCTGCAGCCCACCATCGAAGGCTGGCGCGCGGAGACCGTCGGCGACGACATCGCCTGGATGCGGTTCGGCAAGGACGGCCGGCTCTACGCCACCAACCCCGAGTTCGGCTTCTTCGGCGTCGCCCCGGGCACCAACTGGGACTCCAACCCGAACGCGATGAAGACGATCGCCGCCGGCAACACCGTCTTCACCAACGTCGCCAAGACCGACGACGGCGACGTGTGGTGGGAGGGCCTGGAGGGCGAGCCCGACCACCTGATCGACTGGAAGGGCAACGACTGGGTCCTGCGGGAGACGGAAACCAAAGCGGCGCATCCGAACTCGCGCTACTGCACCCCGATCTCCCAGTGCCCCACGCTCGCGCCGGAGTGGGACGACCCGCAGGGGGTGCCGATCTCGGCGATCCTGTTCGGCGGCCGCCGCAAGACCACCGTCCCGCTGATCACCGAGGCCCGCGACTGGCAGCACGGGGTCTTCATCGGTGCCACGCTGGGTTCCGAGCAGACCGCGGCCGCCGAGGGCAAGGTCGGCACCGTACGGCGTGACCCGATGGCGATGCTGCCGTTCCTCGGCTACAACGTCGGCGACTACTTCCAGCATTGGATCAACATCGGCAAGCAGGCCGACGCGTCGCAGCTGCCGAAGGTGTTCTTCGTCAACTGGTTCCGCCGCGGTGACGACGGCCGCTTCCTGTGGCCCGGTTTCGGTGAGAACAGCCGGGTGCTGAAGTGGGCCGTCGAGCGCATCGAGCACAAGGCCGACGGCAAGAGCACCCCGATCGGCATCGTGCCCACCGCGGCCGACCTCGATCTGGAGGGTCTGGACGTGGACCCGGCCGACGTCGACGAGGCGCTGGCGGTCAAGGTCGAGGAGTGGCAGGCCGAGGTGCCGCTGATCGAGGAGTGGTTCGAGTTCGTCGGCGAGAAGCTGCCGACCGGCATCAAGGACGAGTTCGACGCGCTGAAGACCCGCCTGGCCGAAGAGCGCTGATCCTTCCCCCGCGAGCGTGCGTGTCTGCGCCGGGACACGCCGCCCGCGGGCCGATTTCGCGCACGCTCGTCGCTGAGCGGGCTGGTACGGATCCGACAAGCCGCTCTTGACACCTGTCAACTGTGGCGAAGTAAAGTCAGCGCATGCAGATCCGCGACACCGCCGTTGCCAGCCCCGACAAGCCCGCCGTCATCATGTACCCCAGCGGAACTGTGGTCACGTTCGGCGAACTCGAGGCGCGGGCCAACCGGTTGGCCCACCTGTTCCGGGACGCCGGACTGGTCGAGGGCGACGCCGTCGCGATCCTGATGGAGAACAACGAGCACATCCACGCCGTGATGTGGGCGGCACGCCGCGCCGGTCTGTACTACGTGCCGATCAACACCCACCTCACCGCCGCCGAGGTCGCCTACATCGTTGACAACAGCGGCGCCAAGGCCATCGTCGGTTCGGCCAAGCTCACCGACACGCTCGCCGGCCTGGAGGCCGAACTGCCGAACGGCCTTCCGCCGGTGCGGCTGATCGCTTCCGGAGCCGAATCGTCGGCGACAAGCGCCTCCGGAGCCCTCGATGGCTGGCAGTCCTATCCCGAGTGTGTGGCCGACAAGCCGGACACCCCGATCGCCGACGAGATCGAGGGCGACCTGCTGCAGTACTCGTCGGGAACCACCGGCCGACCCAAGGGCATCAAACGCGAACTGCCGCATGTGCCGCCGTCGGAGTCGCCCGGATTGATGGCCGCGCTGGTGTCGTTCTGGATGCACCCGGACGCGGTGTATCTGAGCCCGGCCCCGCTGTACCACACCGCGCCGTCGGTGTGGTCGATGCAGACCCAGGCCGGCGGCATCACCACCGTGGTGATGGAGAAGTTCGACGCCGAGGGTGCGCTGGACGCGATCGCCAAACACACGGTGACGCACGGACAATTCGTGCCGGTGATGTTCACCCGGATGCTGAAGCTGCCCGAGGACGTACGCACGTCGTACGACGTGTCCAGCCTGGAGCGCGTCATGCACGCCGCCGCCCCGTGTCCGGTGGACATCAAAAAGCAGATGATCGACTGGTGGGGCCCCATCATCGACGAGTACTACGCCTCCTCGGAAGCGCACGGGTCGACGCTGATCAGCGCCGAGGAGTGGCTGACGCACCCAGGTTCGGTGGGCAAGCCGCTGACGGGCGTCATCCACATCGTTGGCGAGGACGGCCAGGAACTCCCGCCCGGTCAGGCCGGTGAGATCTACTTCGAGGGCGGCTACGACTTCGAGTACCTCAACGATCCCGACAAGACCGCGTCCTCACGTCACCCTCAGGGCTGGAAGACGGTCGGCGACATCGGATATCTCGACGAGGACGGCTACCTGTACCTCACCGACCGCCGGCACCACATGATCATCTCCGGTGGGGTGAACATCTATCCACAGGAAGCCGAGAACCTGCTCGTCACCCACCCGAAGGTGATGGACGCCGCGGTGTTCGGCATCCCCGACGACGAGATGGGCCAGCGGGTCAAGGCCGTCGTGCAGACCGTCGACCCCAGCGATGCCACCGAAGAATTCGGGCGCGAGCTCCTTGACTGGCTGCGTGACCGCCTGGCGCACTACAAGTGTCCGCGGTCGCTGTCGTTCGAGCCGCAGCTGCCCCGCACCGACACGGGCAAGCTGTACAAGCAGGAGCTGATCAAGAAGTACTCGTGAACGATCCGGTCGAACTGGCGGGCGGTATCCGCGTCGCCGTCGGAACTCCGTCCGACGAAGCCACCTTCACGCTGACCGAAGACGACGTCGACGACCGCCGGGCCGTCACCGTCGCGTCGGTGCGTGACGCACTCGCCGAGCTGGAGCAGCGGTGCGGCCGCTGGCCGGTGGCGGCCGCCGTCTGCGACGACGTGCTGCGCGCGTTCGACGCCGCCGGTGCCACCTTCACCGGGGTGGTCACCGAGTCACTGGCGTATTCGACGTTGCAGTCGGGTCCGGAGTTCGCGCGCTGGCTTGCCGCGCGTGGACCCGCGCAGGTGCCAAGGACGCCGGATCCGGTTGTCGCGCAACGGGACGGCAACCTTCTCACCATCCGGTTCAACCGCCCGCAGCGACACAACGCGTTCTCTACCGACGCCAGGGCCGCGCTGTTGGACGCGCTCGAGGTGGCCCGGCTCGATCCGTCCGTCGACGAGGTGGTGCTGGCCGGCAACGGCCCGTCGTTCTGCAGCGGCGGCGATCTCGCCGAGTTCGGGTCGTTCACCGATCCGGCCTCCGCCCACGTGGCCCGCACCCGGCACAGCCCGGCGCTGGTGCTCGACGAGATCACCGCACGTCTGGGCCGCGCTTGCCGTGCCGAGATCCACGGTCAGGTGCAGGGCAGCGGCCTGGAGATGGCCGCGTTCTGCGGCACCGTGAGCTGCGACGCAGACGCGGTGCTCGGTCTGCCCGAGCTGGCCCTCGGTCTGATTCCCGGTGCCGGCGGCACGGTCAGCATCACCCGGAGGATAGGGCGTTGGCGCACAGCGTATCTGGTGCTGTCGGGCCACACCGTCGACGCCGCCACCGCACTGCGGTGGGGCCTGGTCGACTCCGTCGTGTGAAAACCGGCACGCGTGAGCCGCGCCCGATCCGCTAACCGGAGCGGCGCAACGTGACCCGGTAGGCGTACTGCTCGGGCAGAAACTGGCTGACCGCCAGCTCCACCGGGCGGCCCCGGTGGTCGGTGTAGAGCCGGTCCACCCGCAGCATCGGATGCCCGGGTGCGCAGCCGACCGCGGCGGCGGTCCTATCGTCGGCCGGCGCGACCGTGATCGATTGCGCCGCTTCGGCGATGGGGCTCTCCAGGTGCGGTCCGAGCAGACCGATGACGGTGTGCGTGCTGACCGCGCCGGTGGCCAGGTGGGGTGATTTCAGCACGGGCGCGGCGACACCCGGCGGGAGGTGAACCGTGGTGTGACCGAACGGCACACCGTCGTGGACCCGACGGAACCGCACCGTGTGAACGACGTCCCCGTCCTGTCGCAGCCTGCTGGCGGCGTCGATGTCGACCCGGCGATGCAGCCCGTCGACCACCTCCATCGTGGTGTCGACCGACAGGCTCATCAGATCCTCGATCGAGCCGAGCTGCCGCAGGTAGCGCCGGCCCTGGTCGCGGGCGTAGCTGCCGCGCCCGGGCACCCGGTACACCGCGCCCTCGGCGACGAGATCCTGGAACGCGCGACGGACCGTCTGCCGGGACAGGCCGTGGCGGGCGACGAGTTCGGACTCCGTCGGCAGCCGGGTGCCGTCGGGATACCGGCCCGCGACGATCTCCTCCCGAAGCCGTTCGCGCAGAACCTGATAGGCCGGCGGCATCAGATTCCGCCCCGGGCCACCAACTGTTCGGCGATGACGTTGCGCTGGATCTCGTTGGTGCCCTCACCGACGATCATCAGTGGGGCGTCACGGAAATAGCGCTCCACGTCGTACTCGGTGGAGTAGCCGTACCCCCCGTGGATCCGCACCGCGTTGAGCGCGATCTCCATCGCGACCTCGGAGGCGAACAGCTTGGCCATTCCCGCCTCCATGTCGGCGCGCTCGCCGCTGTCGTAGCGGTCGGCGGCGTAGAGCGTCAGCTGCCGGGCCGCGCTCAGCTTGGTCGCCATGTCGGCCAGGTAGTGGCCGACGGCCTGGTGCTTCCAGATCGGCTGCCCGAAGCTCTCCCGGTCCTGCGCATAGGCCAGGGCATCGGCCAGCGCGGCCGAGGCCACCCCGAGAGCGCGGGATGCAACCTGGATCCGGCCGGTCTCCAGGCCTTTCATCATCTGCGCGAAGCCCTTGCCGGCCACCCCGCCGAGGATCGCCGACCGCGGCACCCGGCATCCGTCGAACGACAGCTCGCACGACTCCACCCCCTTGTATCCGAGCTTGGGCAGATCACGCGACACCGTCAACCCCGTGGTGGGGTTGTCCACCAGCACCACCGAGATGCCGGCATGCCGGGGGGTGGCGTCGGGGTCGGTCTTGCACAGCAGCGCGACCAGGCCGGAACGGCGCGCGTTGGAGATCCACGTCTTGGCGCCGTCGACCACCAGGTCGTCACCGTCGGCCCGGGCGACCGTCGACATCGCCTGCAGGTCCGAACCACCACCTGGCTCGGTCAGCGCCATCGTTGCCCGCAGCTCCCCGCCGGCCATCGCGGGCAGATAGCGTTGCTTCTGCTCGTCGGTGCCGAACAGCGTCAGCAACTTGGCCACCACGGTGTGCCCGCCCATGGCGCCGGCCAGGCTCATCCAGCCGCGGGCCAGCTCCTGGGTGACCAGCACATAGCACCGGGTCGACACCGGCGCACCGCCGTGGGATTCCGGGACCGCCAGGCCGAAGATGCCGATCTGCTTCATCTGCTCGATCCACGCCGCCGGGTAGGTGTTGGCGTGCTCGACGTCGCGGACGGCCGGCTTCACCTCCCGGTCGACGAACGTACGGACCGTCTGCACCAGCATGGCCTCTTCGCTACTCAATCCCTCGACCATCCACAGCCTTTCCGTGTCGTGAAGCTGCCGTAAATGTACGGCCATTTACGTCCGTCATGTTGACACGCTGTTCTGGGTCCTGCCAGCATGACCCGCTGTGACTTTGTACGGCCAAATCGCGGGCGGTCCGTTCTTCGACCAGTTGGAGAGAGGGCAGGTCTTCGACACGGCCCCCTCCATGACGTTGACCGCCGGCGTGGCCGCCACCCATCAGGCGATCCTCGGCGACCGGCTCCGGTTGCCCCTCGACGCCGAGCTGTCCCACTCGGTCACGGGCGCGACGGCGCCGCTGGCTCACCCCGCCCTGGTGTGCGACGTCGCGATCGGCCAGTCCACGTTGGCGACCCAGCGGGTCAAGGCCAACCTCTTCTACCGTGGCCTGACGTTCTACCGCTACCCGGTCATCGGCGACACCCTGTTCACCCGCACCGAGGTGGTGGGTCTTCGGCAGAACACGGCGAAACCGGGGCGAGCGCCCACCGGCCTTGCCGCACTGCGCATGACGACAATCGACGGGGTCGGGCGACTGGTGCTGGACTTCTACCGGTGCGCCATGCTGCCGCTGAGCGGCGACACCGTGCAGACCGGGCACGCCGACGATCTGTCCGCCATCGGTGCCGGCGAAGGGCCCGTGACCGACCCGACCGCCGACTGGGACGCCGAGATGTTCCGGGCGCGAGTGCCGGGCCCGCACTTCGACCCCGCGCTCGCCGGCGCCGTCCTGCGCAGCACCGCCGACGTGGTCAGCAGTGCCCCCGAACTGGCCAGGCTGTCCTTGAACATCGCAGCCACCCATCATGATTCACGGGTCGCCGGCCGGCGCCTGGTGTACGGCGGGCACACCATCGGCCTGGCCCTGGCCCAGGCCGCCCGGTTGCTGCCCAACGTGGTGACCGTGCTGGGCTGGGAATCCTGCGACCACACCGGGCCGGTGCATGAGAACGACACGCTGTACAGCGATCTCACGATCGAGGCGGCTGAGCCGCTGCCGGGCGGGCGGGGCGGGGTGCTGCGGTTGCGGTCGGTGGTCTACGCGGCCGGACCCGACGAGGACCGCCAGGTGCTGGACTGGCGGTTCAGCGTGCTGCACTTCTGATCACAATGGTGTGGTGACACCCGTGCGCATCCCTGCCGCCGTGCTCGACCGGGCAAGCTCGGTCGCCCGCGACGTGGGCGCGTGTACCGGAATCACCGTCGACGCAGCGGAACTGCTCGGCGGCCGGGCCGCACTGCTGGGCCTGCGCTGCGGCGACCGGATCTCCGCAGGCGGGGCCACCCGGCTGATGGCCGCCCGCGACGGCTGGTGCGCGCTGACCCTGTCCCGCGGCGACGACGTCGCCGCGGTCCCCGCGTTGACCCAGACTGACGACGTCATGACCGACCCCTGGCGGGCGGTCGAACGCTGCGTGCGCGACCTCGGGGTGACCGGCTTCGCCGAGCGGGCGCGGCTGCTCGGCCTGCCCGTCGGCGTACTCGGTGAAACTGCGCCTGCCGCAAAGGTTTTGCGAGCCTTGGGGCCGCGGTCACAGCCGGCCTCGGCGGCGGGGCTGCTCGTCGCCGACCTGTCCTCGATGTGGGCCGGCCCGCTGTGCGGCCGGTTGCTCGCGCGCGCGGGCGCCACCGTCGTGAAGGTGGAGAGCGCCGCCCGCCCGGACGGGACACGGCAGGGACCCCGCGATGTCTTCGATTGGATGAACGCCGGAAAGCTCTCTTACCACGCTGATTTCGCGCACCCCGGGCCGCTACGCCGGCTGCTGGCCGCGGCCGACGTGGTGATCGAGTCCTCCCGGCCCGCGGCACTGCGCCGGCGTGGCCTGAGTCCGGACAGCGTGCCCGTACGTGCCGGCCGCACCTGGATACGGATCACCGGTCACGGAACGGCGGACGGCCGCGCCGACTGGGTCGCGTTCGGCGACGACGCGGCGGTCTCGGGCGGTCTCGTCGGCGGTACCGCGCAGGCGCCGCGGTTCTGCGGGGACGCGATCGCCGACCCGTTGACCGGGCTGCACGCAGCCCGTGCGGTGCTCGAATCGCAGGCCAGAGGCGGCGGGGAGCTGGTGGAGATGTCGATGGCCGCGGTCGCCGCGACCTACGCCGAACTGCCCCGCGACCGCGAAATCGACTGCACGACAGCGCCGCCGAACCCGAGTCGCGGCCCAGCGCCGGGCGCGGACAACGAGGCCGTCGAGCGTCTGGTCGCCGAACGGCTGGCCGGATCGTGCTGATCCGGCGGGCGAGGCTGCTCGACGGCACCGCGACCGACCTACGCGTCGGCGAGCGCATCCTCGAGGTCGGCGCAGGGCTGACGCGCCGGCCCGGCGAACCGGAGTACGACGCCGCCGGCGGCGCCGTGCTGCCGGGCCTGCACGACCACCACATCCACCTGCGCGCGGCCGCGGCCGCGCTGCACTCGGTCCGGGTTGGTCCCGAGGTGGTGCACACCAGGGCCGAGTTGGCCCGGGTGCTGGCCACCGCGCCGGTGGATGCGCACGGCTGGATCCGTGCGGTCGGCTACCACGACGCCGCCGCCGGACCGCTGGACCGGCACGTGCTCGACGACGTCGCGCCGTCGGTTCCGGTGCGGGTCCAGCACCGCAGCGGCGCGCAGTGGATCCTGAACAGTGCCGCGCTGCACCGCGTCGGGCTGACGGACCATGCCGACGGCCGGCTGCCCAGCGCCGACGCCGGCTGGGCAGCCGAGCTGCGTCAGGAACCCGACCTCGCCGGCCTGAGCGCGCGACTGTGCCGGCTCGGCGTCACCGGGGTCACCGACGCCACACCGGATCTCGCCGATCCGGACCAGCTGCCCAAGCAGATGTCCCAGCGCGTCCGGTGGCTGTCCCCGGGCAAGCGCATCCTGCACGATGACGCGCTCGACCTCGATGAGGTGAGCGGATGGATCGCCGACCGGCGCGCCGCCGACGCGCCGGTCGCGGTGCACTGCGTCACCGCCGCCCAGCTGGTCGTGACGCTGGAGGCGTTGCGCCTCAACGGCATTCATCCGCTCGATCGTATCGAGCACGCCGCGGTGGTGCCCGACGGGACGCTGGCCCAGCTTGCCGCCGCAGGGGTCACCGTGGTGACCCAGCCGAACTTCGTCGCCGAACGCGGCGACCAGTACCTCACCGACGTCGACGCGGCCGAACACCACGAGCTGTGGCGCGTCGCCTCGCTGACCCGCGCCGGGGTGACGGTGGCGCTGTCCACCGACGCGCCGTTCGGCGACCTCGATCCGTGGGCGGTGATGCGCGCTGCCGTGCACCGCACCACGCCGTCCGGCCGGGTACTGGGCGACGGTGAACGTGTCTCGGCGGCAACGGCGTTGACGATGTTCCTGGGCGCGCCGGACCGGCCGGCCGTCCCGAGGCGGATCGAGCCCGGCGCGGCCGCCGATCTGTGCATCCTGTCCACCCCGCCGCCGGCCGCGCCCGTTGACCTGGACGCCGCTGCCGTGGCCGCCACGGTCATCGGCGGCAGGCTCGTCTATGAGCGCCGGTGAGTGTCAGGCCGCCGCGGGCGCGAACGCCGTCCGTAGCAGCGCGCACTGGCTGTTGAAGAACGACTGTGACACAGACGCTTTCGGCGCGATTCCGTCGAACCCGTGGAAGGCGCCGTCGACGACCATCACCTCGCACGGCACGCCGGCCTCCCGCAGTCGCTCGGCGTAGGCCAGGTCCTCGTCGTGGAACAGGTCGAGGGTGCCGACGCCGATCCATGCCGGCGGGAGCCCGGCGAGATCCTCGCGGCGGGCCGGGACCGCCTCGGTCGGATCGGCGTCCTTGAGGTAGGCCCGCCAGCCGAAGCGGTTGCTCGACTGGTTCCACAGCCGGTGTCCCGGGTGGTCGAGCCCGTGGCGGTCCACCGTGCGGTCGTCGATCATCGGATATACCAGAACCTGTGCGGCGACCGGGATCTCACCGCGGTCGCGGGCCAGCAGTGCCAGCGCGGCCGCCAGCCCGCCGTTGGCGCTGGCTCCGCCGATCGCGACGCGTGCCGGATCCACCGACGGCAGCCGCGACAACCAGCCCAGCGCGGTGTAGCAATCCTCCAGCGGAGTCGGGTACGGATGTTCGGGCGCCAACCGGTAGTTCACCGACGCGACCGTCGCGCCGAGTTCCCGCGCGAAACGCCGGCACAGCACGTCGTCCTGGGCGGCGTCGCCGATGACGTAGCCGCCGCCGTGGATCCACAGCAGCGCCGGTCCCGGGCCGGGCGCCACGCCGCGGGGACGGAACAGCCGCACCCCGACCCCGGAGGACAGGGTCAGCACCTCGATGTCGTCGGGGGCGTCGCCGCTGCGCCACATCAGCCGGGACGCCGCCCGCATGAACGGCAGCGTGACCGGCGTGATCATCTGTCTGGGCAGGATGCGGGCACTGCGGCGCAGTTCGGGGTGGAAATTTATGCGGGGCATCCGACAAGTATGCGTGTGCGGTGACGGCTTCCGTCAGCGAAGTAGCGGGTCTCGCGGCAGTCCGAGGATCCGCTCGGCAACCGTGTTCCGGGTGATCTCCGAGGTTCCCCCGGCGATGGTCATGGCCCGGTTGCCCATGTAGCTGCGGGTCAGCTGCGGGATCTGCTCGGTGACCGCCGCGGTGCCGGCCAACTCGAACGCGAGCTCGGTGAGCCGCTGACCCGACTCGGCGACCAGCAGTTTGGTGACGTTGCCTTCCGGTCCGGGCTCGGCGCCGGCGATCGCCCGGGTGGCCCGCCGCAGATTGAGCAGCCGCAGCGTGTGCAGCTCGGCGATCACCTCGCCGGCGCGCCGCACGTAGCCCGCCGCCGTCTCCGGTGCGCTGTCGAGTAGCTTGATCAGATGGTCAGGGGTGGTGCCGGTCGGGGCGCCGGAGCCACCGCCGATCGAGACCCGCTCGTTGCCCAGCGTCGCGCGCGCGACCAGCCAGCCCTTGTTGACGTCGCCGACCACATCGGCGTCGGGCACGAAGACGTCGTCGAAGAACACCTCGTTGAAGTGCGAATCACCGGTGAGCCCGCGCAATGGGTTCACCGTGACGCCCTCGGCCGTCATGTCGATCGCCATCATGGTGACCCCGGCGTGCTTCGGAGCATCAGGGTCGGTGCGGACCGTGGCCAGACCCCACTGACACATGTGCGCCAGGCTGGTCCACACCTTCTGCCCGGTCACCCGCCAGCCGCCGTCGACCTTCTTGGCCGAGGTGCGCACCGCCGCTGCGTCCGACCCCGCGCCCGGCTCGGAGAAGAGCTGGCACCACATCACCTGGCCCCGCAGCACCGGTTCCACCCAGCGCTCGCGTTGCTCCTCGGTGCCGGCCTGAGCGATCGTCAGTGCCACCCACCCGGTGATCCCCATGTCGGGACGGTCGACGTCGGCGAACTCCTCCTCGATGACCAGCTGCTCCAGCACGTTCGCGCTGCGGCCCCACGGCCGCGGCCAGTGCGGGACAAGATATCCGGAGTCGACGAGGTGGTCGCGCTGGCGGTCGACGGGCAGGGCCCGGGTTTTCGCCGCGGCCTCGCGGGCCTGGCTGCGGTACTGCTCGGACTCGGGCGGCAGCGTGAACGACGCGCCGTGGGCCTGGCCGCCGCGCTGGGCGTCGACGACGTCGAGCACCGGGTCGGCGCCGTCGGCCGCCAGCGCCGCCAGGGTGCGCGCCCGCCGCAGATACAGGTGCGCATCGTGTTCCCAGGTGAACCCGATACCTCCGTGTAGCTGAATGTTGTTCTGCGCGTTGAATACCTGCGCGCGGTTGGCCAGCGTGGCGGCCACCGCGCCGGCGAACCAGGAACTGTCGAGGTCCTCGGCCCGGGCGGCATCCCAGGTGGCGGCCGTGGCGACCTCGGCGGCCACCAGCATGTTGGCGGCGTGGTGCTTGACGGCCTGGAAGGTGCCGATCGTACGGCCGAACTGCTCGCGCACTTTCGCGTACTCGACGGCCATGTCCAGTGCCGCCCAGCTGACACCGACGGCCTCGGCCGCGGTGAGGATGCGGAACACCGTCCGGGCATTGCGGGCGGCGTCGCGCAGCACCCGTTCCTCGGGCACGGCGACGTCGTTCAGCGTCACGTCGCCGATGCGACGGGTGGTGTCCAGGCAGTCGAGTGGGGTGATCGTGACACCGGTGGCATCGGGGCCGGCGTCGATGATCACCACGTCCGGACCCGCGACCAGCACCAGCACGGACGCGTCGGGGGCGCCGAGCACCGCGGTGGCCTTTCCGGTGACTGTCAGGTCGGCGCCGACGGCGACGCCGTCCGACACGCCGAGCGCCGCGACGGTCTCGCCGCCGGCCAGGCCGGGCAGCAGTGCGGCCCGAACGGAATCGGGCGCGCACCGGTCGATGACCACGGCCGCGGCGGCGCTGGACAGGAACGGGCCGGGCGCCAGTTGCCTGCCCAGGCACTCCGCGACGACGGAGAGTTCCGGCAAACCGAAGCCCGCGCCGCCGAACTCCTCGGGGAGCGCGAGCCCGGTCCAGCCGAGTTCGACTGCCGCCGACCAGATGTCGGCCGGACTGGGGTCGCCGCCGTCGAGAGTGGCCCTGGCCTTGGCCAGGGTCTGCAGTCGCGTGAGCTGGCCGGCCGCGGACGCGGCGAGATCCTGGTGGTCCTCGGTGATGGCGAGTTTGGACGCGGTCACGGACTTACTCACGGTGAGCCTCACTGCTGAAGGTGTCGGTCGGCAACCGACGTTATCGCGCGCCGCACCGGTCCCATATCTGTGACGCCGGTCACAAATTGACTACGGCCAAAACATGAATAGACAACTTCGCCCAGATTGTCGTTTGGTTTCCGCGCGCGGGGGTACGCTCGCGCAATGACGGAACGGCCGGCCACCCGGTATCCCGGACCTACTCTGACTACCCGCCTGCAATGGTTGCGCAACGCCGGCCCCTCCGACTACCTGCTGGCGATGAGCGTGGCCTCGGCGTCGCTGCCGGTCATCGGGAAACACCTTGAGCCACTTGGCGCACTGACCGCCGCGGGGATCTGGGGCACCCGACACGCCCCCGATTTCGTCGGCGCGCTGGCGAAGTCGCTGGTGACGCCGAACGACGCCGAGAAGAAGAAGCAGGAACGGGACTGCACCAACGCGGTCACCGAGGCCGCGCTGCGCGATGTGGTGGGTCCCAAGGATCTGGAGATCGAGTGGCCCGCCGCCGAGCGCACCCCGCCGGTCTGGAAAATGCGTGAGCACCGCCGGCACGTGCACCGGAGCTCGGTGCGCTACGGTCCGCGGCCGGGGCAGTTGCTCGACGTGTGGCGCCGGGACGACCTGCCGGCGGAGCCGGCGCCGGTGCTGATCTTCGTGCCGGGCGGGGCCTGGGTTCACGGCAGCAGGATGCTGCAGGGCTACGCGTTGATGTCCCATCTAGCCCAGCAGGGCTGGGTGTGTCTGTCCATCGACTACCGGGTGGCGCCGCACCATCCGTGGCCCGCCCACATCAGCGACGTCAAGACCGCGATCGCATGGGCCAGGGCCAATGTCGACCGGTTCGGCGGCGACCGTAACTTCGTTGCGATCTCCGGGACCTCGGCCGGCGGCCACCTCGCCGCGCTGGCCGGGTTGACCGCCAACGACCCCGAGATGCAGGGCGAGCTGCCCGAGGGTTCGGACACGTCGGTCGACGCGGTGGTCGGCGTATACGGCCGCTACGACTGGGAGGACAAGTCGACGGTCGAGCGGGTCCGCTTCATGGACTTCCTGGAACGGGTCGTGGTCAAGCGCAAGTTCGACAAGCATCCCGACGTGTACCGCAAGGCCTCGCCGGTGGCGCGGGTCCATCCGGAGGCGCCGCCGTTCCTGGTCGTCCACGGCACCGGTGACAGCGTGATCCCGGTGGCCCAGGCCCAGAGTTTCGTCGAACGTCTGCGCGGCGTCTCCCGTTCGGTGGTCGGCTATGTCGAGCTTCCCGGCGCGGGCCACGGTTTCGACATGACCGACGGTGCCCGCACCGGAGCCGCGGCGACCGCAATCGGCTTGTTCCTCAACCACATTCACCGAAACCGGAGCCTCATCGGGGCCAAAGAGGTTATATAGTCACCTCCGGTGCGGAAGGTGGCGCGGTGAAGAGGCTTCGTGGCTGGGACGCTGTGCTGCTGTACAGCGAAACCCCCAACGTCCACATGCACACGTTGAAGCTCGCCGTGATCGAGCTCGACGATCTCGGCGGGGCGCACTTCGGTGTCGAGGAGCTGCGCAAGGTCATCCACAGCCGGCTCTACAAGCTCGACCCGTTCCGGTACGAGCTGATCGACATCCCGTTCAAGTTCCACCATCCGATGTGGCGGGAGAACGCCGAGGTCGACCTCGAGTACCACGTCCGGTCCTGCCGGGCCGACGCGCCGGGCGGCCGTCGCGAGCTTGACGAGGCGGTCGGCCGCATCGCGAGCACCCCGCTGGACCGCAGCCGCCCGCTGTGGGAGATGTATCTGATCGAGGGCCTGGCCGGCGGCCGCATCGCGGTGCTCGGCAAGATCCACCACGCGCTGGCCGACGGTGTCGCGTCGGCGAACCTGCTGGCCCGCGGCATGGATCTGCAGGACAGCCCGCAGGCCGACCGCGATTCCTACGCCACCGATCCGGTCCCGACCCGGGGGGAGCTGGTGCGCACGGCGTTCGCCGACCACATGCGCCAGATCGCCAAACTGCCCGGCGTGGTGCGGTACACGGCTGCGGGGGTGCGGCGTGTGCAGCGCAGCGAACACAAGCTGTCCCCGGAGCTGACCCGGCCGTTCACTCCGCCGCCGTCGTTCATGAACCACATGATCGATGCGACCAGACGCTTCGCCACCGCGACGCTGTCACTCGACGACGTCAAACACACCGGCAAGCAGCTCGGGGTCACGATCAATGACATGGTGCTGGCGATGTCGGCCGGCGCGCTGCGAAAGTTGTTGCTGCGCTACGACGGTCGCGCCGACCACCCGCTGCTGGCGTCGGTGCCGGTGAGCTTCGACTTCTCCCGCGACCGGATCTCGGGCAACTACTTCACCGGTGTGCTGGTCAGCCTGCCCGTCGACCTCGAGGACCCGCTGAGCCGGGTCAAGGCCGCGCACGTCGCCGCGGCCGCAGGCAAGGAGAGTAACAACCTGATCGGGCCCGAACTGGTCAGCCGGTGGTCGGCGTACTTCCCGCCCGCCCCGGCCGAGGCGATGTTCCGCTGGCTGTCGAACAAGGACGGCCAGAACAAGGTGATGAACCTGCCGATCTCGAATGTGCCCGGCCCGCGGGAGCGCGCCCGCGTCGGCGGTGCGCTTGTCACCGAGATCTACTCGGTCGGGCCGCTGACCGCCGGCAGTGGACTCAACATCACGGTGTGGAGTTACGTCGACCAGATCAACATCTCGGTGCTCTCCGACGGGACCACGCTCGAGGATCCACACGAGCTGACCGCGGCCATGCTCGAGGAGTTCACCGAGATTCGCCGCGCGGCGGGGCTTTCCGCCGAGCTCACGGTCGTCGAGTCGGCGATGCCCAACGACGTCGCCCACTGACGCCGAAATCGCATTCCACGCGCCCAAATTCGCTCGCGGGCCGCGTGGAATGCGATTTCGGCGGAACTCAGGCGGCTGCCGCGGGCTAACTGGCCTTGTCGGCAACCTGACGGGTGGCCATCACCCAGGACAGGAACTCCTCGACGGCCTGCGCCGTGTAGTGCGCCCGCGGCGAACCGTAGTAGAAGTCGAAAGCATGTTGGGCGTGCGGGATCTCGGCGTAGACCACCGGGGAGTTCGACACGTCGCGCAGCGCGTCGGCGAACTCACGGCCCTCCGGCACCGGAATGATCGAGTCGTCCTGGCCGTGCAGGATGAAGAACGGTGGCGCATCGGGGCGCAGCCGGTACATCGGCGACGCGTCGACGTACTCCTGCCGGTGCCGCGCGATCGGCCTCTTGACGACGAACCGCTGCAGGAACGCGATGAACTCCCTGCGGCCGCTGCCGCGCGCGGACACCCAGTCGTAGCGGCCGTAGATCGGAACCGCCGCCGCCACCGAGGTGTCGGCGTCCTCGAAACCGGGCTGGTACTGCGGATCGTCGGCGGTCAGCGCCGCCAGCGACGACAGGTGCCCGCCCGCCGACCCGCCGGTGATCGCGACGAAGTCCGGGTCTCCGCCGTATTCGGCGATGTGCTCCTTGATCCAGGCCAGCGCGCGTTTGACGTCGACGATGTGATCGGGCCAGGTGTGGCGGGGGCTGACCCGGTAGTCGATCGACACGCAGATCCAGCCGTGATCAGCCAGGTGGCTCAACAGCGGGTAGGCCTGCGGCCGGCGCATCCCGATCGCCCACGCTCCGCCCGGAACCTGAAGTAACACAGGGGCTTTCCCGTCACGGGGCAGATCGGCCCGGCGCCAGATGTCCGCCTTGTTGACTCGCAGCGGCCCGTACTGCACGACGCTCTCGACGTACCGACGGCGGATCACGTCGTTGGGGAAGACGCCGACGTAGCGACGCCTGGCCGGGCGGGCCTTCTCGGCGATCCGCTGGTAGTTCTCGCCGAGCGCCTCGCGCAGCGGATCCTCGAAGTACGGCTGCGAGCCGACGTTGCGGCGGTGGATCAGATACAGCAGAGCCCAGGCGACCGCGGTCAGCCCCAACGCGATCCGGCCACGCGGACCACGGAAATCGCCGCGGATGCCGCGCCGGAGCGCGTCGAGCATCGAACCGGCCAGGTACACCGGCGACATCTCCGAGGTGGGCCAGCCGAATGCGAATACCGGGATGGTCGGATAGCCGTCGCGCGCCAGCGGGCGGACCCCGTTGGCGGCGTTGAGCAGCTCGGCGACGGCGCGCAGCAGCGGCCGGCGCTTAGGCATTATCAGGCATTCTTGACGCGTTCCTGCAGGTCCTTGCGGGAGATCTTGCCGGTGATGCTTCGCGGCAGCTCATCGAGAATCGTGATCTCCCTGGGCACTTTGTAGTTCGCGAGGTGGTCGCGGACGTGTTGCTTGAGTGTGTCGGGGGTAGCCGCGGCGCCGGGCTGCAAAACCACGAACGCCTCCAGGCGCTGGCCGAACTTCTCGTCGTCGACGCCGAGCACCGTCGCCTCGGCCACGTCGGGATGGGCGGCCAGCGTCTTCTCGACCTCGATCGGGTAGACGTTCTCACCGCCGGAGACGATCATCTCGTCGTCGCGGCCCACCACGAACAGGCGGCCGTCCTCGTCGAGGTAGCCGAGGTCGCCCGACGACATGAACCCCTCGTGGAAGTCCTTGCCTTTCCCGGTCGACCCCTTGGTGTAGCCGTCGAACTGCGTCGAGTTCCGCACGTAGATCCCGCCCACCTCGCCGGTGGGGACCTCGTGGAAATCCGCGTCCAGGATCCGGATCTGGGTGCCTTCGGCCGGCCGGCCCGCGGTGTCGGGCGCGGCCCGCAGGTCGCGCGGTGTCGCGGTGGCGATCATGCCGGCCTCGGTGGCGTTGTAGTTGTTGTAGATGACGTCGCCGAACCGGTCCATGAACTTGATGACCACGTCGGGGCGCATCCGCGAACCCGATGCCGCCGCGAATCGCAGTGAGCGGCCGCTGTACTTGCCGAGCACCTCCTCGGGCAGCTCCATGATGCGGTCGAACATCACCGGCACCACGCACAGCCCGGTGGCGCGGTGCTTGTCGACGAGCTCGAGGGTCGCCTCCGGGTCGAACTTGCGGCGGGTGATGATCGTGCACGCCATGGACGCGGCGAAGGCCAGCTGCGAGAAGCCCCACGCGTGGAACATCGGCGCGACGATCACCACGGGCTGCTCGGCGCGCCACGGGGTGCGGTCGAGGATGGCCTTGAGCACGCTCGGGTCGCCGCCGGAGTGTTTGGCGCCCTTGGGCGTTCCGGTGGTGCCCGAGGTCAATAGGATGACCCGGCTCTTGGCCAGCGAGCGCACCGGCTCCTGTCCGGTGTGCGCGTCGATCAACGCCTCGACCGTGTGCCGGTCGGTCGGCCCTTCGGTCCACGCGACGATGCGGGTGGTGTCGGGTCGTCCGGCCAGCGCGCGGTCGACCGTCTCGGTGAACTCCTCGTCGTAGATGACCGCGACGGAGCGGCCCTCGCCCTCGCGATCCATCACCTCGGCCAGCGCGGGCCCGGCGAACGAGGTGTTGAGCAGCAGGACGTCGGCGCCGATTCGGTTGGCCGCGATCAGCGCGTCGACGAAACCGCGGTGGTTGCGCGCCATCAGCGCGATCACCTCGGGCTGGCCGCCGGGCTGCGCCTGCAGTGCGGCGGCGAGAGCGTCGGCGCGCCGGTCGATCTGGCGCCACGTCAGGATGCCGAGTTCGTCGACCAGTCCGGCCCGGTCCGGGCAGCGCTGGGCGGCCGCGGCGAACCCGGACGTGATCGCCATGTTCTCGCGCTGCATCGCGCCGGTGATGCGCAGGTACTTGTCGGGCCGCATCGGTGCGATGACGCCGGCGCGCACCATCGTCGAGACCAGGCCGAGGGCGTTGGTGACGGAGTCGGTGATTCCCATGGGCACCTGGCTCAGCCCAGCACCGGGAGCCGGCGCTCTCGGGCCAGTTCGTCGAGGGCTCGCTGCATCACCCGCCGCACATGAGCGTCGACCTCGTCGATGTCGGGATCCTCGCCGAACTCGGCGACGATGTCGATCGGCGGCAGCGCCTTCATCGTGATCTTCGACGGCAGAGGCACGTTCAATGGCAGCACCACCGACAGGCCGAACGGGAAACCGAACGACACCGGCACGATCTTGGCGCGGAACGCCCGCGCCACCGGACCCAGTGCTTTGGCCACCTCCGTGCCGCGGGTCAGGAACAGCTGACTCTCCTGGCCGCCGATGCCCACCGTCGGCACGATCGGGACACCGGCGTTCAACGCCGCCTTGACGTACCCGGTGCGCCCCCCGAAGTCGATCTTGTTTGCGGCCAGTGTCGGACGGTAGACGTCGTAGTCACCGCCGGGGAACACCACCACGACACCGCCCGAGCGCAGCGCCTCGTCGGCGTTGCGGTGATTGGCCGGGATGAAACCGGTCTTCTTGAAGAAGGCGCCGGTGGGGCCGACCATCAGCATGTCGTGGCTGAGCGTGTAGACCGGCCGGTCGAAGCCGAACTTGTCGTAGAAACCGCTGGCGAAGACCGGCACGTCCATCGGGAACAACCCGCCGGAGTGGTTGGATACCACCAGCGCGCCACCGTTCGGGAAGTCCTCCAGCCCGCGCACCTCGGCACGGTGCCAGCCCTTGAGGAACGGCTTGAGGAGGCCCATCACCCGCTCGGTGAGCACGGGATCCCACTTGGTGATCTCGGACGTCTCGATGTCGGTCTGGTCGTCGGTCGCACCCACGGCGGCCCCCTCAATACTGGAACGTGTTCTAGTTTTGCCAGTGTACCCACTGCTCATGGCCGTCGAAGCGTGCCTATGAGCAGCGTCACTGACCGAAGAAACCAGTACCGGTACGGGGCCGTCAAGCTCGGTCGCCCGATCGCAACCTTGATCTTGATCAGGCGGGTGCCGCCGACAGCTGGGCCCTCACCGCGCGGGTCAGGTCATCGGCCAGGATCTCGGGCGCTCCGGCGAACAGGCCGTCGAGCGCGAGCTCGGCGACCACGGCGGGGTCCGTCTTCTGCTCGGCAGGGATGTCGCTGACCATGTCGGTGTCCATGTAGCCCACGTGCAACGCGGCGACGTGGACTCCGCGCGGCGCGAGCTCCTGGCGTACCGCGTCGGTCATCGCCCACCCGGCGGCCTTCGCCGCGGAGTACGCCCCGCTGGTCGGCGGGTGCAGCCACGACAGCACCGAGAGCACGTTCAGGATCGAGCCGCCCCCGTTGCGTTCGATGACCGGCGCGAACTCCCGGATCACGGCCAGGGTGCCGAAGTAGTGCGTCTCCATCTCCAGCCGGATGTCGTCCAGAGGGCCGTCGAGCAAACCGGCGCTGGTCGACACACCGGCGTTGTTGATCACGACGGTGACGTCCGGGGCCAGTTCGGCGGCACGGTGCACCGATTCCGGATCGGTGATGTCGAGCGGGATCGGCACCACCCCGGGCAGGTCGATCGTCTCGGGTCGCCGGGCGGCTGCGTAGACCTTGGCGCCGCGCGCCACGAGCTGCTCGGCGAAGCGTCGGCCGAGGCCCCGGTTGGCTCCGGTGACCAGTGCGGTGAGGTGTCCTGTGTTCGTCATGTCGACCTCAACACCGCGGCACCGCCGCGCAGTCCCCGCCGGCGAGGAATTGCAGCTGGCTGGTAGTCCGAAACGCCCGACGGATCCGGACCGCCCACTGTAGGTTCGAATCACTGTGGCGGAACCCGGTCGGGGGATTCCGCCACAATGATTTTCGGGGCGGGTGTTGTCGAGGCCCGGTGGGCCGTGCCCGAAGTAGGCAGTAGGGCAGCAGGAAAAGTCATGTTCCCGGTCGCGGCGGCCGACGATACTCGGAGACCGTGACCGACGATTCTTCGCCTGGGCACGCGGCTCTGCGTCGCCGCGACCGGCTCCGCGAACTCCTCGACGCCGTCACCGACTCGTCCAACGGCGATGTCGGCGACATGGCCCGCAGTAGCTACAGCTCGGAATTCCACTTCTCCCGTGAGGTCCGACGGTTGACCGGGGAATCGCCGGCGGCACTGCGGCGCAGGGTGATGCTGGAGCGCGCCGCCTGGCGGCTGCAACGCGGCGAGCCGGTGTCCGCCGTGGCCGCGGACGAGGGCTGGTCGTCGGCCGAGGTGTTCTCCCGGGCATTCCGCCGCACGTACGGCCGGCCGCCGTCACAGGCCGGCGAGATCCACTTCCGGCTCCCGGCGCCCAACGGCCTGCACTTCCATCCGCCGCAGTCACTGTGGCTGGACAGCGATCCCGGCGAACCAGGCGCTGCGCACGCGCCCGACATCGCGGCGTTGATGGTCGAGCACGACCTCGCCGACACCGCGCATCTCATCGAACGGGCCGCGCAGCTGACCGCCGATGAGTGGGTGGCCGAGATCGCGCACGGGCAGACGGTGCTCCACTGGGACGGCCCCGAACCGAGTGTGGGCGCGGTGCTCGGCGCGATCGTGTGGACCAAGGAGGTCTGGCTGGCCACCATCGCCGGTGACGACTTCCCGTCACGCAGCGCCACCCGACCCGAGTCCGTCACCGCCGTCGAGCTGGCCGCGCACCACGACGGCCTCGCAGCGCGCTGGCGGGCGATGGTGGCGGAGTACACCGCGGCCGGACGGCTGGGGGACACCGTGATCGACGCGCTCTGCGACCCGCCGGAGTCCTTCCAGCTCTACGGCATCGTCGCGCATGTGCTGACGTACTCGGCGCACCGCCGCGAACTCGCCCGCACGATGCTGGCGCGCCTCGGCGCGACGAGCCGGTGCGGCGACCCGCTGGATTGGATGAGGGGAGATCAGTGAGCACCGTCTACTACACCGCCTCGAGCCTGGACGGGTACATCGTCGACGAGCACAAGAGCCTGGACTGGCTCACGTCCCGCGACATCGACGCCGACGGCCCCTTCGCCATCGACCCGTTCCTGGCGTCGGTGGGGGCGTTGGTGATGGGTGCCGACACCTACGAGTGGATCCTGCACAACCACCCGGGCGAATGGATGTACCCGCAGCCGTCCTGGGTGCTGACCCACCGGCCGGGCCTGATCGCCGACGGCCATGACGTGCACACCTTCGCCGGCGACGTCACCGAGCTGCACCCGACCTTGGTGTCGGCGGCAGACGGCAGGGACGTGTGGGTGGTCGGCGGCGGGGACGTCGCCGCCCAGTTCGTCGCCGCGGGTCTGGTCGACGAGGTGATCGTGTCCTACGCGCCGTGCACGTTGGGCGCCGGATCGCCGGTGCTGCCGCTGCGTTCGGAATGGAAGCTGGTGTCCTCGGCGGTCAACGCGGACTTCGTGTGCGCCCGCTGGCGCCGCGCCTGACCGCGAGCAGACGCAAAATCGCACTCCTGGGGCCTTCTCCGTGCGACTTTGTGTCTGCTCGGCGATGAGTTCCGGGTTTGGCGGAGGTCGGAACCGGCATGACCGATAACCAGGGCCAGATTCAGGACACCATCGAGCGGTGGGTCGCGGCGATCCAGGCTCGTGACCATGACGGAGTGCTCGCCGCGCACACCGACGACATCGTGATGTTCGACGTGCCCCGCCGTGCCACGGGATCCACGGGATCGACGCCTACCGTGACTCCTGGCCACCGTTCTTCGAATTCCTCGCTGGCGGAGCGGTGTTCGAGCTCGTCGACCTCGACGTCGTCGCCGGTCACGACGTCGGGTTCGCGTACGCGCTGCTGCGCTGCGGCCGGCCCGAGCAGCTCGAGGCCAAACCCGGTGAGCGGTTGCGCGTCACGATGGGCCTGCGCAAGGTGGACGGCCGGTGGCTGATCGCCCACGAGCACCATTCGTTCCCGATCGAGACTGAGCAAGGGTCTGGGTGCGGCTGACACTCCCGGCCGGATGACGCCCAGCAGACACAAAGTCGCACGCCCACCGCGGTGAGCGTGCGACTTTGTGTCTTCTCGCGCTAGGACGTCGGCGGCGTGTAACCGAACGGCAGCAGGATGCTCTTGGGCTCGCAGTAGGCCTCGATGCCCTCCCAGCCGTTCTCGCGGCCGATGCCCGAGTTCTTGAAGCCGCCGAACGGCGCACACGGGTCGAACGCGTACATGTTCACCGCGTAGGTGCCGGTGCGGATCCGCCGGGCGATCTTCAGCGCCCGGTCGTTGTCGGTGGTGTACACCGACCCGGCCAGGCCGTAGACCGAGTCGTTGGCGATGCGCACCGCGTCGTCCTCGTCCTCGTAGGGGATCACCGCGAGCACCGGGCCGAAGATCTCCTCCTGCGCGATGGTCATCGAGTTGTCCACGTCGGCGAACACCGTCGGCTGCACATACCAGCCGCTGTCCAGGCCCTCGGGACGTCCGCCGCCGGTGACCACGCGGGCGCCCTCCTCGATGCCCTTCTTGATGTAGCCCTCCACGCGGTCGCGTTGCTTCTCGCTGATCAGCGGGCCGATCATCGCGGCCGGATCGTCGGGCAGGCCTGGGACCATCCCGGCCACCGCGGCGGCCAACTTTTCAACGACCTCGTCGTAGCGCGAACGCGGCGCCAGGATGCGGGTCTGCCCGACGCAGGCCTGGCCCGAGTTCATCAGGCCGGAGAACACCAGCATCGGCAGCGTGGAATCCAGGTCGGCGTCGTCGAGGATGATCGCCGCAGACTTGCCACCGAGCTCCAGCGTGCACGGCTTGAGCTTGTCGGCCGCGATCTTGGCGATCTCCTTGCCGACACCGGACGACCCGGTGAACGTGTACTTGTCCAGATTCGGGTTGGCGGTCAGCGCCTGACCGGTCTCCGGGCCGCCGGGCACGATCGACAGCACGCCTTCGGGCAGGCCCGCCTCGACGAACATCTCCGCCATCGCGAATACCGACAGCGGTGTCTCGGAGGCCGGCTTGAGCACCACGGTGCAGCCGGCCAGCAGCGCCGGGCCGAGCTTGTTGGCGGCCAGGAAGAACGGCACGTTCCACGCCGTCACGGCACCCACGACACCGACGGGCTCACGCACCACCAGGGTCTGGCCGTAGACGCCGTCGCGGATGTCCTGCCAGGTGAACGTGTCGGCGGCCCCGGCGTAGAACTGGAACGACGACATCGCCGCGCCGTACTGCATCATGTCGACGATCGTCGGCGGCTGGCCGGTCTCGGCGGCGAGCAGGAACTTCAGCTCGTCGGCGCGCTCCTCCATGATCTTGACGGCGCGGCCCAGCACCTCGGCGCGCTGCTGTGGCGTCATCTGCGGCCACGGACCGTTGTCGAACGCCTCGCGGGCGGCCGCGCAGGCGGCGTCGACGTCGGCCGCCGAGGCCAGCGGCACCTTGCCGACGACCTCGCCGGTGGCGGGGGAACGCACCTCGATGACGTCCGAGGTGGCCGGCTCGACCCACTTACCGCCGATGAACAGTTTGTCCCATTCGGTCCGAAACGCAGTGCTCTGTGTCATAGGCGTCACACTACCGACGGATAGGTCAAACGAGAACCTGTTGCAAGACAGCCTCAAAACGGCTGCAACACCAGCACCAGATTGCTCACCAGGAATTCCCGCACGCCCGGCACCTTCGTCAGTCCCCAGGCCCATCGCGGGTGGTAGCGCGGAAATGCGGCGATCAGCGCGCCGGTGCCGCGCGCCCAGCGCAGCCCGTCGGCGGCGTGCACGGCGAACAACGACGAGCCGTAGTCATTCTTGGGTCGGTGGCCGTGTGTGCGGGCGTACCGGTCAGCTGCCCGGCGACCACCGAGATAATGCGTGAGGCCCATCTCGTGCCCGCCGAACGGCCCGAACCAGACGGTGTAGGACAGCACGGCGAGCCCGCCGGGCCGCGTCACCCGCAGCATCTCCTCGCCGAGCCGCCACGGCTCGGCGACGTGCTCGGCGACGTTCGATGACAAGCACACGTCGACGCTGTCGTCGGCGAACGGCAGCGCGGTCCCGGAGGCCCGGACGAACGTGCCGGCCCGACCGTGGGTGCGGGGTGCGGCGGCGTGCATCTCCCGGGGGTCGGGTTCGACGCCGATGTAGCGGACGCCGGCCTCGGTGAACGCCGACGCGAAATAGCCCGGCCCGCCGCCGACGTCGAGCAGCGTCAGTCCGGTGGGCGCCGTGCCTTTGGCCGACTGCCACAGGTCGCCGACCATCGCGACGGTGTCCGCGGCCAGTGCGCCGTAAAAGCGGTCCGGCTCACTCTGCTCGAACCGGAACGCCGCGAGCAGCCGCGCCGAGCGGGACAGCGTCGCGCGTTCGGCGAAGCGGTCGGTGGCGGGCACCCGGTCACCCTACTGATCACCCGGCTAGGCTGGCGGGGATGTCTGACCTGCCCGATCCCGTGTGCTCCTCGCGTGCGCAGGTCCGTTCCGTGCTGCTTCTCTGCTGGCGTGACACCGGCCACCCGCAGGGCGGCGGCAGCGAGGCCTACCTGCAGCGCATCGGTTCCCAGCTCGCCGCGTCGGGCACCCGGGTCACGCTGCGCACCGCCCGCTACCGCGGCGCGCCGCGGTGTGAGGTGGTCGACGGCGTGCAGATCCAGCGCAGGGGCGGGCCCTACAGCGTATACGTGTGGGCGGGGCTGGCGATGGCCGCCGCGAAGATCGGACTGGGGCCGATGCGCCGCATCCGGCCCGACATCGTGGTGGACACCCAGAACGGGCTGCCGTTCCTGTCCCGGCTGGTGTACGGCCGCCGGACGGTGGTTCTGGTGCACCATTGCCACCGCGAGCAGTGGCCCGTCGCCGGGCCGGTGATGAGCCGCATCGGGTGGTTCGTCGAATCGCGGCTGTCCCCGCGGCTGCACCGCCGTAACCAGTACGTCACGGTGTCGCTGCCGTCGGCCCGCGACCTGGCCGCGCTGGGCGTGCACCCGGACCGGATCGCGGTGGTGCGCAACGGTGTCGACGCGGCGCCCGAACACACGCTGGCCATTCCCCGTTCGGAGACTCCGCGCGTCGTGGTGCTCTCGCGGCTGGTACCGCACAAGCAGATCGAGGATGCCCTCGATGCGGTGGCGCGCTTGCGCACCCGCGTCCCCGATGTTCACCTGGACGTGCTGGGTGACGGCTGGTGGGCGCAGCGGCTGGTCGACCATGCCGGGCAGCTGGGGATCTCCGATGCGGTCACCTTCCACGGCCACGTCGATGACGCCACCAAACACGCCGTGCTGCAACAGAGTTGGGTACATGTGCTGCCTTCCCGGAAAGAGGGTTGGGGCCTGTCGGTGGTCGAGGCTGCGCAGCACGGTGTGCCGACTATCGGTTACCGGTCCTCGGGCGGGCTGACCGACTCGATCGTCGACGGGGTCACCGGGATGCTGGTCGACGACTGCGATCAACTGGTCGACGGTCTGGAGCGGTTGCTCACCGACGGGGTGCTGCGCGAGCAGTTGGGCGCCAAGGCCCAGGTGCGCAGCGGCGACTTCTCCTGGCGCCAGAGCGCCGACGCCATGCGCGCCGTGCTCGACGCGGTGCGTGCCGGCGTGCCGGCCAGCGGCGTCATCTGATCACGGCGCGCGAATTCCGCTCTTATCGCGGACAGCAGCGCGAATGGCCATTAACATAGCGCCATGCTCAGTGTGGTGCGCCGGATCCTGGGCTACGAGATGACCGTCGCCGAGTGGATCGGGACCGCGCTGCTGGTCGGCGCGCCGTACGGGATTCTCGGGGTCCTGGTCACGGTGCTGCGGCCCGACCACATCGCGGCAGCGGACGGTGGGCTCAAGGTCTTCGCGGTCGCCGGCTCGCTGCTGTTCTGGCCCATCCTGCTCGTCACGGGCGTGTGTATCCCATGAGGGGCAACAGGATTCAGATCAAGCGGCGCACCGCACGCTGGAGCGACGAACCGGTGCGAGTCGGCGACGCGATGGACTTCTGGTCGTTCGCCGCCGGCGCGGCCAACGTGATCATGCAGATGTCGCGTCCTGGAGTGGGTTACGGCGTCGTGGAGAGCAAGGTCGACTCGGGCAACCTGCTCAAGCACCCGTGGAAGCGGGCCCGCACCACCTTCCAGTATCTGGCCGTCGCGATCTTCGGATCCGACGATGACCGGGCCGCCTTCCGGGCAGCCGTCGACGGCGCACACCGGCACGTGCAGTCGGGACCGTCAAGTCCGGTGCGCTACAACGCCTTCGACCGCGATCTGCAGATGTGGGTGGCCGCGTGCCTGTTCGTGGGGCTGGAAGACACCTACCAGCTGCTGCGCGGCCGGATGACGCCCGATCAGGCCGAGCAGTTCTACCGCTCGGCCTGGACGCTCGGCACCACGCTGCAGGTCGGCGCCGACCAGTGGCCGCCCACCCGTGCGGAGTTCGACCAGTACTGGGACTCGGCCTGCGAGCAGGTCCAGATGGACGATGTGGTGAGGTCCTACCTCACCGAGCTGATCAATGTGACGATGATCAATCCCGTTCTGGGACTGCCTTTCCGGCCGCTGTTGAAGTTCCTCACCGCGGGCTTCCTGGCCCCGGTTTTCCGCGACGCGCTCGGCGTTTCGTGGGGTGGCGGGCGGCAGTGGTGGTTCGAGCAGCTGTTCCTGTTCGTCGCGTTCGTCAACCGCTTCCTGCCCGGCTTCCTTCGCCAGGGCGGCAGTCACATCCTGCTCGCCGACGTCCGCAGGCGCGTCCGCGCCCACCGGCGGCTGGTCTGAGAGGAGCGCCGCATGTCGATCCGCACCGCCACGCGCAGCGTGCTCAGTAGACGGTTCTGTCTGGCCGACGTGATCGAACTCGGGCTGTGGCTGGCGATCCCTTATGTCACCGTCGGTCTGGTGTGGGCGTTCTTCCGCGTGGAGGAGGTCCGCCTCCTTGAGACATCGTTGAACACGCTGATGCCTGCCGGCGGTGGGCTGCTGGCCTATCTACTGGTCGCCGCGCTCTGGCCGGTCCAGCTGCTGCTGCCGGCCGTGTGCGTGACGTGACCGCAGCCGCGCGAGCAGCATCGCGATGAGCCCGACGACGAGCTGACCGAGCCACACCGAGTGCGCGGCCAGCAGCAGCGCCCGATGGGGCGCGGCCGGGCTGTCGCCGCCGATCGCGTACACCGTCAGCGCGTCGTCCCGGTAGGCCACCGGCAATTCCAGGTCCACCGCGGCGCCCTCGACCACCACCCAGCCCACCCCGGCCGCGGCGAGCTCGCCGGCGCCGGAGCCGGAGATCAGCAGCCGCTGCACCTCGCGGGCCCGGCTGCCCTCCCCGGGAACGGTCTGTCCCGCGATGGTCAGGTCACCGGTGCTGAGCACCTCGGCACGGACCCAGCGCGGCAGCGGGTCGAGCACCGGTGCGTCCCCGGCCCACGGGAACCGCCGCATGCTGTCGACGGGCAGCACGGCGACCGGCGCCGGGTCGGCGTTGATCAGCTCGGCGGCCGCCGGCCAGCCGGGCGGATACGTCACCGCGCCGACGCGGCCGCCGACACCCCAGACCAGGTCCGGCAACGTCGCCACCACCGCGGCGCAGCACAGCGCGGCGGCGGCCGCCGCGGGTAGCCGGGGACGCAGCGCGACGACGGCAGCCGCCCCGGCCAGTGCGTAGGCCGGCATGGCCAGCGCGACCCACTTCTGCCCGTCGCGCAGCACCCCGAGCCCCGGGACCGCGCCGACCACGCCCTCCAGCACCGCCATACCGGGCCCGGTGGCGAGCAGCGCCGGCGCGACCACTGCCGTCACCGCGACCACCAGCAACGGCAGCGCGACACGGCGGCGAAGCAGCACCGGCAGCCCCACCGCCACGATCGCCAACAGCACACCCGTCGACACGATTGCGAAAAGCGTTGTCCGCGAAGCCGGTACCGCCTCGGCATTCCAAATGCCGCCCAGGCCGGCCAGGCTGCCCAGAGTGGCCAGCCCCGGCTCGGCACGCGCGGCGAACGCCTCGATCCCGGGCCGCTGGTCCACCGCACCGGCCCAGCCGCCGGCCACCGCCGACGCGACCAACCACGGCAGTGCGGCCGTCACCGCCGCCGCCAGGCTCACGGCTGCGCACCACCACCGCGGCCGGCCTGAACCGGGGGCCGTCGCACACGCGAGCGCGATCGTCGCGGCCAGCATCAACCCCGTCGGCGTCAATCCTGCCAGCGCCACCCAGAACAGCAGCGCCCCGATCCTGCCGAAATCGCATTCCACGCGGTCATGTCCCGCATTTCCGCGCGTGGAATGCGATTTCGGCGATTGCCGCAGCGCCAGCACCGTCGCCGCGACCCACGGCAGGCACCCGTAGCCCACCAGCAGGCTCCAGTGCCCCTGCAGCAGCCGCTCGGCCACGTAGGGATTCCAGATCGCGATGGTGACGGCCACGCATTGGCCGGCGGTCCCGGCGTCGGGCAGCACCGTGGTCACCAGCCGGGCGGCGCCCCAGCCGGCCAGCCACAGGCCGAGGATGAGCACGGCCTTGACCACCACCCCGCCGTCCACCACGGCCGAGCCCAGCGCGACCGCGAAATCCTGCGGCAGCGCCCTCGGCGCGGCCTGGGTCAGCCCCAACGCGGCATCGGTCAGATAGGACCGCGGTGTGGACACCGCATCACGCAGCAGCAGGTAACCCGGCGCGAGGAGCGGCCCGGTCACCGCGAGGGTCAATGCCAGCGCATAACCCGGCGCGACGAGCGAGCGCCAGGTCGGCGCGGAGACCGGCGCGATCAGACCGGTCGGTCCGGCGGCAGGTCCGTCGGCCGCTGCGCGGGCAGTTTCTCGGTCTTCGCCTCGGCGCCGGGCACCGGTTCGCCGTCGTCGCCGCGCTTACCGAAGAACCGGTTGCCGGTGTCGTCCAGACCGGGATCGATCAACTGCGACTCCGTGCGCAGGCTGAACGAGCCGAGCAGCGCCCCGCCAACCAGCGCGACCAGGCCCAGCGCGGTGAACGTGATCGGCAGGATGCGGCCCCACAGCGACACCCGGTCCCGCTCGTCCTGCGCGGAGGCCACCTGGGACTCGACCGTCTCCTCGGTGGACGTCACGGTGTAGTCGACGAACGTGACCTCGGGCTTGAGCGCCTCGCGGGCGTAATAGTGGTAGCCGCGGTCGGACTCCTTGACGATCGTGCCCGACACCGGATCGACCCAGAACGTGCGCTGCGCGGCGTAATACCGCGTCATCGTGATCATCTCCTCGGGGTCGCCCTCGAGGCCCCACAGCGCGGCTCGCGCCGTCACCTGGCTGTCGGCGTCGTCGTCGTACAGCGACGGGTACTTGACCGGCTCGACCAGCTTGCCGTCGGCGTCGAAGCCGACGTTCTGGGTGAACTTGTAGGCGGTCAGGCCGTTGACATCCTCCTCGCCGGAGTAGTTGGCGTCATACGCCTTCTGCGCGATCGGATCGAACACCGGGTACGTCTTCTTCTCGGTGTCGAACGGGAAGCGGTAGGCCAGCCCCTCGTGCGGCAGCGCGATGCTCGTCGGCGGCACCTCATCGTCGATGGAGCGCGGCCGCTGCACCGAACCGCCGGGATTGGTCTCGCTCGACACCGCCATCGCGGTGGAGCGGTTGACCGTCACGGTGTCGACCATCGCCAGCAGCAGCCCGTTGTCCTGCTGCCGGTCGGTGCGCCGCAGCGACGAGCCGACCTGCAGCGTCACCACGTCGGCGTTCGACGGGGACTCCACGCTGATCTGCTGCTGCAGCACCATCGGGACGTCCTCGTTGATCACGAACCGCTCACCGAGCAGTGACGCCGGGTCGAACGCGGTGCCGGTGCCGTCGCTGACGAGGGTGGTGTCGATGTCGAGCGGAATCTTGGCGATTTTGTCCTGGGTGTAGGTGGACAAGAGCAGCGCAGCGATGAGCAGGGCAGCTCCGAGGCCCATGATTCCGCACGCGGCGATCCTCAGCGCAACTGCGCGGTTCAATACCGTGTCTCCCTTCGCGCGCCGCCACGGGCGTGGCGGTGGCGGCGCCCAGCCAGACGCCCAAAAGTCCGGTTCGACCCTAACAGCACAGATGATGGTCGTCGCTTACTACGAGGGTTCACCGGCAGCGCCTGACTACCCGTTTATCCGGCGGGATTCACGCAGGGACGGTGTTGCGGGCACACTGTTCGGCGTGAACGACGCCAAAGCCGTGGGCGATTCGAGCGCCGTCGGCGGGACGCGCGGATTCCTGCCCGCCGTCGAAGGCCTGCGCGCGTGCGCGGCGATCGGCGTCGTCGTCACGCACGTGGCGTTCCAGACCGGCCAGGGCGGCGGCGTGGTGGGACGGGTGCTGGGCCGCTTCGATCTGGCCGTCGCGGTGTTCTTCGCGCTGTCGGGGTTCCTGCTGTGGCGCGGCCACGCGGCCGCGGCGCGCGGGCTGCGGGAGCGTCCGTCGACCGGGCACTACCTGAGGTCGCGCATCGTGCGGATCATGCCGGGCTATCTGGTCGCGGTGGTGGTGATCATGACGCTGCTGCCCGACGTCAACGCCGACTTCACGGTGTGGCTGGCCAATCTCACGCTGACCCAGATCTATGTGCCGCTGACCCTGACCGCGGGCCTCACCCAGATGTGGAGCCTGTCGGTGGAGATGAGCTTCTATTTGGTGTTGCCGCTGCTGGCGCTGCTGGCCCGCCGGCTGCCGGTGAGCGCGCGGATCCCGGTGATCATCGCGGTCGCCGTGGCGAGCCTGTTCTGGGTGCGCATCCCGTTCGACCCCGACTCCGGGCACAACCTGTGGAATTGGCCGCCGGCGTTCTTCTCGTGGTTCGCCGCGGGCATGGTGCTCGCGGAGCTGACGGTCAGCCCGGTGGGCTGGGCCCATCGGCTGGCCCGCCGGCGCGTGCTGATGGCGGTGCTGGCGTTGACGGCGTTCCTGATCGCGGCGTCCCCGCTGGCCGGGCGCGAGGGCCTGCACCCCGGGTCGGTCGGGCAGGTGACGTTGAAGACGGCGATGGGCGCGGTGGTCGCCGGCGCGCTGCTGGCCCCGCTGGTGCTCGACCGGGTGGATACCCCGCACCGGCTGCTGGGCAGCCCGGTGATGGTGACGCTGGGCCGGTGGTCCTACGGGCTTTTCGTGTGGCACCTGGCCGCGCTGGCGATGGTGTTCCCGATCATCGGCGCGTTCCCGTTCAGCGGTCACTTCACCGTGGTGCTGATCCTGACCCTGCTGTTCGGTTTCGCGATCGCTGCGGTCAGCTACGGATTGGTGGAGTCTGGGTGCCGCAATGCGTTGCGGCGCTGGGAGCGACGCCATCATCCGACCCCGCTGGATTCGTCGGTCAGCGACGAGGTCGAACCCGCCGAAGCCCGCTGACGCCCGACCCCTCAGCCGCCGAAATCGCATTCCACGCGGTCGCCCGGCCGATTTCTCCGCGTGGAATGCGGTTTCGGCGGGAAATCAGGACTGCGCCCGCCGCATCAGGGGCCTGGGCGGCCAGTGCCGACACCTGGGTGCCGATCGGGGGTACCGGTGGCGCTGTCATGGCCCCCATCTTGACCGGTGCGCCGGGAATCGGGGAACGACACCAGCGAAACCGCGACCGCGACCATCGACAGCAGCGCGAGGAACTGCACTCCCGCGGAGTGGCCCACGTAACCGTCCACCGAGCGCCACGGGTTCTGGCTGAGCACGGCGCCGGCCAGGATCAGACCGAACGCGGCGGTGCCGACGGTCAGCGCGTCCCGCAGTCGTTCCCGCCGCCGCAGCAGGTAGCGGACGCCGACCGCGGCGCCTGCGACCAGCAGACCGCCGACTCCCGAGATCACCGCGGCCACCAGCGCGGCGCCGGCGGCGACCGCGAGCGCGGGAGGCTGCCACGGTCTGGAGGGCGGCCCTGGGACGCCGGGGCGGCGCACGGGGGCGAACGCCAGCACGAACAACACCGGCAGCAACGCCAGGCCGCCGATCAGTCCGGCGCGGTAGGTGGCGTTGGAGGCGAAGTCCAGCGTCACGGCGCCGGCCGCCCCCGCCGGAAGCACCCAGCCCTGCTGCCATCCGTTGACGGTGACCGACGTCAGCGCGGCGCCGTCGGCGGTGCGCGCGGTCCAGCCGGGGTTGGCGCTCTCGGGTACGACGAGGACACGCGCGGTCTGCGACGCCGGCACAGTCACCTCGCGATCGACGCTGGTCCACTCCTCGACGGTGACGGGCGACGTTGTCGCCGAACCGATGTCGGCAGAACGCGGACCGTCCAGCTGCACACCGTCGACGATCAGTCCCGTACCGGGGCTGATCACCAACTCCTGCTCGCCCGCCGGTAACGGGATCGGCTCGTCGCGGCAGGGGCGGGCCGGGATCGGGTCGCCGTCGAGCAGCGCGCCGACGGTGGCGGTCACCGACGTCTGGATGAACTCCCCGGCGACGCCGATGACCGGACCGCGTCCGCACGGCACACTCACCGTGCGTGCCCGGTTGGCCGCCGCGTCGGCGGCTCCGACGGGTGTGCCGCGTCCGTCGAGTGCGACCACCTCCGCCAGGCCGGGAGGCTTGAGCTGGTCGAAACCCAGTGAGGTGCGGTCGATCACGTCGTCCCAGTCCATGAGCCACACCGTGATCGAGTCGGTCACCCGCGGGTGCAGCCGGAAGGTCTCGGTTCCCGCCGTCATGCGGCGCACCTGCGGACCGTCCCCGAGATCGACGGCGATCAACCGCGGCCGGGCAGGCAGCGGCGACGAGCCAGGGGTGACCCGCAGCGCCGAAACCTCGGTGGCGGCAGGCAGTTTGAGCTGCAGCGATGGTGGGGTGTGCGGCTGCACGGTGCGCTGCGGTGCCGTCCACGACGTGCCGGTGTCCCCGTCGGTGGCCGCGTACGCCGAGCCGAGCACGTCGATCGGGTCGGAGTCGCCGTGGGCGCGGGTGGTGTCCGGCTGCGCGATCAACTCGGCCAGATGGGGTCCCTGGCGGCCACGCACCCACACCGTCGGGGTCACCTGTGTCGCCTCCGGCACGGTCAGCGTGCGGCTCAGGTTCACCGGTTCCTCGGCCGCCAGCGCCATCGCCGCGGCGCACCGAGTTCCGGTGGGACTCTGCGCGCAGCCGGCGCGACCCAACAGCTCTGATCCCAGATCCCACTGCGCCACAACAGAATCCGATGGTGGAGCGGGCACGTCGACGGTGTGCCGGAGACTCACCGGGTGCGCGAACCCGTTGGCGTCGTACTGGGTGATGCTGATGTCGGTGATGCCGAACTGCACCCCGGGCGAGCCATCGTCGGTGCCGGTGGCGGTGATCCGTACCCACGGGGACTCGCCGTAGGGCAGCGCCACGGTCAGCGGCTCGCCGGCCTCCTCGAAGCGGACGGTGCTGGTGCCGTTGACGGTTGACACCTCGATTCGCCGCACCTGCGCGCCGACCGCCGTCGCGCTCGGGGTGACGGTCAGCGTGGCGTTGGTGACGGGATGGTCGAAGTCGACCTGGAGCCATTGGCCCAGCGCGGTCTGCAGGGAATTGGACACCCAACTCGTGGACGGGTCTGCGTCGATCGCCGATGCGGGATTTGAGGACGGCGACACGTCGGGCAGCGCCGTGGAGTCCGATGCGGCACTGGACACCGAGAGCCTGCCGCCGCCCCACCGGCCGTAGACGAGTTCGCCTCCGGTGGTCGGATAGTCGGGCACCCGGTTGTACGTGTTGCGCGCGTCTGCGGGTGCGCGGATCGCCGACGAGTGGTCGTCCACGCGGCCGTAGTCGGTCTCCCGCGCCGTCGGGGTGTCGGTCACGGTCACCAGCGGCGAGGGCAGCCCGGCCCGTGTGGCGTCCTGGGTCAGCAGTGCGGGGCCGAGCGGGTCCCGCCCGACGAGCCTGCGACGTTCGTCGAGCCGCAGCAGCGACTCCGGGCCGCCGTCTACGCGCGGCATTGAATCAGCCTCGACCACATACGGTTTCAGTGACACCGGGCGGTCGACGCGGTAGATCTCCACGGCCGGATAGCGCGGCCGCAAGCCGCTGTCGGTGACGAATCCTTCCAGGCTGCCGGGGCCGATCGGCGGCCCGAACTCGGCGACCTTGGTCAGGCCGGGGGAGCTGTCGATCGCGCGGTGCACCAGGATGGGCCGCGCCGACCGCGACGAATCCGGATCCAGGTCGTTGCGCACCACCACATGGGAGACGCCCTGCCGGGACAGCGTGTCGGCCAGACCGTCAGAGGGCCGTCCCGCGGCGAACAGGCGCTGCACCGAGTCCAGCGCGCGGATCGTCTCCGGCGGGGTGAGCGGGATCGAATCGCGCACCCCCCACGCGCTGTCGCCGAGCACCTGCAACGGTTCGTCGTGGCTGTTGCCCCAGATCTGCGTCGCGAACGGAGCGCCCGGTGCCACCAGCACCCGGCCCCCGGAGTTGTTGTCGTCCAGCCACTCCGCGGTCTCGTGCCAGTACGGTGGGATCTCGTCGAACGCCCCGGGAGGGGTGAGCCGCCCGGTCCAGGCCAGCGCGGTGGCGGCGGTCAGCGCCGACAACAGCACGATGCCGACCGCGATCCGTTTGTCGTGTTCCGGGTGGGCGAACGCGTTGCGCCACACCGGCCGCGGCGCACTGCCCGGCAGTGGAATGCGCCCGAGCAGGTGGGCCAGCCCGAGCGCGAGCGGCAACCGCAGCAGAGGCTCGAGCTTGTGCAGATTGCGCAGCGGGGTGCCCTCGGCGTCGAGGAAGGCCTGCACGTACTGCGCGACGGGGGACCCCAGGCCGCCCGAGTAGCCCGCCGCCAGAAGTGCGACGCCGACCAGCAGCATCGTCACCAGGCGACCGCGGGCCGGCATGGTCGTCAGCGCCAGACCGGCCAGCCCGCCGGCGGCCACCAGCGTGGTCGCCAGCACGGCCACCGACCCGGTGACCAGCGGGGCGCCCGCGGTGGCGGTCGGTGCGACGTACGGCGTCCACGCCCCGGTGCCGCGCAGCATCTCCGTCAGCGACATCCACCGCGTCGTCACCCCGGAGGACTCGATGAAGTCCAGGAACGGCGGGCTGATGCGGCCCAGGTGCAGCAACGCCACCACCCACCACGTCACGGCCAGCGCCACGCACGGCAGCCACCACGCCACGAACCGTCGCCACGTCCGGTCGGGCCGGTGGCACAGCAGCCACACCACCGCGCACAGACACGCGGTGAGCGTCGCGACCGCGTTCACCGCACCCATCAACGCCACCGCGACGGCGGAGCGAGCCGCCAGCACCCGCACCCGGGACCCGCCCTGGAGGGCCAGGATGACCGGCAGCAGCACCCACGGCGCCAGCATCATCGGCAGCGTCTCCGACGAGATGGCGCCGATGGTGGTCAGCACCCGCGGCGACAGCGCGAACGCGAGCCCGCCGAGCACCCGGGACGTCGTGGTGCCGATGCCCAGCGCCTCGGCGACCCGCTGCAGCCCCCAGAACCCGGCCACCAGCAGCAGCGCCCACCACAGCCGTTGCGTCACCCAGCCCGGGACGCCGAGGAGATCACCGGTGAGAAAGAACGTCCCGTGCGGGAACAGGTAGCCGTACGCCTGGTTCTGTGCCTGGCCGAACGGCAGCTCGCTGTTCCACAGATTGAACGCGCGCGACAGGAAGCGCAGCGGGTTCGCGGTGAGGTCGAGTTTGGTGTCGGGTGAGATCTGGCCGGGCGACTGGGCGAATGTCAGGACCAGTGCCGCCGCGGCGGCCACCCACAACCAGCGCCGCGACAGCGGCCGGGTCAGGTCAGGGGCGGAGGGCAGGAGCGTAGCGACCCGGGATTTAGGTGCGGTCGCCGTACTCGACCCTGTTGAGCACCGATGACGCCGGATCGCCCGCTTGCAGCGGAGGCTTTGTGTCCTGCTGCACCATCAACGTCACACCGAACACGGCTGCCGCCCCGAGCAGCAGGCCGACGACGATGCTGGCTGCAGCGGGTACGAGAAACCGATCCATGCGGCAAACCTAGCACGGAGGCCGCCGCGGCCCGGGCGCCCGCGGAGCGGCGCGATCAGGCGCGGGTCACGGCTCCGGCGGCACGATCAGCACCGGACGGTGTCCCCGGCGCAGCACATGGTCGGCCACGCTGGACTGGATCAGCGACCGGAAACCCGTGGTCGCCCGGGTGCCCGTGACGATCAGGTCGGCGTCGAGCTCGTCGGCGGCCTCGATGATGGATTGCCACACGGTGAAGGTGGCCGCCCGCCGCATCGGCTCGGCGGGCAGACCGGCGGCCAGCGCGAGTTCGAGGCCCTCGTCGTTGATGCGCTGCGCCTCGGCGAGCGCGATGTCGATCTCGTCGTCGTTGCGCGGATCGGGCGGCCCGTCGAGGTCGTAGTGGTAACCGACCGGGGCCGAGCCCCGGTCCAGCGGCAGCCACACCGTCAGCACCACGGCCCGGTCGGCGGTCAGGAACCGGCTGGCGTAGTGCACCGCGCGTCGTGCAGTGGGCGAGCCGTCAAAGGCGATGACCATCACGGTCTTCTTGTCCCGGGGTACGGGGCCCGTCATCGCCGCTCCTTGTCCTCGCTCGTCACCCCCCACAGAATATTTGGTCGCAGCCGCACCACAGGGCGTCTTCATCGGGCTCTTGCGCCTCCGAGCCGCGGGACTCGGGACCCCGCCACGGCCCGGGGGAATAGATCGAGACACGTTCTGCCGTTACTGTCGGTCCGTATGCCTGCGTCACGGATCGTCCCGAAAACCGTCCCGCATGCTCTCGCCGGGGTGCTCGCGGCGTCGGCGCTGCTGGTCGGCTGCACATCGCCCGCCGAACCGGAGTCGGCCGGCCCGCCGGTGATCCACGCGACCCCGTCGATGGCGGCCGGCCCCGCACCGGCGCCGCCGGCCGCCCCGCCCCCGGCCGCGCCGGCGTGCGGTGACCCCGCGGCCGCCGTCGCGGCGATGTCCACCCGGGACAAGCTCGCCCAGCGGCTCATGGTCGGGGTGACCGGCGCGGCGGACGCCCGCTCGGTCGTCGACACCCATCGCGTGGGCGGCATCTTCGTCGGCAGCTGGAGCGACCTGTCGATGCTGACCGACGGCTCCCTGGCCGGCATCGCCGACGCCGCCACGCCGTTGCCGCTGGCAGTCAGCGTCGATGAGGAAGGTGGCCGGGTCTCGCGGTTGTCCGGCCTGATCGGCGCACAGCCGTCGCCCCGGCAGCTGGCGGCCACCAACAGTCCGGAGCAGGTCTACCAGATCGCCCTGGAGCGCGGACGCAAGATGCGCGGCCTCGGCATCACGGTCGATTTCGCGCCCGTCGTCGACGTCACCGACGCAGCCGACGGCGGCGTGATCGGCGACCGTGCTTTCGGTGCGGACCCGGCCCAGGTCACCGACTACGCGGGCGCCTACGCCCGCGGGCTGCGTGACGCCGGTCTGCTTCCGGTGCTCAAGCACTTCCCGGGGCACGGCAACGGGAACGGGGACACCCACGCAGGCAGCGTCGTCACCCCGCCGCTGGCCGATCTGCAGGCTCACGACCTGCTGCCGTACCAGACGCTGACCACCCAGGCCCCGGTCGGCGTGATGGTCGGCCACATGGAGGTGCCGGGCCTGACCGGCAGCGAACCGGCCAGCCTGAGCCCGCCCGCCTACGCGCTGCTGCGGTCGGGCGACTATGGCGGCCCGCCGTTCGGCGGCCCGGTGTTCACCGACGACCTGTCCGGCATGCAGGCCATCACCGCCCGGCTGGGCGTCGGGGACGCGGTGCTGCGCAGTCTGCAGGCGGGTGCCGACGTTGCGCTCTGGCTGAGCACCGGCGAGGTGCCCGCGGTGCTGGACAGATTGGAGCAGGCGGTCGCCGCCGGCGAACTGACCATGCCGCGCATCGACGAGGCTGTGATGCGGATCATCGCGATGAAGGGTCTCTCGCCACGCTGCGGCGGCTGATCGGTCGTCCAGTGCTTACCCTGTGGTAGGACGTTCGTCGCTGATCGGTCAGGAAGGCACGCGCAATGGCAGGTGGTACCAAGCGGTTGCCGCGTGCCGTCCGGGAGCAGCAGATGCTCGACGCCGCGGTGGAGATCTTCTCCGTGAACGGCTATCACGAGACGTCGATGGACGCGATCGCCGCCGAGGCGCAGATCAGCAAGCCGATGCTCTATCTGTACTACGGGTCCAAGGAAGAGCTGTTCGGCGCCTGTCTGAACCGTGAGCTCGGCCGGTTCGTCGATGAGGTGAACAGCGACATCGACTTCAGCGCGCCGCCGAAGGAACTGCTGCGCACCGCGGTGCTGGCTTTCCTGAAGTACATCGATGCCAACCGGGCGTCGTGGATGGTGCTCTACACCCAGGCCACCAGCTCCCAGGCGTTCTCGCACACCGTGCGGGAGGGCCGCGAACGCATCATCGAGCTGGTCGGGCGGCTGCTGCGTTCGGGCACCAAGTTCCCCGAGCCCGACACCGACTTCGAGTTGATGGCGGTTGCCCTGGTCGGTGCGGGCGAGGCCATCGCGTCGCGGGTCAGCACCGGCGACGCCGACGTCGACGAAGCCGCCGAGCTGATGATCAACCTGTTCTGGAGCGGACTCAAAGGGGCGCCGTCGACCGTCGACGTCGACGCCACCGCTGTCATCTCAAGCTAGCGACGGTCCCCGTCAGGTGGGGGTGACCCTTGGTCAGGTGCCGCAGCGTCAGGTCCCAGCCGTCGGGGTTGCGTTCGACGTACAACCCGGCCCTGGCGGGCAGTACCACCGGCTTGGCGAACCGCACCGAGTACTTCACCGCGTCCGGCAGCTGGCCCTCGATGTTGGCCAGAACGGCTGCGGCGCTGAACATCCCGTGTGCTATCACGGTCGGGAAACCGAACATCTTGGCCGCGATCGCGTTGGTGTGGATCGGGTTGTGGTCGCCGCCGACCGACGCGTAGTGCCGGATCTGCCCGGGGGTGATGCGCAGCACCGCGTTCGGCGGCGGCAGCTTCGGCTGCTTCTGCGGCGGCGGCTTCGGCTCGTCCGACAGGCTGGTGCGCTGCTGATGCAGGAAGGTGGTGATCTGATGCCACGCAACGTCATTGCCGACCTTGACGTCGGTCACGATGTCGACCAGCAGTCCGCGGCGGTGCTCACGCATGTTCTCCGCGTGCACCGTCGCCGACACCGTGTCGGTCACGGCGATCGGGCGGTACTGGGTGATGTGGTTCTCCAGATGCACCGAACCCATTGCGGCGAACGGGAAGTCGAACCCGGTGATCAAGGCCATCACGGTCGGGAACGTCAGAGCGAACGGGTAGGTGAGCGGGACGACGTTGTCGAACCGGAGCCCGGTGACGTCGGCGTACTCGGCGACGTTGACCGGGTCGATGGTGAGGTCCTCGACGGTCAGCGTACGGGTGGGCAGCGTGTCGCCGCGGCGCACGAACGGCAGCGCGCCGACCGCGGCCAACGCCAGGTTCCTCAAGCCCGAGGGCTGCTGGTCACCCATCTCTACGCGCCCAGCATGGCTTGACCGCACACCCGGATCGTGTTGCCGGTCACGGCATTCGAACCCGGGCTGGCGAAGTACGCGATCGCCTCGGCGACGTCGACGGGCTGACCGCCCTGGAACAGCGAGTTGAGCCGACGGCCGACCTCACGGGTGGCGAACGGAATCGCGTCGGTCATCTTCGTCTCGATGAACCCCGGCGCCACGGCGTTGATCGTGATGTTCCTGTCGGCGAACTGCGGAGCCAGCGCGTCGGTCAACCCGATCATGCCGGCCTTGGTGGCGGCGTAGTTCGTCTGCCCACGGTTACCGGCGATGCCCGCCATCGAGGACAACCCGACGATCCGGCCGCCGTCGCCGATCAGGCCGCTCTCCACCAGCCCCTCGGCCAGGCGTAGCGGCGCAAGGAGATTCACCGCCATCACCGAGTCCCAGCGGGATTCGTCCATGTTGGCCAGCAGCTTGTCTCGAGTGATGCCGGCGTTGTTGACCAGGATGTCGAGCCTGCCCCCGTGGTGTTCGCGGACGTGCTCGGCGATGCGGTCGACCGCGTCGGCGGCGGTGACGTCCAGCGTCAGCGCGGTCCCACCCACCTTGGTGGCGGTCTCGGCCAGCGCCTCGGCGGCGCCCTCGACATCGACGGCGATCACCTTCGCGCCGTCTCGGGCGAACACCTCGGCGATGGTCGCGCCGATCCCGCGCGCCGCACCCGTGACAACGGCGACCTTGCCGTCGAGCGGCCGGTCCCAGTCGGCGGGCGGGGTCGCGTCGGCCGCGCCGACCCGGAACACCTGACCGTCGACGTAGGCCGACCTGCCGGACAGGATGAAGCGCAGCGTGGACTCCAGGCCCGTGGCGGCCGGTTTGGCGTCGGCCGACAGGTACACCAGTGACGCGGTCGATCCGTCGCGCAGCTCCTTGGCCAGCGACCGGGTGAAGCCCTCCAGGGCGCGCTGCGCGGTGCGCTCGTGCACGCTGCCGGTCTCCTCGGGTGTCGTGCCGATGACGACCACGCGACCGGAATGCCCGAGGTTGCGCAGTAGCGGGGTGAAGAACTCGTACAGCCCTTTGAGACCCTCGGGATCGGTGATGCCGGTGGCGTCGTAGACCAGGCCCCCGAACGAGTCGGCCCAGCGCCCGCCGAGATTGTTGGCGACGACGTCGTAGTCGTCGGCCAGCGCGGCGCGCAGCGGTTCGACCACGCGGCCCTCGCCGCCGATCAGCAGGGAACCGGCCAGCGGCGGCTCGCCCTGCTTGTAACGGCGCAGCGGCTCGGGCTGCGGCACACCGAGTTGCTTGGCCAGGAACGAGCCAGGCCCGGAGTTGACGACCTGGGAGAGAAGATCGGAAGCCACGGCGCTGCCTTTCTGGAGATCCGGGTACATCAGTTGTCGACGGTGAAGGGGTTACCCAGCACTGTCATATCCCTCACGAACTTACTCCAGAGTAAGAACAGTGGGTAGTATGACCCTCGACACCCCATCAGCAGGGAGGCAATGTGGCTGAGAACTCAGACAACGCTGGGACATCAGAAATCGCCGGGACCAGGGCCGCTCGCCGGGTGGCCGTGCTCGGCGGAAACCGGATCCCGTTCGCGCGGTCCGACGGCGCCTACGCGAAAGCGTCCAACCAGGACATGTTCACCGCGGTGCTCGACGGCCTGGCCGAGCGCTTCAATCTCAAGGGCGAGAGGCTCGACGCGGTGATCGGCGGCGCGGTGCTCAAGCACAGCCGCGACTTCAACCTGATGCGCGAGTGCGTGCTCGGCAGTTCGCTGTCGTCGTACACGCCCGCGTTCGACCTGCAGCAGGCCTGTGGGACGGGTCTGCAGGCCGCGATCGCCGCGGCTGACGGCATCGCCCGGGGCCGCTACGAGGTCGCCGCGGCAGGCGGGGTGGACACCGCCTCGGATGCGCCGATCGCGTTCGGTGACGACCTGCGCAAGGTGCTGCTCGGACTGCGCCGCGCCACATCGAACGTCGACCGCCTCAAGCTCGTCGGCAAGCTGCCCGCGTCGCTGGGCGTCGAGATCCCGGTCAACAGCGAGCCGCGCACCGGCATGTCGATGGGCGAGCACGCCGCCGTCACCGCCAAGGAGATGGGCGTCAAACGGGTCGACCAGGACGAGTTGGCCGTCGCCAGCCACCGCAACATGGCCGCCGCCTACGATCGCGGTTTCTTCGACGATCTGGTCAGCCCGTTCCTCGGGCTCTACCGCGACAACAACCTGCGACCCGATTCGTCGACTGAGAAGCTGGCCAAGCTCAAGCCGGTCTTCGGCGTGCGCAACGGCGACGCGACGATGACCGCGGGCAACTCCACTCCGCTCACCGACGGCGCGTCGGTGGCGCTGCTGGCGTCGGAGGAGTGGGCCGCGCAGCACTCGATCCCGGTGCTGGCGTATTTCGTCGATGCCGAGACCGCGGCGGTCGACTACGTCAACGGTCGCGACGGCCTGCTGATGGCGCCCACGTACGCGGTGCCTCGGCTGTTGGCCCGCAACGGCCTGACGCTGCAGGACTTCGATTTCTACGAGATCCACGAGGCGTTCGCCTCGGTGGTGCTGGCGACCCTGGCGGCGTGGGAGTCCGACGAGTACTGCAAGGAGCGGCTCGGTCTGGACGGCGCCCTCGGGGCGATCGACCGGTCCAAGCTGAACGTCAACGGTTCGTCGCTGGCCGCCGGTCACCCCTTCGCCGCGACCGGCGGGCGGATCGTCGCCCAGCTGGCCAAGCAGCTGGCGGAGAAGAAGGCCGAAAGCGGCAAGCCCGTGCGCGGTCTGATCTCGGTCTGCGCCGCAGGTGGACAGGGTGTGACGGCCATCCTGGAGGCCTGATCGGAAAGTTTTCCGGATCGCTGTAACGCCTGCGATGGAGGCGCCGATACAGGGGATAGCTCCGTGTTGCCGTCTGACCCCCCGACCCGACGGCAACACGGGGCTCTCAACTTTTCGGCGTAGATTTCAGCCATGCAGATCAGCATGTTCGGACAGATCAGCGGCCTCGGCGGTAATCCGATCGACGCGACGATCGCCTACCTCGCCCAGTTGCGCGACGAGGGTTTCGCCCGGGTCTGGATGAGCCAGCTCCCGTACGAACCCGATCTCTTGACCATCCTCGCGGTCGCGCTGCACGAGGTCGACACGATCGAGGCCGCCAGCGGCGTGGTACCGATCCAGAACCAGCATCCGATGCAGCTGGCGCAGCGCGCGCTGACGGTCAGCCTGGCGTCGGGCGGCCGTTTCATCCTGGGCCTGGGCATGACGCATGCCGCCGTCACCGAGGGCATGTGGGGCATTCCGTGGGACAAGCCGGTCCGCAGGCTCAATGAGTACCTCGACGGACTGTTGCCGCTGCTGGCCGGAGAACCCGCGGACGCCGCCGGAGAGACCGTCACGACGCGCGGGGCGCTCGTCATCCCGGGGGCGCCGCCCCCCGACGTCTACATCGCCGCGCTCGGCCCGCAGATGCTGCGCCTGGCCGGCCGGCGCACCTCGGGCACGTGCACATGGATGACCGGCCCGAAGACGCTGCGCGAGCACATCAGCCCGACATTGCGGCAGGCCGCCGCCGACGCGGGCCGTCCGGCTGACGCGGTGCGCGTGGTGGCGTCGCTTCCGGTGGCCGTCACCGACGACGTCGACGGGGTGCGCAAGCAGGCCGCCGAACAGTTCGCCGTGTACGGGACGCTGCCGTCGTACCGCGCGATGCTCGACCGCGAGGGTTACGCGGGTCCGGAGGACGCTGCGATCATCGGTGACGAGGCGACGGTGCGCGACCGCATCGCCGAGCTGCGCGACGCCGGCGTCGACGAGTTCGTCGGCGCGGCGTTCGACAGCTCCGACGAGGGTCGCACCCGCACGAGAGCCCTACTGCGCGAGGTGGATTCGGCGGGGTGAAAATTCTCGGGAAAAGCCCGGGACTACCCCTTTTGCACCGCCCCCGCGCGGCGTAGCATCGTTCGCACGACGGGTTCGGGAGTGACTAAATCCAAAGAGCCGGCAAAGGGATGTGAGTCGGCCGCGCGAGATATGTAGAGACGCACCCAAGTGTCCTCCCGAACCCGCCCTTGTGTCCGGGGCAGGGTACAAAGTAGGCCATGACAGCCCTGAGCCTGCTGCAACTTCTCACCTTCGTGGCGTTTCTCGGGCTACTTGTGTACGCAGCCGTCGTCCCGCGTGAAGCCAATCCGGCGAAGCGTCGCCACCGGACGCGGCTGTACCGGGGTGCGGCGATGGTCGCCGGGGCGGCCTTCTTCGCGGTGCTCGCCGCTGGCCGGCTCGGCTGGTCCCGAAACGCGCTGGCTGTCGTCGCCGTCGGTTTCCTGGCCGCCGGACTGGTGGACATGTCCAGAAGCCGACGCGTCAAGAAATAGCTGCGCATACCGCGGTTCAGCTGCCCCGAGGCACACCCGCCTCAGAAGTCCACCTTTTGCAGGGGTCCTCTCGAACTTTTGCTGAAATTCGTGGATGTGATGCGCGTGGGACATGCTCCCGAGAGCGCAGACGCCCCGAGGCCAGACCCCCGCCAGCGCAAGACGCCCCCGGCAAGAATCCGGGGGCGTCCTGGGTCCGAGGCTGCGGAAGGGTCTAGAAGGCGGCCTCGTCCAGTTCCATGACCTCGTTGTCGAGGTTCTCGATGACGGACCGGGTGCTGGTGAGCAACGGCAGGAAGTTCTTCGCGAAGAACGACGCCACCGCGACCTTGCCCTCGTAGAACGCGCGGTCGTCGCCGGTCGCCCCACCGTCAAGCTTCTCGATGGCCACCGCGGCCTGCTGCTGCAGCAGCCAGCCGATCACCAGATCGCCGACGCTCATCAGGAAGCGCACAGAGCCCAGGCCCACCTTGTAGATGCTCTTGGGATCCTCCTGCGAGGCCATCAGGTAGCCGGTCAGCGACGCGGCCATGCCCTGGACGTCCTCCAGCGCGGTGGCCAGCAGCGCGCGCTCGGCCTTCAGCCGGCCGTTGCCGGTCTCGGCCTTGACGAACTGCTCGATCTGGCCGGCCACGTGGCCCAGGGCCACACCCTTGTCGCGGACGATCTTGCGGAAGAAGAAGTCCTGCGCCTGGATGGCCGTGGTGCCCTCGTACAGCGAGTCGATCTTGGCGTCACGGATGTACTGCTCGATCGGGTAGTCCTGCAGGAAGCCCGAACCACCCAGGGTCTGCAGGCTCTCGGTGAGCTTGGCGTACGCCTGCTCGGAGCCCACGCCCTTGACGATCGGCAGCAGCAGGTCGTTGACCTTGACCGCCACCTCCGGCTCGATGCCGTGCAGCGTCTTGGCGACCTCCGCGTCCTGGTGGGTCGCGGTGAACAGGTACAGCGCGCGCAGGCCCTCGGCGTAAGCCTTCTGGGTCATCAGCGAGCGACGGACGTCCGGGTGATGCGTGATGGTCACGCGCGGAGCGGTCTTGTCGGTCATCTGGGTGAGGTCGGCGCCCTGGACGCGCTCCTTGGCGTACTCCAGCGCATTCAGGTAACCGGTCGACAGCGTCGCGATCGCCTTGGTGCCCACCATCATTCGGGCCTGCTCGATCACGTCGAACATCTGCGCGATGCCCTCGTGGACCTCACCGACCAGCCAGCCCACGGCCGGGACGCCGTGCTGACCGAGGGAGAGCTCGCACGTCGCGGAGACCTTCAGGCCCATCTTGTGCTCGACGTTGGTGACGAACACGCCGTTGCGTTCGCCGGGCTCGCCGGTCTCGGGATCGAAGTGGAACTTCGGCACGAAGAACAGCGACAGACCCTTGGTGCCCGGGCCTGCGCCCTCGGGGCGGGCCAGCACCAGATGCATGATGTTCTCGAACAGGTCATCGGAGTCGGCCGAAGTGATGAAGCGCTTCACGCCGTCGATGTGCCAGGTGCCGTCGGGCTGCTGGACGGCCTTGGTGCGTCCGGCGCCGACGTCGGAGCCGGCGTCCGGCTCGGTGAGCACCATGGTGGAGCCCCAGCCGCGGTCGGCGGCGAGCTTGGCCCACTTCTTCTGCTCCTCGGTGCCGAGGTGGTAGAAGATGTCGGCGAATCCGGCGCCCATCGCGTACATGTACACCGCGGGATTGGCGCCGAGGATGTGCTCCTGCAAGGCCCAAGACAGCGCGCGGGGCATCGGCATGCCGCCGAGCTCCTCGCTGACGCTGATCTTGTCCCAGCCGCCCTCGACGAGCGCGCGGACGGACTTCTTGAACGACTCCGGAAGGGTCACGGTGTGCGTCTTCGGGTCGAACACCGGCGGGTTGCGGTCGCCGTCCTCGAAGGACGCGGCGATCGGACCTTCGGCGAGACGGGCCATCTCGCCCAGCATCTCTACCGCGGTGTCGACGTCCAGCTCGGAGTAGCTGCCCTGACCCAGCGCCTTGTCGACGCCGAGGACCTCGAACAGGTTGAATACCTGGTCACGAACATTGCTCTTGTAATGGCTCACGGGTTCCTCCTCGTTGAGAACGCCACCTGCGGTTGGGTACTTGTCGGCAAAGTTACCCACCAGTAACTGTGCTCGACTATACCGCCCGGTAACTTGAACGCAAGACGAGTGTGGGCAATTTCGGCCTGTTCACCAACCAGGCGGTTGGCCGGGCTGGGAATTTCGCCGCGAAACCCGTCGTGAACAGGCGTTTCAGCGGTCTGTGATGATACTCACGTTTAGCCCGGATAGGGTGTCACGATGGGCGCGACAACGGCGGTTGCGGTATGGGGAACGGGCAATATGGGGACCACCGCCATCCGGTCGCTGACCCGGTTTCCGGGCCTGCGGCTGGCCGGGGTGATCACCTCGTCCGAAGCGAAGGCCGGGACGGACGCGGCGACTCTCGCCGGGCTCGGCGCGCCGACGGGCATCGCGGCGACCACCGACGTGGACGCGGTGCTCGACGGCTCCGACGCGGTTGCCTACATGGCCTCCGGCGACATCCGGCCCGAGGAGGCCCTCGCCGACATCGAACGGTGTCTGCGTGCCGGCGCCCACGTCGTCACCCCGTCGCTGTATTCGCTCTACGACCCCCGCTCCGCACCGCCGGAGTGGCTGGAGCGGCTCACCGCGGCCGCGGCCGACGGCGGCGCCGCCCTGCTGGTCAGCGGCGTCGACCCGGGCTGGGCCAACGACGCGCTCGCGGTCACCGCGGCCGGGCTGTGCACCGGGATCAACACCATCACCTGCCAGGAGATCTTCGACTACTCGACCTACGACCAGCCCTACGCGGTGCGGGTGTCCTGCGGTTTCGGCGGGTCGATGGACGAGACCCCGATGATGCTGCTGCCGGGCATCCCGACGATGGTGTGGGGCGGCAACATCCGGCTGATCGGACGCGGGCTGGGCCTGGAGATCGACGAGATCACCGAGGAGGTCGAGCGGCTACCGCTGGAGGAGTCGGTCCACAACGTCATGGGTCACTTCGAGAAGGGCACCCAGGGGGCGTTCTTTCTCCGCGTGATCGGCTGGGCCGGCGGCAGACAGCGTGTCGTCGTCGAGCACATCACCCGCATCGATCCGGCGTGCGCGCCGCACTGGCCGCAACCCGATCAAGGAGTGGGTGATCATCGCGTCATCGTCGACGGAGACCCGCAACTGACCATCGTGACGCGCGCCGATGTGCCCGGCGGCACCCGCGCCGACGGCGGCAACGCCACCGCGGCCAACCGGCTGCTCGGGGCGATCAGCTGGTTGTCCGGCCAGAAGCCCGGCGTCTACGACGGTCTGGACGTGCCACTGCACCCGCCGCTGCCGCCGGACGTGGAAGCCACCCGCTGGAGTTAGCCTCCCGCCAGTCCCTTGTTCACCAGCCGGGTGAGCCAGGCCGGGGAGAACCGCGCCCCCAGCGCCAGGGCCTTGGCCTGTACACCCACTGGGAAGTGCACCTGCGCGACGAGCCGGCGAGGCCAGGTGGCCTCGACGGCGGCGACGATGTCGGTCGCGATGTCCTGCGCGGTCAGCCGGATGCCGAGCGACTGGGTGGTGCCGGTCGTGACGTCCTTGGTCATCGCGGTGTTCACGTACAGCGGCCACATGTCGATCACGCGGATCCCATGGCGTCCCCATTCGAGGTTGAGTGCCTCGGTGATGGCGCGGACGAAGAACTTCGTGGCGCTGTAGTTGGCCAGCTCGGCCTGGCCGTAGATCGCCGACGCGGACGCCAGGTTCACCACGACCGCGTGGCGGGTGCTCTTCAGGTACGGGAACGCGGCGTGCAATCCGTTGACCACGCCCTTGACGTTCACCTCGATCTCACGGTGGTGCACCGGCAGCGGGATCTCCTCGAAACGACCGGCGTTGAGCAGGCCCGCGTTGTTGATCAGCACGTCGAGCCGGCCTCCCGCGGCGTCGACGAACTCGGCCAGCCGCTGCGCCACCTCGTCGGCGTCGGTGACGTCGAGGTGCCCGACCACCGACCTGCCGCCGACCGCGGAGATGTCCGCGGCGAGTAGCCCTACGCCGTCCTCGTCGATGTCGTAGCCGCCGACGAGGTACCCGCGCTGGGCCAGAAGCAGCGCTGTCGCACGCCCGATCCCGGTCGCCGCTCCGGTGATGAACACTGATTTCGTCATGCCCGCTCCTTCGGTCAATTCAACTGCCACACAGCGCAATTCACGGCACAGTGCGAACCCGACCAGGCCAGGTGCGCACCGTGGCGATGCGGTGTCTCAGTCCTGCTCCGGGGTCGGCGTGGTCGGCCCCGGCTCCGTCTCCGCGTCCGGCAGCTGGCCCACCAGATACTCGGCCAACCCGCCGATGGTCGGGTAGTCGAACACCGCGGTCGCGTTGATCGTGAACGCGCCGCCGAACTGACTGTGCAACCGGTTGCGCAGCTCGATGGCCATCAACGAGTCCGTGCCGAGGTCCAGGAACCGGCTGGACGCCGCGGGTGGCTGCGCCAACCGCAGGAAGTTCTGCACCTCGCGCTGCAGGAACTCGGTCACGAAACCGGCGCGCTGCGGCACCGGGATCTCCTGCAGCTGCCGCAGCAACTCGCTGTCCCCGGTCACCTCGCCCTCCGGGCGGGGCAGTACCAGGTCGAGGATCGGGGGCCGGGAACTGCCGAGCACCTTCGCCGCGCGCTGCCAGTTGGCCTTGAGCACCGCGGCCTGACCGGTTCCGTTGGCGACGACTTCGGCCAGCGCGCTCAGCGCCGCCGACGGCTCCAACGGGATCAAACCTTGAGCGGTGATGTTCGCCGTCGCCGCGTCGGAGGACGCCATGCCCCCCTGCGCCCAGGGGCCGAAGTTCACGCCGGTGGCCGGCAGGCCGTGCGCGCGCCGCTGCGCGACGAGGCCGTCGAGGAACGCGTTGGCCGTCGCGTAGTTGGCCTGGCCGGGGGACCCGAACACGCTGGACACCGACGACGACACGATGAAGAAGTCCAGGTCGTCCTCCCGCGTCAGGCGGTCCAGGTGATCAGCGCCGAAAGCTTTGGGCGCCAGCGTCTTCCGGAAGCGGTCCAGATCCTGCGCAGCGAGCAGCGCATCATCGAGCACACCGGCCAGATGTGCCACGCCCGCCAACGGCGGCAGTTCGGCGCGGATCCTCTTCAGCAGCGTCGCCACCTCGTGTTCGTCCCCGACGTCGGCGGTGAACACGTGTACGCGGCACTTGTGGCGGTCGACGATCTCGTCGATCACCTGCTGTGCGTGGGTGTCGGGTGCACGCCGGGACGTGAGAACGAGGTCGCCGGCTCCCAGGTGGGCCAGATGCGCCGCGGTGTGCAGACCGATCGCGCCGAGACCGCCGGTGATCAGGTAGCTGCGGTCGGCCCGCGGCTGCAGCGGCGCGGGAATCTGGCACACGATCTTGCCGATGTGGCGGGCCTGCTGCATACGGCGGAACGCGGCCCGGGCCTCGGTCAACGGGTAGACCTCGGCGGGCAGCGGCCGCCACTCGCCCCGCTCCAGGCCGTCGGACACCTCGGTCAGCAGCGTGCGGATGCGTTCCGGATCCTGCAGCGTGGTGACGTCGAGTGCGACGATCTCGTAGGAGATGTCGGGCCGGGCGGCAGCCATCTGCTCGGGTGTCCAGATGTCGCGTTTGGCGATCTCGGCGAAGCGACCGTTGCGCGCGGTGGCCCGCACCGTGGCCTCGATGAACCCTTCGTTGGTCAGGCTGTTGAGCACCACATCCACGCCGGCGCCGTCGGTGTCGTCCAGGATCTGGTCGGCGAAATCGGTGCTGCGCGAATCGTAGACGTACTGCACACCCATCCTGTGCAGCGTCGCCCGCTTGTAGGTGCTGGCGGTGGCGAACACGGTCGCGCCGTGCTGCTGGGCCATCTGGATGGCGGCCAGTCCGACCCCGCCGCTGGCGGCGTGGATGAGCACCCGGTCACCCGGTTTCAGCTGCGCCCAGTCGAACGCCAGCCGGGTGGTCAACGCTGCGGCGGGGATGGTGGCCGCCTCCACCGCGCCGACCCCGTCGGGGATCGGCGCCAGCAGTTGCGCCGGGACGTTGAAGCGGCTGGAGAACGCGCCCTGCATGAACCCGTAGACCCGCTGGCCCACGTCGAGTCCGGTGACGCCGCTGCCGAGTTGGGTCACCGTACCGGCGAAGTCGCCGCCGATCGGTCCCGGGTCGCCCGGGTACAGCCCCAGCACGTTGAGCACGTCGCGGAAGTTCAACCCCGCGGCCTCGACGCGCACCTGCACGTAACCTTCGGCAGGCGGCGGAACTTCGGTCTCGGTGAGCCGCAGGTTGTCGATCGCGCCGCGCTCGGTCGGAGCCAGCACGAAGTCCGCGGAGCGTGGCACCGTGAGGTGGCCGCTGCGCGACCACGGCAACAGCCGGGACGCCAGCAACTTCCCTTGGCGCACTGCGAGTTCCGGCTCGTCGACCGGTGCTGCCAGCAGGCCGGCCAGCGCGCGCACCGCTTCCGGTGAACCGTCGCAGTCGACCAGCCGCCACCGCAGGCCGGGTTCCTCGTTGGCCGTGGTGCGTCCGAAGCCCCATAGTGCGGCCTGCACGGGGTCGACCGGCTCACCGGATTCACAGGCCACGGCCCGCTCGGTGACGACCCACAGCCCGCCGGGCAGCTTCACGCCGCCGTCCTGTGCGCCGCGTTGCAGCGTGTGCACCGCGCTGAGCAGGTGACCGATCTCGGCCTCGATCCGCGCCTGAACGTCGGCACTGGACTCACCGGCGCTCGCCGCGCTGCTGCGCCACACGACACCGGAGAACGGCACACCCTTCGCGTGTGCCTGGCTCAGCACCTCGCCCAGCGGTTCGGTATCGGTGTCGCGGTGCCACGCGATACAGCCGGGAACGGCGGAGGCCAGCTCGTCGAATCCGGCGATCAGCCAGGTGCCGGCCGGTGCGCCGGCATCGGCCGGCGCGGGCACCTCGTGCCAGCCCAGGGTGTAGAGCAGCCGGGTGGCGTCACCGCCGAGGCCGCGCAGCAGCGCCTCCCGCGGGGCGCGCTTGACGGTGAACTCGCGGATGCCGCCGAGGATGCGACCGTCCCGGTCGACGAAATCGAGGTCGAACACCTGGGTTTCGTTGTCCAGCGCCGCGGCGTGCCACCGGGCGCGGCAGTAGAACCGGCGCGGCATCTTGTCGCGCAGCACAACCTGCCCGTACCTCAACGGCAGGAACAGGTCGCTGACACCCTGCTCGGCGGCCAGCAGCGCCGGGAACGCCGGGAACGCGACACCGGTGCACAGGTCCATCAGCACCGGGTGCATCGGTTCGGTGGCCAACTGTTCGGCGAGTTCCTCACCGACGAGGATGTCGCCGATCGCCTCACCGTCGCCGAGCCACAGCGACTTCAGCGAGCCCGACCAGGTCGGTCCCCAGGCCAGCTCCAGGTCGGCGAACGTTTCGAACAGCTCCTGGGGGCGCATGCGTTCCAGGCGCTCGATGGCCTCGTCGACCGGGTCGGAGTCCTGCCCGACCGGTTCGTCGTCGCCCATGCCGGCCGCGACGGTGCCCTCGGCGTTCAACGACCACTCGGCGTCGCGGACGCCGTAGGGCCGGCTGTGCACTTGGAACGTCCACGACCCGGCATCGGTCAGCGGGCGCAGGGTCAGCTGCACCTCACGGGAAGTCTTCTCCGGCAGGATGATCGGCTCGTAGAAGAAGATGTCCCTGGCGCGTGCCGGGGTGCCGACGGCGGCCAACGCCATCGCCGCGTACGTCGCGCCGGGAACCACGACGGTGCCGTAGATGACGTGGTCGGACAGCCATGGCTGCGATCTGACGGACAGCCTGCTGGTGTAGACGGTGTCACCCGAGGCCAGATCTTTGGCTCCGCCCAGGATCCCCGATGCCGCGGCACCGGTCCCGCCGTCGACGGCGAGCCCGCTCGTCCTCGGCCAGAACCGGCGGCGCTGGAAGGGGTAGGTGGGCAGTACCGGCCGGCGGGACGGGCGGCGATGCAGCACAGCGAAATCGGGCCGGTGACCGCCGACGTAGGCCGCGGCGAGCGCGTCGGCGATCTGCCGCCGATCATCGATGCCCTTACGCAGGGACACGATCGCCCGCGGCGCGGCCAGGTGCTCCGGCCATACCTGCACCGCGGCGCCGGTGAGTACCGGTTGCGGTCCGATCTCCATCAGCACGGTGGCGCCCAGTGCCGCCACCGTGCGCACGCTCTCCGCGAACTGCACGGGCTGGCGGGAATGCTTGCGCCAGTACTGCGCGTCGAGCGGGGTCTGGGCCGTCAGCACCGTCCCGGTGCGGTTGCACACCAGCGGCATGGTCGGCGTGGCGTATTCCAATCGCGAGGCGTAGGCCTCGAATTCGTCGAGTACAGGATCCAGCAGCTCGGAGTGGAAGGCGTGGCTGGTCTCCAGCCAGGTGCAGCGGATCCCGTCCTCGCTGAACCGGGAGACGATCTGTTCCAGCTCCTCACCCGGGCCGGAGAGCACGGTGTTGGGTCCGTTGTAGGCGGCCACCGACACCCGCGCGAACCCACCGGCGGCCTGTTCGACGCGGGTGGCGTCGGTGAACACCGCCACCATCCGGCCGCCGGTGGGGAGGCTGCCGAACATCCGGCCGCGTTCGGCCATCAGCCGGGCACCGTCGGTGAGGCTGAACACGCCGGCCACGCACGCGGCGGCGTACTGGCCGACACTGTGTCCCAGTACCACGTCGGGTTCGATGCCCCACGACTGCCACAGCCGGGCCAGGCCCATCCCCACGGCGAACAGCGCCGGCTGCGCGAACGACGTGTGCCGCAACCGTTCTCCGGCCTTTCCGCCGGTCTCCCGGTCGGTGGCGAACACGACCTCGGTCAGCGGCAGCGGCAGGATGTCTGCGACGGCCTCCGCGCACGCCGTCACCGTCTCGGCGAAAACCGGCTCGGTGTCGAACAATTCGCGCGCCATGCCGGGGTACTGGCTACCCTGGCCGGTGAACAGCCACGCCGTCACCGGCCGATGGGTGTGCTCGCCGCGGACGACGCCCGGGCGCAGCCGGTTCTCGGCCAGCTCGGCCAGTCCCTGCCGGGCCGCGTCGACCGAATCCACCACCAGCGCGGCGCGCTGCTCGAAGTGGGAACGGCCCGTTCCGGCGGTCAGGCACACGTCGGCCAGGTTGGCCTCCGGATGGGCGCAGAGCCAGGACTGGTAGCGCTGCGCCAGGCTCACCAGAGCCTCCGGAGACCGCGCCGACAGTGGCAGGACGTGAACCGGTGCCTGCTCGGTGGTGCCCGGCTGCTCGTCGTCGATGACGGGTGCGGGCCGGGCGGGCGCCTCCTCGACGAGGACGTGCGCGTTGGTGCCGGTGAACCCGAAGGAGCTGACCCCGGCGCGGCGGGGCCGTCCGTCGGTCTCCCAGGGTGTCGGCTCGGCGACGACACGCACCGGCAGTGTGTCCCAAGGGATGTGCGGTGACGGGTTGTCGAAGTGCAGGCTCTTCGGCAGCACCTGGTGCTGGAGGGACAACACGACCTTGATCAGACCCGCTGCGCCGGAAGCGGATTCGGTGTGCCCGATGTTGCTCTTGACCGATCCCATCAGCAGCGGCCGGTCCACGTCGCGGGCGGCGCCGTAGGCGGCGGCTGCTGCTGCGACCTCGATGGGATCTCCCAGCGGGGTGCCGGTGCCGTGCGCCTCCAGATAGTCGACGTCGCCGCCGCTCAGCCCGGCCCGAGCCAGCGTGGCAGCGATGAGCCGTTGCTGCGCACCGCCGTTGGGCACGGTCAGACCGCTGGACGCGCCGTCCTGGTTGACCGCGCTGGCCGGGATGACCGCGCAGATCCGGTCGCCGTCACGCTCGGCGTCGCTGAGCCGCTTGAGGACCAGGATGCCGCAACCTTCGCTGCGCACATAGCCGTCGGCCGACGCGTCGAAGGTCTTGCACCGGCCGACCGGCGAGAGCATCCGTGCGCGGGACGCGGCGACCACCGGGACCGGGCTCAGCAGCACGTTCACGCCGCCGGCCAGTGCCATGTCGCAGTCACCGGACTTCAGCGCCTGGCAGGCCTGGTGCACGGCGACCAGCGCCGAACTGCACGCGGTGTCGACGGCCACCGCGGGGCCTTCCAGACCCAGCGCGAACGCGACGCGGCCCGAGATCGCGTTGAGCGCGTTGCCGGTGATGAAGTGGGGTTCGATCTTGTCGATCGATTCCGCGGACAACAGGTGCGCGTACTCGTTGGCGGCGACACCGACGAATACGCCGGTTCTGCTGCCGCGCAACGCGGCCGGGGCGTACCCGGCTCGCTCCAGGCCCTCCCAGACGGTTTCGAGCATCAGCCGCTGCTGGGGTTCGATCCAGACCGCCTCGCGCGGGGAGATGCCGAAGAACTCGGGATCGAATCCGTCGATGCCGTCCAGGAATCCGCCGAAGCGGGTGTAGGTCTTTCCGGCCGCGTCCGGGTCGGGGTCGTAGTACTCGTCGATGTCGAACCGGTCCTCGGGAACCTCCCGGATCGCGTCGACCCCGCCGGCCAGCACCTCCCAGAACGCCTCCGGGTCGGGCGCACCCGGGAATCTGCACGACACCGCGACGATCGCGATGGGGTCGTCGGTGCGCGGCACCGCGGTGACCGGCAGCGGCGCCGCCTTGGTCTGCTCGGCGAGTCCGAGAACCTCACCGAGCAGGTAATCGGCCACGTCCGAGAGCCGGGGATGGTCCATCGCCAGCGTGGCGGGGATGTCCTTGCCCACGCCCTGCTCGATGCGGCGCCGCAGTTCGACCGCCATCAACGAGTCCATGCCCAGGTCGAAAAACCCGGCTTCCTCCCGGATCTCGGCGGCATCGACACGGGTGATCTCGGCGACCGCGTCGCGCAGATAGTCGGTGAGCAGCTTGCGGCGTTGCTGCACAGGCGCATTGGTGAGTCGCTCGACCAGCGGTGTGGTCCCGGAAGGGGTCGGTACCGGTACCGCGTCGGGCACCTCGCGCTCGAGCTCGGCGAGGAACGCCCGACGCCCGGTCTGCTGGTAGAGCGGCAGAAACCGGGCCCAGTCGATGCGCGCCACGACTCCCTGCACGGTGTCGGCCGACGTCGCGACATCGGCCAGGCCCGCCAGTGCGTCGGTGGGGGACAGCGTCCGGATGCCGCGCTGGTCCAGCCGCGCCCGGGACTGCGCATCGGCCATGCCCGCCGACCACGGGCCGAAGTTGACGCTGAACCCGGTGATGCCCTGTTCGCGCAGGCGCCATGCCAGCCCGTCGAGGAACGCGTTGGCTGCGCCGTAGGCGGTCTGGCCGAAGCCGCCCCACACCGACGCGATCGAGGAGGTGCTGAGGAAGAAGTCCAGGCGCAGATCGGCCGCGGCTTCGCTCAGGTGCCAGGCCCCCCAGACCTTCCCGGCGAACACGCGGTCCACCTCGGCGTCGTCCAGGGTGCTCAGCGCAGTGGTGCCGACCTCCCCTGCCGCGTGCACGATGCCGGCCAGCGGCGGCAGTTCGGCGGCGATCGTGCCCAGCAGCCGGGCGACGTCGTGCGCGTCGGCGACGTCGGCGGTGAACACGCGCACCTCGCAGGCGTGCTGTTCGCTCAGCGCGTCGATGCGGCGCTGCGCCTCCTCACCGGGGGCGCGGCGGCTGGTCAGCACCAGATGCCGGGCGCCGTGCGTGGCAAGGTATCCGGCGATCTCGAGACCGATCGAGCCCAGGCCGCCGGTCACCAGGTAGGTGGCGTCGCCGCGCAGGTGCAGCAGCTGCCCGCCCGGCGCTGTGGTCCGGCGGACGAGCCGGGGCACGTAGAGCGCCTGGCCGCGCAGCGCCACCTGGTCTTCCCTGAGCGCGGAGTCGGGCACGGCCGACACCTGGTCGAGCAGACGGTGCCATTCCTCGGCAGAGCCTTCGCCCAGATCCGCCAGCCCGCCCCACAACTGCGGCAGCTCCAGCGCTGCGGCGCGGCCGAAGCCCCACAGCGCGGTCTGATCGGGTGCGACCGAGTCGGCGTCGAGGACACGTTGGCCGCCGCGGGTCACCAGCCAGATGGGGGTGCGTAGTTCGGCTGCGGCCGCGGCGCGGAACAAGCGGCGGGTGCCGCCGAGGATGCGGTGCTGCATCCGCAGCAGCGAGCGCATCGACGGTGCGGTGTCGGCGTCCAGCGCCGCGACGTGCAGGATCCGCAGCGGCGAATCCTCGGTTGCGGCCGCGCGGAATGCGTCGACGAGTTTGGTCTCCTCCGCGTCGGACATCGGCGGCGCGACGAAGCTGTGCTGGTGGCCACGCGCAGACAGCGCGTCGAGCAGCGGCCGGACTGTCTCGTTCTCCTCGCCGACCAGGATCCACGTGGCGGTGTCCCGGGAGGACGCGACCGCGGCGATGTCCCAGCGGATGTGGTAGCGGTCGTCGGCCACGGATTGCCCGGCGCGTTGCTGATTATGTTGTGCGGCAAGCCTGTTCAGTACATCGACGGTGTGGTCGTCGGAGGCCGGGCTGCCCAGCAGTGTCGCGAGTTCGTCGATGTGGCCGTCCTCGAGCAGGCGGACGGTCTCGGTGCGCGCGGCGGAGAACCGCGCCGCCTCGGGACGGTCCCGGTTCTCGGAGAACCAGTACTGGCGATGCTCGAACGGGTAGGTCGGCAGGTCGAGTTTGCGCGCGTGCGGGCGGCGCATTGCCGCGAAGTCGGGCAGGTGGCCCATCACGTAGGCGTCGGCGAGCGCTTCGGTGATCTGGCGGTGATCTGCGGTGTTGCGCCGCAACGACGCGATCACGCGCGGGCTGGTGGCCGGGTCGGGCCAGGCGCCGAGCGCCGCGGCGGTCAACACCGGGCGCGGTCCGATCTCCACAAGCGTCTTGCAGTTCAGCTCTGCCAGCGTGCGCACGCTCGCGGCGAACTGCACCGGCTGCCGGGCGTGCCTGCGCCAGTAGGCGCCGTCGAGTCGGACGCTGCGGCCCAGCGCCGCGCCGGTGCGGTTGTCGATCAGAATGCGCTGCGGCGCAGCGAAAGTGAACTGCTGCGCGTAGGACTCGAATTCGTCGAGGATCGGGTCGAGCAGTGCCGAGTGGAATGCGTGGCTGGTGTCCAGCCAGTCGCACCGCACGCCGTCGGCGGCCAGGCGTGCCACCGCCTGCTCCAGATCCGTGGCAGGACCGGACAATACGGTGTTGGCGCCGTTGTAGGCGGCGACCGAGAGGCTGGGGAACTCGTCGGTCAGGGCCTCGACACGGTCGGCGGCGGTGAACACCGCGGCCATGCGGCCGCCGGCGGGCAGGCTACCGAAGAGCCGTCCGCGTTCGGCCATCAGCAGGGCACCATCGGTGAGGCTGAACACCCCGGCGACGCAGGCGGCCGAGTACTGGCCGACGCTGTGCCCGAGCACCACGTCCGGTTCCAGACCCCAGGACTGCCAGAGCCGGGCCAGGCCCATCTCCACCGCGAACAGCGCCGGCTGGGCGTAACTCGTCTGTCGCAGCGCCTCTTCGGCGTCCGGGCTGTCGGCCGCGAAAATTACTTCCAGAAGCGGCTTTTCGAGCACATCGGCGACGGCATCCGCGCACTGACGCACGGTGTCGGCGAACACCGGCTCGGTGTCGAACAGCTCGCGGGCCATGCCCGGATACTGGCTGCCCTGACCGGTGAACAGCCACGCCGTCTTCGGCGCCTCGTAGGACTCACCCCGCACCAGGCCGGGGGCCGGGCGGTCGTCGGCCAGCGCGCCGAGCAGATCCACCGCGGAGTCCCGCGAGTCGGCCACCACGGCGGCCCGGTGCTCCAGGTGCGCCCGCGCCGCGCCGGCGGTGAAACACACGTCGGCCAGGGTGGCCTCCGGATGGTCCTGCAGCCAGCTGCGGTACCGCCCGGCCAGCGCCAGCAACGCGGCGGGAGTGCGCGCCGACAGCGGCAGCACCCCGAACCGCTCCGGTTCGGGTACCGGCGCGGGTCCGGTGGTCTGATCCGGCGCCTCTTCGAGGATGACGTGGGCATTGGTGCCGGCGAAACCGAACGAACTGACCCCGGCGATGCGGGGCCTGCCGTCGGTCTCCCACGGCATGGTCTCGGTGACCACCTCCACGGCGAGCCGGTCCCACGGGATGTGCGGCGACGGGGTCTGGAAGTTCAGGTGTTTGGGCAGCGTCGCGTGTTCCAGCGCCAGCACGACCTTCAGCACGCCGGCGATGCCCGCCGCGGCCTCCAGGTGCCCGATGTTGGTCTTCGCCGAACCGATCAGCAGCGGACGTCCCGGTTCGCGTCCGCTCCCGAGCACCGCACCCGCGGCCTGGACCTCGATCGGGTCGCCCAGCGAGGTGCCGGTGCCGTGCGCCTCCAGGTAGCCCACCTCGCCGGGCTCGACGCCGGCGCGTCGAAGCGCGTCGGCGATAACCCGCTGCTGCGCAACACCATTGGGCACGGTCAGGCCGCCCGACGCGCCGTCCTGGTTCACCGCGCTGCCGCGGATCACCGCGCGGATCCGGTCACCGTCGGCCAAGGCGTCCTCGAGGCGCTTGATCACGATGACGCCGCAGCCCTCGCCGCGCACGTAGCCGTCGGCGGACGCGTCGAAGGTCTTGCACCGGCCGTCGGGGGCGAGCATGTGCGCGCTGGAGAACGTGATCATGGTGGCCGGGGTGAGCAGCACGTTCGCACCGCCGGCCAGCGCGAGGTCGCATTCGCCGAGGCGCAGCGTCTGGCAGGCCTGGTGAATCGCCACCAACGACGAGCTGCACGCCGTGTCGACGGCGACGGCGGGTCCCTGCAGCCCCAGCCGGTAGCTGATCCGGCCCGCAGCGGCCGCGTTGGAGGTCCCGATGGCCATGTAGGCCTCGATCTCGGGATAGGTCAGCTCGTCGGAGGCCATCCCCAGGTAGTCGTGGGTGGCCAGCCCGACGAACACGCCGGTGTCGCTGTCGGCCAGCGAGGTCGGCGCGATGCCCGCGTGCTCGACGGCACGCCAGGCGGTCTCCAGCAGCATGCGGTGCTGCGGGTCCATCAGACGGACCTCGCGGGTCGACATGCCGAAGAACGGCGCGTCGAAGCCGGTGGCGTCGTCGACGAAGCCCGCGCGGCGGGTCACCACCTTGCCGGGGGTAGCGGGGTCCGGGTCGAAGAACTCGTCGACGTCCCAGCGGTCGCCCGGCACCTCCGAGATCGCGTCGCGACCCTCGCGCAGCACGTCCCAGTACTCGTCGGCGTCCGAGGCGCCGGGAAACCGCGCGGCGTAGCCGATGATCGCGAACCGTGGGGCCGGGTCGTTCCGTTGTCCACCGGAATCCATGCCGCTGACCTCCTTGCATCGACGGTGAAATGCGACCCTGCGGACACCTGTCGCGCGTGAAGACCCACTTCCCCCGTCGGACACTATGGCACGGACCCCCGCACAGTGTGCGGTTGCCGGCAGGGGATATGCCCTAGGCCGGCAACCACGGGCCGGGCCGGAGTATGTTGATCCGGCAACGGGCCGATTCCTTGATCTTGAGGCGGTCGGGCGGGAAGTATCGGGAGGGTCAAGTCTTGCGCATCGGCAAGATCACGGTTGGCGCACTTGACGAATGGTCGCTCAGCTCAGGGGCTGTCACGTCCTGGCATCCGACGGCCGCGGCGCTAAACAAGGCACGGCAGGCGCCGCGCAGCACCGTGCCGGTCAGCTACATGCAGGGCCAGCATCTGCGCAATTACTCTGAGCGCACCACCGCCGGGCTGACGTTCTCCCGCCAGATCATCGCCAGCTGCGAGGTGCCCGGCCAGTGCGACATCGCGGCGATGGACCATGCGGTGAACGCCTACCTGCGCCGCCACGACACTTTCCGTAGCTGGTTCGCGCCCGGTGAGGACGGGGGCTTCGTCCGGCATGCGCTTGAAGACCCCGCCGACATCGAGTTCGTGCCCGTCGATCACGGCACCATGACTGTCGATCAGATCCGCGACCACGTGGTGGCCATTCCGAGCCCACTGGAATGGGGCTGTTTCACGTTCGGGGTGATTCAGAACGACGGGCATTTCACATTCTTCGCCGCCATGGACCACGTCCACGGGGACGCCACGCTGATCGGCACCACCATGCTGGAGGCGAACGGGATGTATTCGGCGCTCAGCGGCGGCGGTCAGGCGCTGACACTTCCCGATGCCGGCAGTTTCGACGATTTCTGCGTCAGGGAGCGCGCACACACCTCGGAATTGACCCTGGATTCGCCCGAGGTGCAGGCCTGGATCGAATTCGCCGAGAACAATAATGGCGGATTCCCCGAATTCCCGCTTCCGTTGGGCAATCCGCTGGATTCGGTCCGCAGCGACATGACGTCGGAGATGCTGCTGGACGCGGCGCAGACCGAACGCTTCGAAGCCGCCTGCACCGCCGCAGGAGCGCGGTTCGTCGGCGGCCTGTTCGCAGGCCTGGCCCAGGTGGAGCACGAGCTGACCGGCGCGTTGACGTATTACGGCCTGACACCCCGGGATTCGCGTTCGGCGTCGGACAATTTCATGACTCAGGGCTGGTTCACCGGGCTGATCCCGATCACCATTCCGATCGGCGCGGCGTCGTTCGCCGAAGCCGCGTGGTCGGCGCAGACCGCATTCGACTCGAATCTGAACATGGCCAAGGTGCCGTATTACCGGGTACTGGAGTTGGCGCCGTGGCTGAAATGGCCGGAGCCCAATTTTCCGGTATCGAATTTCCTGCACGGCGGCGCTGCCCCGCTCAACGCCATTCTTGCCGCCGGTGAGATGGGCCTGGCGAACAATATCGGCATCTATCCGGACGGCCGATTCTCTTATCAGCTGACTGTGTACATCTTCCGCTACGGCGAAGGCACGGCCATGGCGATCATGCATCCCGACAATCCGGTCGCCAAGAAATCTGTCACCCGTTACCTGCTGGCGATGAAGTCCGTGTGCGCGCTCGTCGCCGACACCGGGCACTGGGGGCGCGTCGCTTAGCGTGGCAGCGGGAGTGAGGGCGATATGCGGCGGCTAGCCGATGTGGTGGTGCGGTGGCCCTGGGCGGTGATCGGGGTCTGGGTCGCGCTGGCCCTTGCGCTGCCGATGTCGTTCCCGTCGCTGGGCGAGATGGCCGAGCGGCACCCGCTGGTGATCCTGCCCGCCGACGCGCCCTCGAGTGTCACGGCCCGCAAGATGGCCGAGGCGTTCCAGGAGCCGGGCTCGGACAACCTGCTCGTCGTCGCGTTCATCAACGAGGGCGGCCTGGAGCCTGCCGACGAGGTCACCTACCGCGAGGTGGTCGACGCACTGCGCGACGACGTCACCGACGTGGTGTCGGTGGAGGACTTCATCAGCACCCCCCAGCTGCGTCAGTTCCTGACCAGTGAGGACAAGACCACCTGGGTGCTGCCGGTCAGTCTGGAAGGGGAGCTCGGCACCCCGCGGGCGTTCGACTCCTTCAACCGGGTCGCCGATGTCGTCGAACACCACCTCGGCGACGGGCCCCTGGAGGTGCATCTGACCGGTCCCGCGGCCACGGTCGCCGACCTCACCGTCGCCGGTGAACAGGACCGACTGCCCATCGAGATCGCGATCGCGGTGCTGGTGCTGGGTGTGTTGCTGCTGGTGTACCGCAGCGCGGTCACCATGCTGCTGCCGCTGGTGACCATCGGGTCGTCGCTGTTGATCGCCCAGGGCGTGGTGGCCGGTTACTCGGAGTTGACCGGCTCGGGGGTGTCCAACCAGTCCATCGTGTTCCTGAGCGCGATCATGGCCGGGGCGGGCACCGACTACGCGGTGTTCATGATCAGCCGCTATCACGACTTCCTGCGGTCGGGCGCCGATTTCGACGACGCGGTGAAGTCGGCGATGGTCTCCATCGGCAAGGTCATCACCGCCTCCGCAGCGACCGTGGGCATCACCTTCCTGGTCATGAACTTCGCGCAGATGGGCGTGTTCAAGACGATCGGGGTGGCGGCGGCGATCGGCGTCGGCGTCGCGTATTTGGCCGGGATGACGCTGCTGCCCGCGATCCTCGTGCTGGCGGGGCCGCGCGGCTGGGTCAAGCCGCGCCGGGAACTCACCACGCAGTGGTGGCGGCGGTCCGGTATCCGGATCGTGCGCCGGCCGGTGCAGCATCTGGTCGCCAGCGTCCTGGTGCTCCTGCTGCTGGCGGGCTGTGCGATCTTCGCGCAGTTCAACTACGACGACCGCAAAGCGGTCTCGGCGTCGGCGCCGAGCTCGATCGGCTACGCCGCGCTGGAGCGGCACTTCCCGATCAGCCAGTCCATCCCGCAGTACATCCTGGTGCAGTCGCCGCGCGACCTTCGCAGCCCGCAGGCACTGGCGGATCTGGAGCAGATGGCCTCGCGTATCGCGCAACTGCCGGACATCGGGCTGGTCAGCGGTGTCACCCGGCCGCTCGGCGAGGTCCCGGCCGAGTTCCGGGCCACCTTCCAGGCCGGCATCGTCGGGGACCGGTTGGCCGCGGGCTCGGCCCAGATCGGCGAGCGCACCGACGACCTCAACACGCTGGCCGACGGCGCCACCACGCTGGCCGACACCCTCGGGGACGTACGCGCCCAGGTCGACAGGATCGCACCGAGCCTGCAGACGCTGCTCGACGCGGTCACCAAGGTGCGCGTCGAGTACGGCGGCGAGCGGCTGGTCCGCGACGTCGAGACGGCGGCCAAGCTGGTTCAGAGCGTCAACGAGCTCGGGCTGTCGATGGGCATCAACGTCGCCGCGGTGCGGGACATGTTCGGCTGGATCGGCCCGGTCCTGGTGGCGCTGAACGGCAACGCGGTCTGCGACGCGAACCCGTCGTGCGTCAACACCCGCATGCAGTTCCAGCGGCTGATGGACGCGCGCGAGGACGGCCGGCTCGAGCGGATCAACACCCTGGCCGGAGATCTGGAGGGGCTGGACGACCGGCAGTCGCTGAACGCGACGGTCGCGACGCTGAACTCCGCGATGACCAACATCGTCAAAGCCGTCGACGAGCTGGGCCTGGACTCGCCGAGCGGCGCGCAGACCGGTCTGCGCGATGTCCGGCAGGGCGCCGACCGGCTGGCCAGCGGGAGCCGGCAGGTGGCCGGCGGTGTCGACGAACTCGTCGAGCAGGTGAAGGTGATGGCCGCCGGCCTGGACCAGGCGTCGACGTTCCTGCTGACGATGCGCAACGACGCGGCGGCCTCGTCGATGGCCGGGTTCAACATCCCCGCCGAGGTGCTGGGCGCGGTGGAGTTCCAGAAGGCCGCCGAGGCTTTCATCTCCCCGGACGGCCACTCGGTGCGGTACCTGGTGCAGACCGAGCTCAACCCGTTCAGCCCCGATGCGATGGATCAGGTCAACGCCATCAGCGACATCGCCCGGGGCGCACAGCCGAACACCACCCTGGCCGACGCGACGATCTCGATGGGCGGCTTCCCCGCCGCGTTGCGCGACACCCGCGACTACTACGAACGCGACATCCGGTTCATCATCATCGTCACCCTGATCGTGGTGCTGTTGACGTTGGCCGTGCTGCTGAGGTCGGTCATCGCCCCGCTGTATCTGGTCGGTTCGGTGGTGGTGTCGTACTTCGCGGCGATCGGCATCGGGGTGCTGGTGTTCCAGATGCTGCTCGGACAGCAATTGCACTGGAGCGTGCCGCCGTTGGCGTTCGTGGTGCTCGTCGCGGTGGGAGCCGACTACAACATGCTGTTCGTGTCGCGGCTGCGCGACGAGTCCCCGCACAGCGTGCGCTACGGCGTGATCCGCACCCTGAGTTCCACCGGCGGGGTGATCACCGCGGCGGGGCTGATCTTCGCCGCTTCCATGGCCGGGCTGCTGTTCGCCAGCATCGGCATCGTCGTCCAGGGCGGTTTCGTGATCGGGGTCGGGATCCTGCTGGACACCTTCGTGGTCCGCACCATCACGGTGCCGGCCATCGCCGCCCTGGTCGGGCGTGCGAACTGGTGGCCGTCGCGGGTGACCGAGCCCCGAAACGACCGGGTCGGTGCGCATGGGTGAGGTGTGTGAAACTACGACTCGTGCCGGCCGCGGACCCGATGTGACCTCGTCGACCATCCTGTCGATGCTGCACGGACGCGCCAGCATGCGCCCCGACGACATCGCCTTCACCTTCACCGACTATCTCGACGATCCGGGCGGGGTGCCCGAGAGCCTGACGTGGTCGCAGCTGGCCCGGCGCACCATGAACGTGGCCGCGGCGATCCGCCGCCACGGCGCGGTCGGTGACCGCGCCGTGATCCTGGCCCCACAGGGGCTGGACTACATCCTGGGGTTTCTCGGCGCCATGCAGGCCGGGCTGGTCGCGGTCCCGCTGCCGCTGCCGCACCGCGGATCCACCGACGACCGGCTGGGGCCGATCCTCGCCGACACCGAACCGGCGGTCGTGCTGACCACCGCGGCGGTCGCCGATGACATGGCCGACCACCTCACCCGGTCACCGCGGCAGGCGGCGCCGACCGTCGTCGAGGTCGACGCCCCGGCTCTGGCCGCCGTCGGCGCCAACGCCCTCGAAACCGTCGAAACCGTTGCACCGCAGGATATTCCGAGCATCGCCTACCTGCAGTACAGCTCTGGCTCCACCCGTCGGCCGACCGGCGTGATGATCTCGCACCGCAACCTGACGGTGAACTTCGAGCAGCTGATGCGCAGTTTCTTCGCGCGGGCCCCGCTGCCGCCGGACGCCACGCTCGTGTCGTGGCTGCCCTTCTACCACGACATGGGCCTGGTGCTGGGTGTGTGCGCACCGATCCTGTGCGGCCGCCGCGCCGAGCTGACCAGCCCGGTCGCATTCCTGGAGCGGCCGGCCCGCTGGGTGCGCGCGCTGGCCGAGAACCCGCACGCGTGGTCCTCCGCGCCGAACTTCGCGTTCGACCTGGCGGCTCGCAAGACCAGCGACGACGATCTGGCCGGACTGGACCTGGGCGGGGTGGTGGGCATCATCAGCGGCGCCGAACGCGTCGAGCCGGCGACACTGCACCGCTTCGTGGATCGGTTCGCGCACTTCAATTTCCGTGACCACATGATGCGCCCGGCCTACGGTCTGGCCGAGGCGACGGTGTTCGTCGCGACGAGCACCTGGAACGAGGCCGCGCCCGCGTCGTACTTCGACGCCGCCGAACTGGGTGCGGGCCGGGTGCTGCCGTGCGCGCCCCGGCGCGGCCCGTCCGCCGGAAAGGTCACCGCTCTGGTCGAATACCAGGTGCCGGCGTCCCCGTCGCTGCGCATCGTCGACCCCGAGACCCGCCGCGAATGCCCGCCGGACGTCATCGGTGAGATCTGGGTGCACGGCGACAACGTCGCCGAGGGCTACTGGCGGGAACCGCCCGCCGGACAGGACGTCTTCGGCGCCGCGATCGTCGACCCGTCGCCGGGTACCGCCGACGCGCCCTGGCTGCGCACCGGCGATCTGGGCTTCCTCCACGACGGAGGACTGTTCATCGTGGGCCGGATCAAGGATCTGCTGATCATCCGCGGGCGCAACCACTATCCGGAGGACATCGAGGCCACGGTGCAGGCGATCACCCGCGGCCGGGTCGCCGCGATCTCGGTGCCGGTGCGCAGCACAGAGGAGCTGGTCACCGTGATCGAACTCAAGCAGCCCGCCGACCGCGACGAGCACGCCACCCGCCGGCTCGGTGAGGTCAAGAGTGAGGTCACCGCCGCGATCTCCAACGCCCACGGCCTCAGCGTCGCCGATCTCGTGCTGGTGCCGTCCGGGTCTATCCCCACCACCACGAGCGGCAAGATCCGCCGCGCCGCATGCGCCGAGCAGTACCGCCAGGACCAGTTCGTCCGGCTGGACGCCTGAGGGGCATGAGTTTGCGGAGTAAGGTCTCGGGGCAGGGCAGTCGAACGGGCGGGGGTGTGTGACCGACACATGAAGCGACTACTCGCGTTCGGCACCGCGCTGACCACCCTGGGCGCCGCCGGATGTCTCGGGTTCGGTATCGCATCCGCCGACGAGAACCCGCCACCCACACCGCCCGTCGCGGGTACCGCCCCGCCGATCGGCACGCCGGGCCGGGCCTACGCGCTGGGCGGCGCACACGTGCTCGGTATCCCGTACGACGAATACATCATGCGCACGGGCGCGGACTGGTTCCCGGGTCTCGACCGGCAGATCGTCGACTATCCCGCCGGTCAGGTGCAGGGCCACACGCTGGAACGGCTGTTCCCGGGCATCGGTGCATTCGGGGACCGCGTTGCGCCCGGACTCGGGCTCGACGGCCCCAGCGTCGGTGAGTCCGTCGACGTGGGCTCGCCCGACACCATCGCCGCGATCCGGCAGGGCGGGCGCGGCACCGCGATCGGACTGTCCGAGGGCGCGATGGTCCTCAACGACGTGCAGGCCCGGCTCGCCTACGACCCGGCCGCTCCGCCCCCGGACCAGTTGAGCTTCGCGATGTACGGCGACCCGGTGGCGCGGCACGCGTTCGGCGAGAGCTTCCTGACCCAGAACTTCCCGGTCGGCAGCGTCGTCCCCTCGCTCGACTACCGGATCCCGCCACCGGTGGAAAGTCAGTACGACACCTACCAGTTTGTGTCCGCGTACGACAGCATCGCCGACTGGCCGGACCGGCCCGACAACTGGATCTCGGTAGCCAACGCGATCGTCGGCCTGGCCACCGGGCACACCGCGGTCGCGTTCACCAAGCCGAGCATGGTGCCGCCACAGAACATCAGGACCACCGTCAACTCCCGGGGCGCGAAGACCACGACGTACCTGATCCCCGAGGAGCATCTTCCGCTCGTGCTGCCGTTCAAGTACCTCGGCGTCCCTAAGGACACGCTGATCGAGCTCGACCGGGTGCTCAAGCCGTACGTGGATTCCGGCTATTCACGGCACGACGACCCGCTGACCGCACCCGTCACGGTCGATCCGGTCAACGGCTACGATCCGGCCGAGGTCACCGCTCCGGCCACCCAGGCCGCGTTCGGCGGCGGCGCGGACCCGGTGTCGCAGTTGCTGTCCGGGCTGCAGTACGTGCTCAACAACCCGCCGTAACCGCTAGAGAGCGGTGAGCCCGACCGCGAGCAGCACCCCGCCGACCGCGGCCAGCAGCACGGACACTCCGCGGCGGCCCTGCGCCCGCAGCCACCCGTACAGCGCCGACAGCGCCGCGCGGGTACGGTCCGGGGCGATCAGATGGCACAGCAGTGGGATCTCCACCAGCGCGAGCGCCACCACGTTGAACGCCATCAGCGCGCCGAACTGCACCCCGGCCGCGGCTCCCGAGGCGACGATCAGCGCCAGCGCGGCCAGATAGTCCACCGAGGGCAGCGCCAGGCCCAGTCCCGCGACGCCCGCCGTCCACAGGGAGCGGCCCTCCAGCAGCCGGCGGGCCCGGATCGCCAGCGGCGCGAAACGTTCCCCGGAGCTGCCGTCGCCGCGGCCCCCGCCAAGCACCCCGACGGCCACCAGTGCGGCGTTGAGCAGCAGGATCGCTCCGACCACGATCTGCACCCTCGGCAGCGTGAAATGCGCCGAGTCCAGCGCCGGGCGCAGCACGAACAGCACGACCACCCCCACCGCGGTGCCCATGGCGAAACCGCCACCGAGGAGCGCGAGCAGCTGCAGGGCCGGCCGCGGCCGGTTGATCATCAGCACCGTCATCCCGATCCGGAACGGCTCCAGGCTCACCGCGACGGCCATCAGCAGGAGCGGGAACCACATGAGGGGCGACGTTACCGCGCCGACACCCGAACCCGACTTACGTTCAGACCGATTGCAACGCTTGCCTGCTCGTCACGCTGTGACCGGCCGTTTTGCCGTCACCCCGACGTGGCCGCGACGCACCGGCGCGTGGGAGGATGGGGGACGATGAGCTCAGAAACCCATCCGGACGACAAGCTCGACCCGACCGCGCTGCGCGACGCGTTCGGGCATTTCCCGTCCGGAGTCATCGCCGTCGCGGCCGAGGTGGACGGTGTGCGCGTGGGTCTGGCGGCGAGCACCTTCGTGCCGGTCTCACTCGACCCGCCGCTGGTGTCGTTCTGTGTGCAGAACTCGTCGACGACCTGGCCCAAGCTCAAGGATCTGCCTTACTTAGGGATCAGCGTGCTCGGCGAGGCCCACGACACGGCCGCGCGCACGCTGGCCGCCAAGACCGGTGATCGGTTCGCCGGGCTGGAGACGGCGTCGACCGAGCGAGGCGCGGTGTTCATCCACGGCACCAGCGTGTGGCTGGAGAGCAGGATCGAACAACTGGTGCCGGCCGGGGATCACACCATCGTGGTGCTGCAGGTCAGCGACATCACGGTGAATCCCGAGGTGCCGCCGATCGTGTTCCACCGCAGCACGTTCCGCCGGCTGGACGCCTGACGGGACGCAGCCCGGCGGTCGGCGCCCGCGGGTCAGGGACGGGCGGCGAGTTCGTCCCGGTAGTGCCGGACGCGCTGGTCGAGTTCGGCGGCATCGGCGGATCGGCCCTCCTTGCGGGCCAGTTCGGCGCGGATGCTGATTTCGCGGATCGCGGTGCGAATTTCGTTGATGCTGCAAGGCTCGCGAAGCGACATCGGAGCTGCCTTTCGTCGATGATTGGCTGCTTAGCCGAAGGGTACCCCCGGAACCTGGAGATGCACCACGGATCAGGCGGCGTGCACGTCCCGCAGCCCCACCGCGTTGCGCAGGCCGGAGCAGTTCACGCAGCCCACGCAGCCGATGCAGTCCTCGCAGTCGACGCAGCCCACGCACACCTTGCAACGGACGCAGGCGACACAGGCCAGGCACGCCAGGCATTTCGAGCACGCGATCGACAGCACCACCAGGATGCTGTTGGCGACGGCCGCGCTGCCCGCGGTCGCGATCGACTGGGCGATCGCCGCGCTGCCCGCCGTGGCGATGGAGTTGGCGACGGCCGCGCTGCCCACGGTCGCGATCGACCCCGCCACCCCGGCGCTCCCCGCGGTCGCGACGGAGCCGGCCACGACAGCACTGCTGTGGGTCGCCACAGATCCCGCGACGACGCAACTGTTTTCGGTCCGCAAAGAACGGACGACGGCGTCCGATGCGCCCTCGAGCGTGTTCATCGCGGTCTTCTGCTCTTCGCGCAAGCGCTCATGGCGGTCTTCTGCTCTTCGCGCAAGCGCTCATCGCCGCCGGAACAGCTTGTCGCCCAGCCACACCAGCGGGTCGTACTTGCGGTCGGCGACGCGTTCCTTCATCGGGATCAGCGCATTGTCGGTGATCTTGATGTGTTCGGGGCACACCTCGGTGCAGCACTTGGTGATGTTGCAGAGTCCCAGCCCGTTCTCGTCCTGGGCTTCCTGGGCGCGGCCGTCGTGGGTGTCGAGCGGATGCATGTCCAGCTCAGCCTGCCGCATCAGATATCGCGGACCCGCGTACGCCTGCTTGTTCTCCTCGTGATCACGGATCACGTGGCACACGTTCTGGCACAGGAAGCACTCGATGCACTTGCGGAACTCCTGCGAGCGGTTCACGTCCTCCTGGGCCATCCGGTACTCACCCGGCTGCAGATCTTTCGGTGGAGCGAAAGCGGGGATCTCCCTGGCCTTCTCGTAGTTGAACGACACGTCGGTGACCAGGTCGCGCATCACCGGGAAGGTGCGCAGCGGCGTGACGGTGACAACCTCGTTTTCACCGAACGTTGACATCCGGGTCATGCACATCAACCGCGGACGGCCGTTGATCTCCGCCGAACACGATCCGCACTTGCCGGCCTTGCAGTTCCACCGCACCGCAAGATCCGGGGTCTGGGTGGCCTGCAGCCGGTGGATGATGTCGAGCACCACTTCGCCCTCGTTGACCTCGACGGTGTAGTCCTGCAGCCCGCCACCGGTGTCGTCGCCGCGCCAGACCCGAAGCTGTGCGTTGTAGGCAGCCATGATCAGCCCTTCCGTTGCGGGTACTCGGCCAATTCTTCGGGGGTGAAGTACTTTTCCAGCTCCGAAAGCTCGAACGTGGCGAGCAGATCCGGCCGCATCGGCGGCTGCAGCTCGACCTCGACCGAGATGTCCGGGATCACCGGGTCACCAGGCTCGTCCCCGCCGCCGACGGTCTTGCAGACCAGCAGCTTTCTACGCCAGTTCGGGTCCATCTGCGGGAAGTCGTCGCGGGTGTGCCCACCTCGGCTCTCGGTGCGCTGCAGCGCCGCCTTGGCCACGCACTCACTGACCAGCAGCATGTTGCGCATGTCGATGGCCAGATGCCAGCCCGGGTTGAAGATGCGGCCACCCTCGACGACCACGTTCTGGTAGCGCTTCTTCAACTCGGCGATCCTTACCAGCGCCTCTTCGAGTTCGTTCTGCTTGCGGATGATGCCGGCCAGGTCGTTCATCGACTCCTGGAGTTCGGCGTGCAGCGTGTAGGGGTTCTCGGCGTTGTCCTTGGGTTCGAACGGCGACAGCGCGAGCTTCTCGGCCCGCTCCAGCGCCGCATCCGAGACCGTCGGCCGGTTGTCCAGCGCCCGGACGTAGTCGGCGGCCCCGAGTCCGGCACGGCGGCCGAACACCAGCAGGTCCGACAACGAGTTGCCGCCGAGTCGGTTGGAGCCGTGCATGCCGCCGGAGCACTCGCCCGCGGCGAACAGCCCCGGCGTGGCGGCGCCGGCGCTGTCCGGGTCGACCTCGATACCGCCCATCACGTAGTGACAGGTCGGGCCGACTTCCATCTCGTCCTTGGTGATGTCGACCTCGGCCAGCTCGATGAACTGGTGGTACATCGACGGCAGCCGACGCTTGATCTCCTCGGCGGGCATGCGCGACGCGATGTCGAGGTACACACCGCCGTGCGGGGTTCCGCGGCCCGCCTTCACCTCTTCGTTGATCGCACGGGCCACCTCGTCGCGCGGCAGCAGATCAGGGGTGCGCCGCGCGGAGTCGTTGTCCTTGAGCCACTGGTCGGCTTCTTCTTCGGTCTCGGCGTACTGACCCTTGAACACGTCCGGGATGTAGTCGAACATGAAGCGCTTGCCCTCGGAGTTCTTCAGAACCCCGCCGTCGCCGCGCACACCTTCGGTGACGAGGATGCCCTTCACCGACAGTGGCCAGACCATGCCGGTGGGATGGAACTGGATGAACTCCATGTTGATCAGCCCCGAGCCGGCGCGCAGCGCCAGTGCGTGCCCGTCGCCGGTGTATTCCCAGGAGTTCGACGACACCTTGTACGACTTGCCGATGCCACCGGTGGCCAGCACGATCGCCGGAGCCTCGAACAGCACGAACTTGCCGGTCTCGCGGTAGTAACCGAACGCGCCGGCCACGCGGTCGCCGTCTTTGATGATCTCCGTGATCGAGGCTTCGTGGAACACCCGGATCCTGGCGTCATAGTCGCCCAGCTCGCGCTTGTCCTCCTGCTGCAGCGACACGATCTTCTGCTGCAGCGTGCGGATGATCTCCAGGCCTGTGCGGTCACCGACGTGGGCCAGCCGCGGGTAGGTGTGCCCGCCGAAGTTGCGCTGGCTGATCCGGCCGTCCTTGGTGCGGTCGAACAGCGCACCGTAGGTTTCCAGCTCCCAGACCCGGTCGGGTGCTTCCTGAGCGTGCAGTTCGGCCATGCGCCAGTTGTTGAGGAACTTGCCGCCGCGCATCGTGTCACCGAAGTGCACCTGCCAGCTGTCCTTGGTGTTGACGTTACGCATGGCGGCCGCGCAGCCACCTTCGGCCATCACGGTGTGGGCCTTGCCGAACAGCGACTTGGTCACCACGGCGACGCGTAGACCCCGCTCCCTTGCCTCGATCACCGCGCGCAGCCCGGCGCCGCCGGCCCCGATCACGACGACGTCGTACTCGTGCCGTTCCAGGTCACCCATTCACAATCCTCACTGTGTTTCCGAATTAAGTTGTCAGCCGATGAATCTGGGGTCGGGGAACCATCCCGCGGAGACGGCCATGACGTAGAAGTCCGTGAACATCAGCGTGCCCAGCGTGATCCACGCGTACGTCTTGTGCCGGACGTTGAGCCTGCTGATCTGCGTCCACATCCAGTACCGCACCGGATGTTTGGAGAAGTGCTTGAGACGGCCGCCCGCGATGTGCCGGCAGGAGTGGCACGACAACGTGTAGGTCCAGAGCAGAATCACGTTGATCAGCAGCACGAGGTTGCCCAGACCGAAACCGAAACCGCCGCCGGGCTTGTGGAACGCGATGATCGCGTCGTAGGTGTTGATCACCGAGATGATCGCGGCGATGTAGAAGAAGTAGCGGTGGGTGTTCTGGATGATCAGGGGCATGCGCGTTTCGCCGGTGTACTTGGCATGCGGCTCGGCCACCGCGCACGCCGTCGGCGACTGCCACACCGACCGGTAGTAGGCGCCGCGGTAGTAGTAACACGTGAGCCGGAACAGCAGCAGGAACGGCAGGGACAGCGCCGCGTACGGCAGGATCGGCCAGTCGGGCAGGAACTGGCCGAAGTGGCTGGCCTCCGGGATGCAGCCGGTCGACACACACGGCGAGTAGAACGGCGTGAGGTATCCGTACTCCTCGACGTAGTACCACCTCTGCATGAACGCCCGCACCGTCGCGTAGATGATGAACGCGGCGAAGCCCAGGTTCACGATCAGCGGCGACATCCACCACCGGTCGGTCCGAAGCGTGCGCTGCGGAATCTGGGCACGGCCAGGCGAGAAGACGCCGGTCGCTCTGCGGTCGGCGGTGGGTGCGCTCACGGTTACCTTTCGATGAAGTTGTGTCCCGACGCGCGTGCCGCCCGAAGGCGGCACGCGAGGCTCAGTGGGTTCCGCCGAGGCCCTCGTCGTCGACACCACGCCAGAAATCGGTGTCGTACTGCGTGTCCGGGATCGGGATCCGCTCGGCGACGTGATGGTGCCGGCTGACCCCGCGGGCGAGTTCCAGTTCCTCGGCGTCGATGTCCAACCGGTCGATGTCGTTGAGAATGCGCTCGGCGTCATTGACAATGCGACGGGTGGCTGGGCTGTCCCCGTATCGCGAAGCCAGCGACGTGACGCAACGCCGGAGGCTCCCGATCAGATCGTGGAGCTGGGCGAGTTCGGTGGTGGTGCTGGTGGTGGACAAGCGACCTCCTTGGGCTGAAGGGTGTCATGGATCACAGTACGCAACCGATGCTAGCTAAATCACCGATGCAAAGCGTGAGACAGATCACTAATGAGGAGAAGTCGTGACCGTTGACGAGTTGAAGACCCGGGCGGATGCGTTGCTCGCGCTGCATCAGCCGGGCAACCCGGTGGTGCTGCCGACGGTGTGGGACGCCTGGTCGGCGCGGCTGGCCACCGGCGCCGGCTTCGCGGCGCTGACCGTGGGCAGCCATCCGGTCGCCGATTCGGTCGGCAAGGCCGACAACGAGGGCATGACGTTCGACGACCTGCTGACCCGGGTCGCGCAGATCACCGCCGCGGTCGACGTCCCGGTGTCGGTCGACATCGAGTCCGGCTACGCCGAGGAGCCGGCCCGGCTGATCGACGGGCTGCTGTCGGTCGGAGCGGTGGGGCTGAACATCGAGGACACCGTGCACAGCGACGGCGGGCGGTTGCGGTCGTCGCGAGAGCACGCCGAACTGGTCGGGGCGCTGCGGGCGGCCGCGGACGCCGCCGGGGTGCGTGTCGTGGTGAATGCCCGCACCGACCTGTTCCTGCGCCAGGACGGCGACGAGTCCGACCGGGTGGACCGCGCGATCGCGCGGCTCACGGAGGCCGCCGCCGCGGGGGCCGACGTGCTGTACCCGGTCGGGGTGCATCCGCCGGAGGTGATGAGGCGGTTGACTTCGGAGCTGCCGCTGCCGGTGAACGCGATTGCGAGCCCGGATCGGTCCGACCCGGCGTCCTACGGGCCGCTGGGGGTGGCGCGGATCAGCTTCGGTCCGTTCTGGCAGGCGGCGCTGGCCGAGCGGTCCAAGGAGATCCTGGCCCGCTGGGTCTGATCGGGCGGCATCTGAAGTTCTTAAAAGAACTGGGCGGCAACGAAGCCCGCGACCAGCACGGCCGTGCCGCCGATCTCGCCGACGATCAGCGCGGCCATCGCCACCCGCACGGTGGTGTCGACGCGTTCGAATTGGTTGGTGGTGTCGCGCCGCATCCCGTGCATCACGTAGGTGGCTATCGCGAGCACGAAGAACGCGACCACCACCGCCGCCGAGGCCAGGTTGACCCACGTCGGCCAAGCGCTGAGTTCGACGAACACCGCCAGCAGCATCGTCGCGAACGCGTACAGCAGCGCCGCGCGGTGGGCGATGTCGACGTACGGGTGGGCCAGGTGGTCGGGGCTGGTGGCCATCTGCCGGTACTTCCAGATGCCCAGCACCAGTGCCCACAGGAAGATCAGCCCGGCGGCGAGCACGGTCAGAGCGGTGTCGACGGCCAGCGGGGTGGTCATGGAGACAGCACAGTACCGGCGGGGTCCTTGTGGGCCCCGGCGAACCGGCTCACAAGGTTCGCGGCGCCGACGTGAGCACCCCGTGACGGACGCTTCACACGAGGCGACACGGTGGCAATATCGGCTCCCTACCGTGGCCGTCATGAGCTCTACTTCGCACGTCGTGGTCGTCGGTCACGGCATGGTCGGCCACCGGTTCGTCGAGGCGCTGCGGTCGCGCGACACCGCGAACGCGTGGCGGGTGACCGTGCTGGCCGAGGAACTCGACGCGGCCTACGACCGGGTCGGGCTGACCGGCTACACAGAGCACTGGGAGCGTGCCCGGCTGGCGCTGCCGGGCAACGACTACTCCGGCGACGACCTCGTCGACGTCCGGCTGGGTCACCGGGTGACAGGAATCGACCGCACGGAAAGGACCGTCACCACCGCTGACGGCACCCGAGTCCACTACGACGCGCTGGTGCTGGCCACCGGTTCCTACGCGTTCGTGCCGCCGATCCCCGGACGCGATCTGCCGTCCTGCCACGTCTACCGGACCCTCGACGACCTCGACGCCATCTACGCCGACGCCGTGCGCACCCGCGAAAGCAACGGCGCGCCGGTCGGAGTCGTGATCGGCGGTGGCCTGTTGGGGCTGGAGGCAGCGAATGCGTTGCGCGGCTTCGGGTTACAGGCACACGTGGTGGAGCGCTCGTCGCGGCTGATGTCCCAGCAGCTCGACGAGGCCGGCGGGGCGCTGCTGGGCCGGATGATCGCCGACCTCGGCATCACCGTGCACACCGACGTGGGCACCGAGTCCATCAGGCCCGCGCAGCGCAACCGGCCGCTGCGGCGCAGTGAAGAGGACGATTCCGTGCGGGTGATGCTCAGCGACGGGACGGCCATCGACGCCCGCGTCGTGGTGTTCGCCGCCGGGGTCCGGCCGCGGGACGAGCTCGCGCGCGAGGCCGGCCTGGCGATCGCCGACCGCGGCGGCGTGCTGACCGACGTGACCTGTGCCACCAGCGATCCCGCGATCTACGCGATCGGCGAGGTGGCCGCGATCGAGGGCCGCTGCTACGGGTTGGTCGGGCCCGGGTACACCAGTGCCGAAGTGGTCGCCGACCGGCTGCTGGGCGGCGGGGCGGAGTTCCCCGAGGCCGACATGTCGACCAAGCTCAAACTGCTCGGTGTCGACGTCGCCAGCTTCGGCGATGCGATGGGCACCACGCCGGACTGCCTCGACGTGGTGGTCAACGACGCGGTGAACCAGACCTACGCCAAACTCGTGCTCTCCGACGACGCGAAAACCCTGCTCGGCGGCATCCTGGTCGGTGACGCCTCCTCCTACGGGCTGCTGCGGCCGATGGTGGGCGAACCCCTGCCCGGCGCGCCGCTGGCGCTGATCGCCCCGTCGGGGACCGACGGCGGCGGGCTCGGCGTCGGAGCCCTGCCCGACGGCGCCCAGATCTGTTCGTGCAACAACGTCACCAAGGGCGACCTCACGGAGGCGATCGCGTCCGGCTGCTGCGACGTGCCCGCGCTGAAGAAGTGCACACTGGCCGGCACCTCGTGCGGGTCGTGCGTACCGCTGCTCAAGCAGCTCCTCGAGGCCGAGGGCGTCGAGCAGTCGAAGTCGTTGTGCGAGCACTTCTCTCAATCGCGTGCCGAGATGTTCGAGCTCATCAGCGCCACCGAGATCCGCACCTTCTCGGGGCTGATCGAGAGGTTCGGCACCGGCAGGGGCTGCGACATCTGCAAACCCACGGTCGCGTCGATCCTGGCCTCGACCAGTTCGGACCACATCCTCGACGGCGAACAGGCCTCCCTGCAGGACTCGAACGACCATTTCCTGGCCAACATCCAGCGCAACGGCAGCTATTCAGTGGTGCCGCGGGTGCCCGGCGGTGACATCACCCCCGAACACCTGATCCTGATCGGGGAGATCGCAAGGGATTTCGGGTTGTACACCAAGATCACCGGCGGCCAGCGCATCGACATGTTCGGCGCGCGCGTCGACCAGCTGCCCGAGATCTGGCGCCGGCTCGTCGACGGGGGCATGGAATCCGGTCACGCCTATGGCAAATCGTTACGCACCGTGAAGAGCTGCGTCGGCAGCGACTGGTGCCGCTACGGCCAACAGGATTCGGTGCAGATGGCGATCAACCTGGAACTGCGCTACCGCGGGCTGCGCGCCCCGCACAAGATCAAGATGGGCGTGTCCGGGTGCGCGCGCGAATGCGCGGAGGCCCGCGGCAAGGACGTCGGCGTCATCGCCACCGAGACCGGCTGGAACCTGTATGTCGGCGGCAACGGCGGAATGACACCGCGGCATGCCGAACTGCTGGCCGGCGACCTCGACGACGAGACGCTGATCCGCTACATCGACCGTTTCCTGATGTTCTACATCCGCACCGCGGATCGTCTGCAACGCACCGCACCCTGGGTCGAGGAGAAAGGTCTGGAGCATCTGCGCGAGGTGATCTGCGACGACTCGCTGGGTCTGGCCGCCGAGTTCGAGGATGCGATCGCCCGCCACGTCTCGGGTTACGCGTGCGAATGGAAAGGCGTGCTGGAGGATCCCGACAAGCTGGCGCGGTTCGTGTCGTTCGTCAACGCCCCCGACGTGCCTGACCCCACGGTCGCGTTCATAGAGAACGCCGGCCGCATGGTTCCGGCGCCGAGCACAACACACATTGGTATGCCGAAGGTGGGAAGGTAGCCCGAAGATGACTCTGCTCAACGATGTTCAGGTCTGGACCACGGCCTGCCGGTACGACTTCCTGATCCCGAACCGCGGCGTCGGTGTGCTGCTGCCCGGCGGCGCTCAAGCCGCGCTGTTCCGCCTGGACGACGGGACCCTGCACGCCATCGGCAACATCGACCCGTTCTGCGGCGCGGCGGTGATGTCGCGCGGCATCGTGGGCGACCGGGCGGGCCGGGCGGTGGTGCAGTCGCCGATCAAGAAGCAGGCGTTCGCGTTCGACGACGGCAGCTGCCTCGACGACCCCGACCACTGTCTGCCGGTATACGAGACGAGGATCACCCCCGACGGAGACGTCCAGATCGGCTCCTGATCCCGGCGTGCCTGTATCCCGCGAAATCGCATTCCACGCGGCCTTTTCGCGCTTTTGGCCGCGCAGATCGCAATCTCGTCGTGATCAAGTAGGGACTTTCGGCCCCTGTCCTGCCCGCGCCGGTTTTCTAACCTCGACGGCATGACCTACGTGATCGGTAGCGCGTGTGTGGACATCGTCGACAAGTCGTGCGTGCAGGAGTGCCCGGCCGACTGCATCTACGAGGGCGATCGCGCGATGTACATCAACCCGAACGAGTGCGTGGACTGCGGGGCGTGCCGCATCGCGTGCCGGGTCGATGCGATCTACTACGAGACCGACCTGCCCGACGAGGAGCTGGCGTTCCTGGAGGACAACGCCGCATTCTTCACCTCGACGCTGCCCGGCCGCGACGCGCCGCTCGGCGATCCGGGCGGTGCGTCGAAGCTGGGCCGGGTCGGGGCCGACACCCCGCTGGTGGCGGCGCTGCCGCCGTCGTCGACTCCGCACCCCTGACACTCATCGCCGAAATTGCGTTAAGGCAGGCGCGCACTCGGAGTCGAACCCTGCCCGCCGGAAACGGTTGGCGATCAACCGAGTGATGCCGGGATGGGTGCCCAGCGGATCGGTCACCACATCGGCCCCGCTCGCGCGGAGCCGGTCCTGAAACAACCCGTCGGACAACAGGTATGAGGCGACCGCCACCCGTCCGCCGGGCCGCCGCAGTGCGGTCACCGCGTCGGCGATCCGAGGTTCCCCGGTGGCAGCGAAGGCCAGTTCCACCCGCGTGCCGAGCGTGGCCGACAGCCACGTGGCGGTGGTGTGCAGATCGCGCATCGCCCGCCGGTCGGATGTGCCCGCCGCGGCCAGGATCACCGAATCATCGGTTCGCCAACCCGACTCGACAAGACGGTCGACCAGCACCCGGATCAGTGCGGGATCGGGCCCGAGCGCCCGGGTGACGACGACATCGCCGTGACCACTTGTCGCGATGTGAGCCGGGATGTCGACGCGGACGTGATAGCCGCTGGCGAGAAACGCGGGCACCAGCACGGTCGGCTCGCGCCGGAAGGTGCCGAGCACCTCGGCCGGCGTGGGGCCCAGCACGTCGACGAACGCCACGCGCACCGGGCGCTCCAGTGTCGCCGACACCTGCGCGGCAAGGTCGGCGATCAACGCGACCCCGCTCTGCTTGCGGGTGCCGTGCGCGACCAGGACCAGGTTCATGACGCGACCACCTCGTCGACCGGCAATCGGTAGCCGCGCTTGACCACCGTCGACACCATCTTCTTGTCTCCCAGCGCCGTTCGCAGGCGCAGCACGGCCGTCTCGACGGCGTGGGTGTCGGTGCTGCTGCCCGGCAGCGCGCGCAGCAGGTCGACTCGCGAGACCACCGCGCCCGGTCGCAGTGCCAGCGCCCGGATCGTCGCCATCGCCGCCGGCGAGAGCGCCTTGACCGCGCCGTCGACCAGCACGCAGGTGCCGCGGATCTCTAACAGGTGCCCGGCCACCCGCACGGTACGTGCCTGCAGCAGCGGCAGTTCGTCGGTGATGTGACGTGCCAACGCGCCCAACCGCATTCGCTCCGGCGCCGAGGTCGGCACCCCTAGCCGCACCAGCGGACGGGCGGTGACGGGGCCGACGCACATCGCGTGCACGCCGGTGCGCAGCGCCGAGAGCACCTCGGCCTCCAGGCCCATCTCGGTGGCGCGCAGCAACACCGACGCCACCGCGGGTGCCGAGGTGAAACTGACCGCGTCGAACTTCTGCTCCGCGATGCCGGCCACCAACTGGTCGAACTCACCGTTGCGCGGTGCCGGGTGCCAGCGGTACACGCGGATAGGCACCACTTCGGCACCCGCGGCGCGCAACTCGTCGAGGAACTCGGGGAAGGGGTCCCATTCGGCGGTCGCCCCGTGCAGCTGCACCGCGATGCGTGCGCCGGCGATGCCGCCCTCAAGCAGGTAGTGCAGCAGTTCGCGGGAGGATTCCGATTCCGGCGACCACTCCTCGGGCAGTCCCGCCGCGCGTAGGGCTCCCGTCGCCTTCGGTCCGCGCGACACGATGCGGGCGTTGCTCAACGCGGTGGTGAGCTCGGTGGCCATACCCCAGCCATCAGCGGCGGCGACCCAGCCGCGGAAGCCGATGCCGGTGGTCGCGATGACGATGTCGGGCGGGGTTTCGATCAGCGCGCGGGTGTGCTGACGCAATTCGTCGTCGTCGGGCAGCGGCACCATCTCGATCGCGGCGGCGCTCGTCACAGTCGCACCACGGCGCCGCAGCAGCGCGCTCAATTCGTCGGCGCGCCGCGCGGAGGTCACCGCAACCCGGAATCCGGTGAGCGGCGCCCAGTCCGGCTCACTCATGCCACCTGTCTATTCAGGCCGTGTTTCGGTGTGATTAACCGGCCGTTGCGCAGCCGTGTCACCCCCGCTCAGAGCGTGAAATTCCGTTCACCGCGGACCGGGTGCCCCTGTGAGGTCACCAGAGGTCGCCGTTGCGCCAGTCGCACGCGATCGGAGCGTCGGGATCCAGCACCATCGACGGTGGCAGGTCCCCCGGCAGCACGTACAACGCGCCGTCGTCCCCGGGTGTGCGGGCCGGGCCGTCCGGGGCCAGCACCGAGGTCGGGCCGCGCCACGGCAGCCAGCCGCGCACCGTGTACAAAGGCTTGCCGAGCGCGGTCGTGCTCAGCGCGCCCAGGTGGTAGGCACCGCGCACCACTTGCTCCACACCGTCCATCAGCGCGTGGCCCAGGCCCCTTCCGCGACGGTCCTCCCGGACGGCCAGGCCTTCGACGTAGCCGCACCGCAGTGCCCGGTCGCCGACGTAGAGGCGGCGCTGCACGACGGCCGCGTGCCCGATCACCTCGCCGCGTTGCGAGATCAGCGCATGCATACCGCCGAGCGCGTGCTCCCAGTCCTCGTCGGCGAAGTCGCCGTCGAACGCATCGATGACCATCCGGCGGGCGTCCTCGCGGGTCTCGTCGTCGAGATCGGAGGTATGGACCAGGCGTGCGCGCACACCTGTGGTTCTACCAGCGACGGCTCGGCCGGCGTCGCCTAATGGACGGCTCAGCCGTCGTGCCTAATGGACGGCTCAGCCGTCGTCGTCGAACGGGCGACGGGGCCGCGACCAGTGCAAGCGCACGGTCTGCCCGCCGCGTGCCTGCGCCACCTTGTCGATGTCCTCGTCGACGACCACGCCAATCACCGGGTAGCCGCCGGTGACGGGATGGTCGGGACCGAGGATGACCGGGAAGCCGTTGGGCGGGATCTGGATGGCGCCGCGGGTGGCGCCCTCGCTGGGCAGCTGCCGATCCGGCCACCGGTAGTCCAGCGGCATGCCGACCAGTCGCATGCCGACGCGGTCGCTGCGGTTGGTGACCTGCCAGTTGGTGCGGACGAGCACATCGGGGTCGACGAACCAGTCGTCGCGCGGACCCGGCACCACCCGCAGCTCGAGGACGTCGTCGGCGATCGCCGCGACCGGCGCCTGGTCGAGTTCGGGGAAGTCGTCGGTGTGCGCGCCGACGGTCAGCACGTCACCACGCTTCAGCGGCAGCGGGCCCACCGCCGCCATCACGTCGTAGCTGCGGGACCCGAGGACGGGCTCGACGTCGATGCCGCCGCGGACCGCCAGATACGAGCGCAACCCCGAACGGGGTGAGCCGAGCGAGATCACCTCGCCGTCGTGGGCGTAGTGAATGCTGTTGCTGCCGAAGGGAACTCCGTCGACGGCCGGGTCAGCGTCGGCACCGGTCACGGCGATAGCGACTCCTTCACCGTTGCCGCCGTGCACACGTGCGGTGAACCCGCCCATCGTGACCTCAACCGTCGCCCGGTCGTCGGGATTGGCGACCAGACGGTTGGCCAGCGTGTGTGCGCGCCGGTCGGCTGCACCGGAACGGGTCACGCCGAGGTGGGACAAGCCGGGACGGCCGAGGTCCTCGACGAGGGCGAGCGGCCCGGGTTGCAGGATCTCCAACGTCACGGTGCTCATGACGCCGCCTCCCTCACGTCCGCTTCACCTGTTTTGCTCCTCGCGTCCGCCTCACCTGTTTTGCTCCTCGCGTCCGCGGTGCTTGTTTTGCTCCTCACGTCCGCGGTCTGAAACCGGACCCACATTCCCGGCGTCAGCAGCGCCGGGTTCTCCCGGTCGGCGTCCCACAGCACCGCCGAGGTACGGCCGATCAACTGCCAGCCGCCGGGGGACTCGCGCGGGTAGATGCCGCTGAACTCGCCGGCCAGCCCGACCGAGCCGACCGGCACCCTGGTGCGCGGTTCGGCCCGGCGGGGCACCGCGAGCCGTTCGTCCCCACCGACCAGGTACGCGAAACCCGGCGCGAATCCGCTGAATCCGACGCGCCACAGCCGCCCGGTGTGCGCAGCGACAACCTCGTCACGGCTCAGCCCGGTCAGCCGGGCCACCTCGTCGAGATCCTCACCGTCGTAGACGACGTCGATGACGATGTCCGCGGTGTGCGGTGTCGTCGCCTCGGCCAGGGCCTGCTGAGTCGGCGTCACCTTGGACAACCGTTGACGGGTGGGGGCTTGGTAGCGGGGGCCGGCCAGCTTCACCAGCACGGTCCGCGCGGCGGGGACGATGTCCTCCACACCCGGCAGCCCGGCTGCCCGTACGGCCTCGGTCCATGCCAGAACCTCGGCGCTGCCGTCGAACTCGAGGAGCAGCGCCCGATCGCCGTAATCCAGAATTCTTCGCACGCCATCGTGGCGCACCGTGTGTATCGCATCCGCAGTGACGCTCATAACGCAACGTTACCGTCGAGTAGCTTCGAAAGCTCCCCCGCACCGAAGCTCTCTGAGCCTTGCCAGAGCGTCCTTACCGAAGGCTCAAGATCCACTCGCCGAACGCGCATTCCAGCAGGCTGCCACTCGAACTTCCGCTGCTGGAATGCAGTTTCGTCGACCGGAACCGGGTCAGGCTGGCACCGGCTGGTAGGTCGGCTCGCGGCGCTTGATGTACGCGATCACGCGATAGGTGACCGGCAGCAGCACCACCTCGACGGCCGTTTTGTACAGCCAGCCCTGGGCGGTGTAGGTGAGGAAGTCGCCGAACGTCGTGATACCGATGACGCTGGCCGCGATCGCGCAGAACACCACGGTGTCGCCGAGTTGCCCGATGAACGTCGACCCGACCAGCCGCGCCCACAGATGCTTCTCCTTGGTGCGTTCCTTGATCAGCACCAGCGACCACGCGTTGAGCGTCTGCCCGACGATGAACCCGGCCAGCCCGGCGATGATCAGCCCGGTGTAGGAGTGCGCGATGTTCTCGAAGTGCTCCTGATTCTCGTAGAAGTCTGCAGCGGGCAGATAGATGGTCACCCAGAGAGCAAGAGCGGCAAGGATGTTCATCGCGAAGCCGGTGTAGATGGCCCGTCGGGCCGCCTTGAAGCCGTACACCTCAGACAGCACGTCGCCGATCACGTAGGTCAGGGGGAACACGATGAAGCCGCCGTCGGTGATGATCGGCCCGAACTCCACGCCCTTGGTCGCGGTGAGGTTGGAGATGATCACCAGCGCGGTGAACACGGCGACGAGGACCGGATAGTAGGCGGAACCGACGCGCGCGAAGGAGACGTTCTGGTCGACGTTCGGGTCAGTCACCGACCCATTAGACCTCAGCTCAGCGCGGCGACCAGCATCGGCGGTAGCCGCTCAGCGACCACCGGATAGGACAGCGTCGACGCATATGCGATGGCGCCGGACAGCTCCTTGCCGGTGAACACGTGCCGCTGCCGCGCGGTCGCGTCGAGGCCCGCGATGGTTGGGTCCGCCAGCAGCGCTGCCTGTTCCTCGTCGCTCTCGGTGAGCCAGACCAGCACGTCGGCCTCGTCGAGCACGGCCGCGATCTGATCCCGGGCGATCGACGCACTCGGTGTCTCGATGACGGTCAAACCCATCTGGGTCAGGAACTCGTGCCGCCAGGGCGGGCCGCTGACCTGCACGCCGTCCCGAAACAGCGTCCCACCGAGCAGCAGTGCCCGCTTCCCGGCGAACTGCGGGTGGCCGTCCTTGACCGCGCTGAACGTCGCGTCGACATCGGCGATGAGCTTCTGCATGTCGTCGTGGCGGAACACCGCCTGCCCGATCGCGCCGGCGCGGTCGCGCCAGGGCTCGAAGAACGCCTCCGATCCGGACTGCGGGATGGTCGGTGCGATCTCCGACAGCCGGGTGTACGTGTCCTGATCCAGGCCGGCGTCGGTCGCGACGATCAGATCCGGTGCTAGCCCTGCGATCTGTTCCACCTGGATCCCGTCGGCGAGCGACAGCACGACCGGCTGTGCGCCGGCGAGCCGCGGCTGCGCCCACGGCCACACCGCGAACGGTTCGCCGCCGAACCAGTCGGTCACCGCGACCGGGACGACGCCCAGGGCCAGCAGGTCGTCCGCGTCGGTCAGGCCGGCGCTGACCACCCGGGTCGGCGGTTTCGGGATCTTCGTCTGACCGAACGCGTGCCGGACGGTCACCGAGCCGTCCGAAGCGACCGCGCCCGGCTCCTCCGAACCGCACGCGGTCAGCAACGCCGCCGCGCCGGCTGTCATCATCAGAAACCCGCGCCGGGACACCACCCGGCAACCTTAACTAGCCGACCTGGAAGTTACGGGACCTGCGCGGGCACCGGAACGGGTGGCCACACCGGCGGCGGCGCCGACGCCGGAGGCGGGGGCGAGCCGGGCGCGGCTACCGGAGGCGGCGGGGGAGTGCCGTACGGGGTGGGCGGCTGCCAGGTCGCCGGATCCAGGGAGCCGGGACCGACCGACTGGAAGAACTCGGCGGAGTTGCGCATGTTCCACAACTCGCGCAGAAAGTCGAGCTGGCCGGTGTTGCCGAAATTCGCGTTGGGCACCGGTGGAATGACCGGTGCACCCACCGGCGGCGGCGCGGGCGGCGGGACGTTGTCGCCGCCGGTCGGGACGCCGGGGGTGTAGGCGAAGACCGGCGCGGCTGCGCCGGGGGCGGGGGCACCGGGAACGGGTGCCGGCGCGGCCACGGCGGGCGGCGCCGGCGGCAGCGCCGGATCCACCGGTCCGGGCTGGGCGCCGGCCTGGGTTGCGGCAGCCAGCGCGGCGCCGCCGATGAGCGCGTTCATCGCCGCGATCTTGACTACCTGCACAACAGACACATCGACGAGGCTAACGCCTCGCGTTACATGGCGATACTTTTCGCGCGCCGCTCACCGCAGGACCAGCGTGACACCCAGGACGAACATGGTGAGCGCGATCGCGCCATCGAGCAACCGCCAGGTCTTCGGCGACGCGAACAGGTGGCGGAGCCGGGTCGCGCCGAACCCCAGCCCCGTGAACCAAACCGCGCTCGCGCTCACCGCGCCGATGCCGAACAGCCACTTGCTTTCCTGATGCTCGTTGGCCAGCGCGCCGAGCAGGATGACGGTGTCCAGATAGACGTGCGGGTTGAGGAAAGTCATCGCCAGGCAGGTGGCCAGCACCGCACCCAGCCGCGCGGGGGCGGCGTCGGCCGGGGTGAGCGCACCGGGCTTGAGGGCGCGCCGGGCGGCCAGCAGTCCGTAGCCGATCAGGAACGCGGCCCCGCCGAACCTGGTGACGGTGACGATGTCGGGATGCGCGGCGATCAACGCGCCGAAACCGGCGATGCCGGCAGCGATCAGCAGCAGGTCCGACACCGTGCAGATGGCCACGACCGGCAGCACGTGCTCACCGCGGATGCCCTGGCGCAGCACGAACGCGTTCTGCGCGCCGATCGCGGCGATAAGCGCCATGGTGGTGGCGAAGCCGCTGAGCACGACGAGGTAGGCGGGGTTCACCCGCCTCACGTTAGGGAGCGGGGGGTATGCAGTAAAGCTAATGATTCTTCATCGTCATTAGATTTACTGAATATCAGTGAAATGTTGCCACCGAGGTGCCTTGCGGCGGCGGCAACCCCGGTCTGTCGCGTTTCAGTGTCGACGCAACGGGCACCCGACGCTCAACGTCCACCGACGCGTGATGGAGGTGACTCGCGGTGACACATTCCAAGGCGGACCCCTCGATGGGGGAATTGGTCAGCCAACTCTCCCAGCAGACATCCCGGCTCGTTCGGGACGAGATGCGGCTGGCGCAAAAAGAGATGAAGGAATCCGCCAAGCACGCCGGCGTGGGTGCGGGCATGGTGGGTGCGGCGGCGAACAGAACCATTGCTGGCCATCCTGGGGCTGGTGACGCTGGTCGCCGCGGCAGTGGCGGCACTGGCGCTGGTGCTGCCGGTCTGGTTGTCGGCGGTCATCGTCGCAGTGGTTCTGTTCGCCGCCGCCGGGATCGCGGCGCTGGTCAGCAAAAAGCAGGCCGAACAGGTCCCGCCCCCGGCCGCGGAGACTCTCGACAGCGTCAAGACCGACATCGACGAGATCAAGGATGCCCGCCATGGCAACAGGACCTGACCCGCGGCCCGAGCCGGGCCCTGACGCCGACATCGGTGAACTCCAGGCCGACATCGAGCAGACGCGCGCCGAACTGGGCGAGACCGTCGGGGCGCTGTCGGACAAACTCGACGTCAAAGGGCGGGCTCAGCAGGCGGTCGCCGAGGCCAAGGAGTCGGTCACCCAGCGCGGGCACGACGTGGCCCACCGGGCGAAATCACGCCCTGCTGTCCCCGTCGGGGTTCTGGTCGCGGTGCTGGCCGGCATCGGTCTGGTGATCTGGCGCCGCCGTCGCCGCTGACGCTGACCGCGTCGGCGGCCCGCCACACACCGACGTCACTCCTTGTCGTCGGGCTCGGTCAGCTCCGGCGCGATTTCCCGGGTCGCCATCCCGCCCTCTCGGCCGTGATCCTCCGGCCCCGGCCTTCCGCCCTGCGGTTCCTCGGTCTTCTTCTCCGACGCACTGTCACCCGTCATCTCCACTCCCTTCCTCTGCGTTCTCCAGTACCCACGTCCGCCGCAGCCCAGTCAGCGAGTTTGCTGGGGGTCGCAGAAACGGGTACCCGGGTGCGAAGATGGCAACGGCTGCCGGTCGATCGGCAGGCCCGTAGGGGTGGGAGAAGTTTGGTGAGCGAGGCGGTACTCGTCGACGCCGACGACATCGGCGCGGCAGAGGAGGCCTTGAGTGCGGCCTATTCGGCCATGCGGCTGGTGTCCGCTCCGGAGGTGCCGGGCGGCCGCACGCGGGTGTTTCGAACCAGCGTCGGAGCACTGACTGACCTTGGACGACGCGGAGTTCAACTTCCATGTGACCACCGACATGGATCCCTCGGACGGCGTGATGCTGTGCCGGGTGCGCTCTGGTCTGCTGGGCGGCAGCCTGCCCGGTCGGCCCGTCGAGCGCTACGGCGCCGGCAGCGTGGTCGCGTTCGGTGGCCGCTGCGGTGAACGCATCTGCGGCGACATCGACCGCGCTCGCTACGACGTCATCGTGCTGGACCGCGACCTGCTGGGACATGTGGCCGCCGGAACCACCGACGGCCACGCCGCGCCGGTGGACCTGACCTCGATGAGGCCGCTCTCGGAAGAGGCGAACCGCCACATCGCCGACGTGATGGCGCACCTGAGGCTCGAGGTCGGTGCCAACGCGCACGCGGTGGCACAACCGCTGGTGACCGGGCCGCTGCTGCGCTATCTGGCCGGTTGCGTGCTGGCCGCCTTCCCGAACACCGCGGCCCCCGCGCCCCGCGCCGACGGCGCCGGTCCGCAGGCGCTGGAGCGGGCGCTGGCCTTCATCGACGACCACGCCGACACCGACATCTCGCTGGCCGACATCGCCGCCGCCGCCCGGGTGACCCCGCAGTCGGTGCACGCGCTGTTCGCTGCGCACATGAACTGCACCCCCCGGGCCTACCTGCGCAAGGTGCGACTGCATTGCGCCCACCGCGACCTCGTGGCCAACAATCCCGGCACCGCCACCGTGGCCGACATCGCGGCGCGGTGGGGGTTCGGTGTGGTTGAGGCGTTCACCGTGTACTACCGGAGCCGCTACGGCGTCTGTCCGGAAACCACGCTCGCGGCCTGACATTCGCCGGCGCGTACGCTGCTGGGCGTGATCGATATCCCGCTGAGCGAGATGCGCAACTGGTTCGGTTTCGGGGTCGCGGGCAACTTCGCGGGCCACCTCGAGCAGGCGGGCGAGGCCGCCGATTTCGTGAACGTCACCAGTGAGGGCGCTGCCCCGAAGGGGATCTTCCCGTGGTACGCCCCGGGTTCCGACACGTTTCTCGGCGAGTTCCCGCTGTCCAACGACGAGATCGTGCTGCCGGGCGACAGCCCGGAGTTCTCGGGCCCGCTGAACCTGCAGATCGAACCGGAGGTCGGACTGGCCTGCCGCGTGGTCTGGAACGGCGACACCGTCGCGACTCTCGAGCCGTTCGCGCTGGGGGCGTTCAACGACTGCTCGATCCGGCGGCCGGGGGCGCCGAAGATCAGCCACAAGAAGAACTGGGGTCCGTCGTCCAAGGGCGTCGCCGCGGAGTTCTTCGACATCAGCGACCTGACCCCGGACGGTCCGACAGCCACCCTGCGCCTGGTCTGCCACCTCAACAGTGACGGGCAGGAGCACGACTACGGCGTCGACAGTCCGCTGATCGGCTACTCGTACTACGGCGAGGTACTGCTCGACTGGATCGTGGAACGGCTGGCCAACCAGAAGGGCTCGCCGGACACCCCGCTCGAAGACGTCGGCGCGCTGATGGTCGCCAGCGGGCACCCCGAGCACGTTCTGATCGGTATCGGCGCCACACGCTACACCCCGCTGGGCGAGAACACCTACCTCAAGCAGGGCGACGAGGCCATCGTGCGGGTGTACGACACCTCGTCCGACGCCGCTTCCGAACTGCGGCAACGGGTGCGGTAACCCACCATTCGACCCGAACTGTCGCTGTTACCGTAGCCAGCTCCGTTATCGTGTCGCTGTGACCAGCGACGACGTGAATGTGGGGGACCAGCGGGCGCTGGTGATGGGAGCGAGCGGCAACGTCGGGGCGTGTGTGGTCCGCCATCTCGCCGCCGGCGGCGCCGACGTCCGGGTGCTGCTGCGGAAATCCAGTTCCACCAAGGGGATCGACGGTCTCGACGTTGAACGGATCTACGGTGATCCGTTCGATGGCGCGACGGCTGCCGCCGCGATGGCCGACCGCGACGTCGTCTACTACTGCATCGTCGACACCAGAGCCGAACTGCGGGACCCGGCCCCGCTGTTCGCGACCAACGTCGAGGGTCTGCGCGCGGTGCTCGAGGTCGCCGCCGTCGCGGATCTGAAGCGGTTCGTGTTCCTGAGCACGATCGGCACCATCGCCGTCGGGGTTCACGGCGAGACCGTCGACGAGGACACACCGTTCAACTGGGCCGACCGCGCCGGAAGCTACATCGAGTCCAGGCGCGCCGCCGAACAACTGGTGCTGTCCTACGCCGCGGATCGCGGGGTGCCCGCGGTCGTGGTGAACGTGTCGAATCCGTACGGACCGCCGGACTTTCAGCCGCGTCAGGGCATGTTCGTCCAACTCGCGGCGCTCGGCAAGCTTCCGTTCTACGTCCGGGGGGTGGGTTCTGAGGTGGTGGGCATCGACGACGCCGCCGACGCGATGCTGCGAGCCGCGGTGCGGGGCAGGGTCGGTGAGCGTTACATCGCTTCCGAACGCTTCATGACCCACCGGGAACTGCTCATCACCGCGGCCGACGCGGTGGGTGCTCGACGCCCCCGGATCGGCGTGCCGATGGCGGTCGTGTACGCCTTCGCCTACCTGTCCGACATGGTGGGATCGCTTCTGCGCGTGCAGGTTCCGATCAGCAGGCAGAGCGCCTTCCTGTTGGCCTTCACGTCACCGGCCAGCCATGCGAAGGCGACCCGCGAGTTGGGGTGGCGTCCCGGACCCACCGAACACTTCATCGCGCGGGCGGCCGAGAACTACGTCGAACGGCAGCGCGTGAGCGCTGAGAAGACCTCGTCGGGGGCCGGCGGGTCGGCCAGGATCGCCGGTAGCACGAACGTCCGCACGTAGCGCCGAGCGGTCTGCGGATCGTCGAGGCCCGGGATCACTCCGAGAAGCATGGTGAGCGCGGTCGTGATCAGGAACTGCCCGACGTCACCGGGCCGCAGGCCGGGGCGGAGAATCCCATCACCGCTTCCCATCTCGGCCACGAGGTGCTCGACCAGTTCGGGGAGTTGCGCCGCGGTGGCCACCAGGTGCGCGACGGTGCCGTCGTCGGTCTGCTCGGACAGCGTCTGCAACAGCGGGTCATGGATCAACTCGGTCGCCACGATCACCAGCCCCTCGACCAAAAGCTCTGTCATGGAGGCATTCTCGGGAAGCCGGTGAACGATCTCGCGCTGGTGTTTGCGCGTTTTGCGTGCCACCAGCGCCTCGAGGAGATGTTGCCGGTTCGGGAAGTGCCGGTACATTGCCGCGCGGGAGTAGCCCGCCTCCCGGGCAATGACCTCCATCGTCGAGGCCTGATATCCGCGGCGCAGAATCGAGCGCTCTGCGGCGTCCATCAGCACCGCCCGGGCCTGCTCCGAGGTGTTACCGCCGCCGACCGGCCGGCCGCGCGGACGGCCGGTCGGCGCCTGCGCATCGAGTTCAACCATTGCGTGCCCAGTATGCCCGCTCTTGTGCCCGTCGCGGGCCGCGGCTATAAATAGACAAACATTGACTAATGTCTATTTATAGCGGGGGGCGTATGGGAAGCCGCTGGACCGTTCTGTTCGGCACCGGACTAGTGGCCGCCTCGATGTCGGGCGCGGTTCTCGTTGGTGTACCCGCTGCCTGGGCGATGCCGGTCGACGGTGGCACGGGGACGCCGTCGGCTGCCGAAACCGATCAGGGCGGTGACACCGACGACGCAGGAGCGGTCGGCAGGCTCGACGAGGTGGACGGGGCCGACGCACCCGAACCGGTCGACGAGGTTGAGGAGGTCGAGGAGTCGGAACCGGTCGACGAGACCGACGAGCCCGAACCTGCGGCCGAGCCGGGAACCGACCGACAGGGCGACATCGAGAATGAGACGGCCGGACTGGACCGAATCGCACTCGGCGACAGCGGTTCCAGCGCGCTGGAGAGCGGGCCCGACACCGGTTCCGAGGCCAGCCCCGGGACCGGTGTCGCGGACGATCTCGAGACCGCGGCTCTGGTCGACGGCACCGTTGAGCCGGCCGGCGAGAACATCATCGAGACGGTCGGGGCTGACGCCGCCGAGGTCGCCGAGCTCGCACCTGCCGCAACGCTGGACCCCGAGTCTGACGGGCGCGCGGCGGCCGCCACCACGGCGGTGCGGATGAGCGCCGCTGCAGCGACGTCACCCGCACGCGCGCCGTCGTTGCTCAACGTCGTCGGGTCGCTGGTGCTCAACGTGCTCGTGGGCTTCATCCACCTCATCGACGGCCCGCCGGTGCTGTCGCCGAACAGCACCGTGACGGTGCGGACTTCCCGACTGGACCTGCCGATCGGAGCCGGCCGCAGCGTGCAGGCCGACTGGTACTTCCCGGAGACGGTAAACGAATCCACGCGCCTGGTGTACTTCCAGCACGGATTCCTGGCCAGTGGCCCGATGTACAGCCACACCATCGCCCGGCTCGCCGAGCGCACCAACGCCATCGTGGTGGCGCCGTCGCTGACATCGAACTTCTTCGCTCCCGACGCCGCGTGGGTGGGCGGGTCCACGATGCACCGCGCCGTCGCCGAGCTGTTCGTCGGAGACCGTACCGCACTGGTTGAAAGCGCCTCGGCCGCAGCCGAATATGACATCGGGTTGCCGAACAGGTTCGTGTTGGTGGGCCATTCGGCCGGCGGCACGCTGGTCACCAGCGTCGCCGGCTTCCTGGCCGACAACGGCGCCATCGAGGACCTCGCCGGGGTCGTCATGCTCGACGGGGTGGAGCCGGCGGGGTCACGTCTGGTCAGCGATGCGCTGGCCAAACTGCGCGGCGACAACGACCGGCCGATCTACCTGATCTCCTCGGAGCGATACTTCTGGAGCCGCGGAGGGGACATGGCCGACAAGCTTCGACTCGCCCGCCCGGACCACTTCAACGGCGTGGGCCTCGTGGGCGGCCTGCACATCGACTACATGGAGGGCGGCAACCCCGTCGTGCAGTTTGGTGAGTACGTCGTCGGTGGGTTCTCGCTGCCCCGAAACATCAAGGCCGCGGCGGACATCACGGTCGGCTGGGTCGACGATCTGTTCTCCGGCACCACCTCAGCCGGCGTGTACGGCGTCCCCGGCCAGAGAATCCCGGTCGCAACAGCGGCGGGCAGGGCCACTGCGGTGGTGCTGCCGCTCGGGGTGCCCGCCCGGCCGGTGTGGCCGCCGCTGCTCGACGCGCTGCTGACAGCGATCTTCGATTTCGCCGGCCACCACCTCTTCGTCTACGGGCCACTGCGCGGTTACCAGACATCCGGCCACCCGATCACCAGCCACCTGGTAGCGGCGGTGGGTGCCAGCCGCCATTGAGGGGGTTGTCGGCTCCGGATGGAATTTTCTCGGTGGGCCCGGAGCTTTCATAGGTTGTCGCCGCGGGGGCGGCCACGACCGAGGAGAGCTCTATGTCCGCTCGCTGTTCGACCGCCCATGCCGTCTCCGGTAAGTCCGTCCGCCGCGCCCTGGTGATGGCGGGGGCCGGGGGCGCGCTCGCCGCCGGCCTCATCGGGCCGGGCGCCGCGAGTGCCCAAGCCGACGAATCCTGTCCCGACGTGGAAGTGGTGTTCGCACGCGGCACAGCCGAGCCCGCAGGACTGGGGCGGGTCGGCGATGCCTTCGTCGCGGCGCTGCGTAACGAACTGGGCGGCCGCACCGTCGCCACCTACGCGGTGAATTACCCTGCCTCTTACGACTTTCTGCAGTCCACCCCGGTCGGCGCTGACGACGCCAGCGCACACATTCAGGCAATTGCGGCGAGCTGCCCCGCCACCAGCATCGTGCTCGGCGGCTACTCCCAGGGCGCGGCGGCGATCGACCTGATCACCGCAGACCCGAACGCCACCTTCGGGTTCGGGCGCCTCATGCCGGCACCCGTGGCCGACCATGTGGCCGCCGTGGCGGTGTTCGGCAACCCGTCCACCAAGATCGGCCGGCCGCTGAGCTCGATCAGCCCGCAATACGGGGTGAAGACGATCGACCTGTGCAACGGTGCCGATCCGGTGTGCTCCGACGGCGACGACCGCCCCGCGCACAGCCAGTACGTCCAGACCGGAATGACACAGCAGGCGGCGGATTTCGTCGCCGCGAGGCTGGCTGCGCACAACCGGTCCGACGTGGTGATCAACGCGTCCGGCACCGCGGGCTGACCGACGGCGGCCAGGCCTGGCGCGCGCATTTACGGTCGTAGAGGTCGGCGTCGGCGCGGTCAGCGGCGCGGTGGCGGCGGCCACCACCGCGACCACAGCGCCATCGTCCAGGGGCACCACGACAGCAGCCGAGAAGACCTCGGGAACTGCGACGCTGTCGCTAGCATCTCTGCTGTGGCCGATCAGCTCGACACCGCGCACCTGGCCGCGTTGTCGGCGGTGGTCGAATACGGCAGCTTCGACGCCGCCGCCGCCCACCTGCACGTCACCCCGTCGGCGATCAGCCAGCGGATCAAAGCCCTCGAGCAGCGGGTCGGCCAGGTGCTGGTGCTGCGGGAAAAGCCATGTGTGGCAACTCCGGCGGGTGTCCCGCTGCTGCGGTTGGCGGCACAGACGGCGCTGCTGACCGCCGAGGCGCTCGCCGAGATGCGCGGCGGCAGCGCGGACCTGCCCAGGATCGCGCTGGCGGTCAACGCCGACTCCATGGCGACGTGGTTCACCGATGTGTTCGCCCGGCTGCCGCAGGTGCTGTTCGATGTGCGCATCGAGGACCAGGACCATTCTGCGCGACTTCTGCGGGAAGGGGTGGTGATGGGGGCGGTGACCACCGAGCGCACACCCGTGGCCGGCTGCCGGGTGCACCCGCTCGGCGTGATGCGCTATGTGCCGGTCGCCTCGACGGCCTACGTGCGGCGGTACCTTCCGGACGGCTTCACCCGCGAGGCTGCCGCCCGGGCACCGTCGCTGGCGTGGAATCGCGACGACGCGCTGCAGGACCAGTTGGTGCGCAAAGTCTTTCGCCGCGACATCGATCGGCCCACCCACTTCGTGCCCACCGCAGCGGGGTTCGGTGCCGCCGTGCACGCCGGGCTCGGTTGGGGCATGTACCCGGTCCAGCTGCTGGACGGCTCGTTCGTGCCGATCACCGACGCGCATCTTGACGTGCCGCTGTACTGGCAGTGCTGGAAGCTCGACAGTGAAACCGTCCGGCAGGTCACCGCGGCCGTCGACGCGGCCGCGGCGGGGCTGCTCCGCGAGCGGTGAGCGCGGCCAGGGACAATCACTGCATGGGCGCGGCGGTCAGGATCCGGATTCTCGGTGTCGGCATGGGTCCCCAGCACGTCACCCCAGAGGTCGCCGCCGCGTTGAACACCGTGGACTACGTGCTCGCGGCGGAGAAATCCGCGGACGACCGCCTGCTCGCGCTGCGCCGCGAGATCGTCGAACGCCACGGCAGCGCCGAGCTGGTGGCGCTGCCCGACCCCGCCCGGGACCGCTCCACGGCCCTGAGCACCAGCGGTTACGAATCCGCCGTCGCCGGCTGGCACGACGCCCGCGCCGCCCAGTATGCGGAAGTCCTGCGGGAGCGAGGCGGCACGGCGGCGTTCCTGGTCTGGGGCGATCCGTCGCTGTACGACTCGACGATCAGGGTGGTCGAGAAGGTGCGCGACCGGCTGAGCCCGCAGGTCTCCGTCGATTTCGACGTGCTTCCCGGCATCAGCGCGCCGCAGCTGCTGGCCGCCCGGCACCGCATCGTGCTGCACGAGGTGGGCCGGCCGGTTCACGTGACGACCGGCCGGCGATTACAGGAGGCGGTCTCCGCCGGGCTGGACAACATCGTCGCGATGCTCAATCCGCCGCCCGAACGGGTGGACTTCACCGGTCTGGACGACTGGACGATCTGGTGGGGCGCCAACCTCGGCGCCCCGGGCGAACGCCTCGTCGCAGGCAGGCTGGCCGACGCGCTGCCCGAGATCACCGAGGCGCGCGCGGCTGCCGACGCGCACGACGGCTGGGTGATGGACGCGTTCCTGGTCAGGCGCAACCGGTGACCGGCCTGCTGGTCGCCGGCACCACCAGCGACGCCGGAAAGACCGCGGTGACCACCGGGCTGTGCCGGGCATTCGCGCGGCGCGGGTTCAAGGTCGCGCCGTACAAGGCCCAGAACATGTCGAACAACTCGATGGTCTGCGCGGGGGACGGTGGTGCAGCCGAGATCGGACGCGCGCAGTGGGTGCAGGCACTCGCCGCGCGCGCCACCCCCGAGCCCGCGATGAACCCGGTGCTGCTCAAACCCGGTGGCGACCGCCGCAGCCACGTGGTGCTGATGGGCCGGCCGTGGGGGCAGGTGTCGTCGTCGGACTGGCTGGGCGGCCGTCGGCCACTCGCGGAGGCGGCACACGCCGCCTACGACGACCTGGCCGCCCGCTACGACGTCGTCATCGCCGAAGGAGCGGGTAGCCCGACCGAAATCAACTTGCGCGCAGGTGACTACGTCAACCTCGGGCTGGCACGGCACGCGGGGCTGCCGACTGTCGTGGTCGGCGACATCGACCGCGGTGGCGTGTTCGCGGCCTTCTTCGGCACCGTCGCGCTGCTCTCGCCCGAGGATCAGGCACTGATCGCGGGCTTCGTGGTGAACAAGTTCCGCGGTGAGCAGGCGTTGCTGGAGCCCGGATTGCGCGATCTGGAACGGTTGACGGGACGTCGGGTGTTCGGCACCCTGCCGTGGCACCCTGACGTCTGGTTGGATTCCGAAGACGCGCTCGAACTCACGCACCGCGGCTCCACCCGCCCGGGCGCACGCCGGGTCGCGGTGGTGAGGCTGCCGCGGATCAGCAACTTCACCGACGTCGACGCGCTGGGTCTGGAGCCCGGGCTCGACGTCGTATTCGCCTCGCAGCCAAGCGCTCTGGCCGACGCGAACCTGGTGGTGCTGCCCGGAACGCGCTCGACGATCGCCGACTTGGCCTGGCTGCGCACCCGCGGCCTGGACCGCGCGGTACTGGCCCATGTGGCGGCGGGAAAACCGGTGCTCGGCATCTGCGGTGGCTTTCAGATGCTGGGCCAGACGGTCCGCGACCCGCACGGCGTCGAAGGATCCACCGCCGAGGTGGCCGGACTCGGTCTGCTGGATGTCGAGACGAATTTTGTTGTGGACAAGGCACTCCGGCTGCCCGAAGGGCAGTGGGGCGGGGTGCCGGCGGCCGGCTACGAGATCCACCACGGCCGGATCACCCGCGGCGCCGGTGTCGAGGAGTTCCTCGGGGGCGCCCGCAGCGGGCAGGTGTTCGGCACGATGTGGCACGGCGCGTTCGAAGGTGATGCGCTGCGCGCGCGGTTTCTGGCCGACGTCCTCGGTCTGGTGCCGTCGGGCGTCTCGTTCCCGAAGGCGCGCGAGCACCGCCTCGACCTGCTCGGTGATCTCGTCGAGCAGCATATCGATGTCGACGCGCTGATCGACCTCGTAGGCAGTGGTCCACCGTCGGGACTACCGTTTCTTCCGCCGGGGGCGCCGTGATCCGAATCCTGTTGCTGGGCGGCACCTCCGAGGCGCGGGCGCTCGCGCACCTGTTGACCGCCGACGGTGTGGAGGTCACCACGTCGCTGGCCGGCCGCGTCAACGAGCCCCGACTCCCGGTCGGGGAGGTCCGCATCGGTGGGTTCGGCGGAGTCGACGGCCTGCGCGCGGCGCTGCGCGACTACGACGCCGTCGTCGACGCGACGCACCCGTTCGCGAAGAACATCTCGGCCAATGCGGCCGCGGCGTGCCACCAGGCCGGCGTGCCGCTGCTGCGGCTGGAGCGGCCGGGCTGGGCCGACCGCAGCCGTGACAGCTGGCACTGGACCGACACCCACGAGCGGGCCGCCGCCGCTGCGGCGCGGCTCGGGCGCCGGCCCTTTCTGACCGTGGGACGCCAGGAGATCGCCCGCTTCGTCCCCGATCTTCGCGATCACGCCGTGCTGGCCCGGGTGGTGCAGGCCCCGGACGTCACGCTGCCCGCCCGCTGGCAACTGCTGAACAGCCGCGGCCCCTACGAACTTTCGGGAGAGTTGCAGCTGATGCGGGAGCACGGCTCCGATGTGCTGATCACCAAAGACTCCGGCGGAGAACACACCTGGCCCAAGATGGATGCCGCGGAACGGCTCGGCATACCCGTGGTCGTAGTGCGCCGCCCGCCCCGCGCCGCCGGGGTGCCCACCGTGCACGACCTCACCGACGCTACGGCCTGGGTGCGCAGCCTCCCCCGGGTGGCGACGTGAGGATCCTGGTCACCGGCGGAGTGCGGTCCGGAAAATCCCGGCACGCCGAAGAACTGCTGGCCGCAGCCGAACGCGTGACCTACCTGGCCCCGGGCCGTCCCGCCGACGGCACCGATCCCGATTGGGACGCGCGGGTCGCCCAGCACCGCGCCCGCCGTCCCGCGCACTGGCGGACCGTCGAGACCGCCGATGTCGCCGCCGCGATCCGTGACGCCGACGGCTCCGTTCTGGTCGACTGCCTGGGCACCTGGCTGACCGCGGTTCTGGATCGAGAAGATCTGTGGGAGAGGGACTCTCATGAGATCCACGATGTGGTCGCCCTCCGAATGTCGGCGCTGTGCGCCGCTCTGGCCGAGACACCGGATGTGGTCGTGGTGACCAACGAGGTCGGCCTCGGCGTCGTGCCGTCGCACCGGTCCGGGGTGCTGTTCCGCGATCTGCTGGGCACCGCCAATCAACGTGTCGCGGCGCTGTGCGACGACGTGCACCTGGTGATCGCCGGCCGCGTCCTGAAGCTCTGAGGCTCAGCGCGATGGTTCGGGGACCTGAGCCTCCCAGCGGGCCCGCCGCTGCGCGTCGCTCTGCTCCCACCAGGGCGGCGAACCCCGCTCGCCCAGCGCGATCTTGACCGTGTTGACGGCGGCGCGGGCCGCTGCCTCACCGTCGGTGCCCTTGGTGCGGCGCACCTCGCGCCGCCACGCCATCAGGATCCGGGTGAGTTCGGCTCGCCGGTCCTCGGGTATCGCGGGATCCGTTGCACGCCAACGGCGTCTGTCGATTACGACGAAGTGTCCGTCCTCGGTGGTGGGTGGCCCGCCCATGTCAGTCGATCCTCACCTGAATCTCGCGAACGGTCATGACGCCCATCATGTCTCAAAACGCGTAGCGGATTCGGCAGGACGGCACTTCCGCAAGCTCAGTGCCCGTAGCGCTCCTCGTGCAGCACCGCCTCCAGCGACGACCGCGCCCGCCAGCCGAAGCGTTCCAGGTCGGGTACGTCGGGCAGGTCGCTGACGGGGCCGACGCACAGCCACGCCACCGGTCGCACGTGGTCGGGCATCCCGAGCAGCGAGCGCAGGAAGTCCTCGCGGTAGAACGACACCCAGCCGACGCCGAGCCCCTCCGCGGTCGCGGCCAGCCACAGGTTCTGGATCGCGCAGACCACCGAGTACAGGCCTGCGTCGGGGATCGCGTGCCGGCCCAACACCTGAGGGCCGCCCCGGGTCGGGTCGTAGCCGACGACGACGCCGAGGCCGGCTTCGCAGATCCCTTCGATCTTGATGCGCCGGAAGGTCTCGGCGCGCTCGCCGGACAACTCGGCGGCGAAGGTCTCCCGCTCGGCCACGACGTGGTCGCGGAACATCCGCAGGGTCTGCGGCGACCGGACCAGGATGAAATCCCAGGGCTGCGACATGCCGACCGACGGTGCCGCGTGCGCGGCGAGCAGCACTCGCTGCATCACGTCGTCGGCGACAGGCGCGCCGGTGAACTCCCTGCGGGTGTCGCGGCGGCGGTTGATGACGTCGTACAGCGCTGCCGCACCGCCGTTCACCGAGTACCTCCCGACCGGTCCCGCGCCGGGTCGTACAGGAAGCTCTCGCCCGCCTCAGGATCCGGCCGGCCCGCCAGCGCCCGGCCCACCAGAATGACCGCGGCCTGCCTCAGGCCGGCCTCCTCCACCGCGTCGGCGATGTCGGCGACCGTGCCGCGCAGCACCCGCTCCCGCGGCTGGGAGGCCCGGTACACCACCACCACCGGGCAGTCGGGTCCGTAGTCGGGTTCGATCTCGGCCATCAGCGCCCGGATCCGGGTGATCGCGAGGTGCAGGACCAGCGTCGCGCGGGTGGCGGCAAAACTCTTGAGCGACTCGGTCTCCGGCATCACCGTGGAACGCTGTTGGGTCCTGGTCAGCACCACCGACTGCGCGACCAGCGGCACGGTGAGTTCGCGGCCGACCCGGGCCGCGGCGGCCGCGTACGCCGGTACCCCGGGCGTCACGTCCCAGGGCACGCCCGCCGCGTCGAGCCGCCGCGTCTGTTCGGAGACCGCCGAGTACACCGACGGGTCACCCGAGACCAGCCGCACCACGAGCCGACCCGACCGGTGACCGGCGACGAGCCGCACGACGATCGCGTCCAGGTCGAGGTGCTCGGTGTCGACGAGTTCGGCGTCCGGCGAGCAGCCAGCCAGCACCGCGGGGTCCAGATAGGTTCCGGGATAGAGCACCAGCCCGGCGTCGGCGAGCAACCGGGTGGCGCGCACGGTGAGCAGATCCGCGGCGCCCGGGCCCGCACCGACGAAGTGCACCGCACGGTCATTCATCGGTTCGGAGTCTAGATACGGGCGCCGCCGGCGCCTCAGGCGGTGGTCAGCGCCGGAGGCTTAACCGCCGCCGGGTCCGGGTTGACGATCGGCAGTCCCATGAACCGGCGCGCGTTGTCGCCCATGAAGTCGTAGGTGCGTCGGACGTCCATGCCCTCGGCGTACTTCCAGAAGCCCTTGGGCTCGGCCAGACCCTCCGGATGCGGGTAGTCCGAGCCGAACATCACCTTGTCCCAGCCGACGGTGTTGACGACGTCGGACACGCAGCCCTCCCAGAACGGGCTGACCCAGATGTTGCGGCGGAACACGTCCAACGGATGTTCGGGGAAGTTCTGCGGCATCTTCTTGGCGAGTTCCTCGAAGTCGTTGAACAGCGGGAAGATCCACGAGCTGCCGTTCTCGACACTGGCGATGCGCAACTTCGGGAAGCGGGTCAGGGTGCCGTGGCAGATCAGGCTGGTGATCATGTCCGCGATCTCGCGGTGGCCCAGCACCATCCAGCGGAAAGCGCTCATCGCCATGAAGTTCTGAGTGTGCGGCGGCTCCCACCTGCCGACGTAATCATCGAGCGGGGGATAGCTCGCGTGCAGCACGATCGGCAGTCCCGCCGCCTCGACGTCGCGCCAGAAGGGGTCGAACTCCGGCAGGGCGGGCGAGCGCCAGCCGCGCAGCCCGTTGACCGGGCCGGGTTTGATCAGCGCCACCCTGGCGCCGTGGGCCAGCACGTACTCGAGTTCACGCTGGGCGCCGTCGACCTCGGACAGGTTGATGATCGGCGTGGAGAACACCCGGCCCTGATGGTCGAAACTCCAGTCTTCGGCCATCCACTGGTTGAGTGCGTGGATGACGGCCAGCGTCAGCTCGGGATCGTCGGCGGTCGCATGCTCGATCAGGCTGGCCAGCGTCGGGTAGTTCAGCGCCTCGCGCACGCCCTGGCGGTCGAGCTCGGCGACGCGGTCGGCGGGGTTGCGGGTGGCCGCCGGCGCCGCGATCGCCGGGCCCTGCATCTCGCGCAGCGTCAGGCCCTCGGAGTTCTGGCCGGCGAAGAACTTCTCGTGGGCGCCGGGGGCGGCGACGCGCTCGAAGGTCGGGTTCGGGATGAAGTCGGACACCCGGTTGTTGATCACGATCCTGGTGTGCCGGCCGAACTGCGCGTACTGCACAGCCCGGCCATAACGCTCCGGCAGATATCTGGTCAGCGCGTCCGGCGTCTCGTACATGTGCTGGTCGGCGTCGAAGATCGGCGCATCGCGGAACTGCCCGGTTGAATCTGCCATCGTCACCTTCCGGTCGCCCGTCCGAGGGCGTCCTGGGCGATCTTACTGTAATAACGACGGTAAGCGTGTCGGCCCGCTACTCCGGCAGGCCCCTGTCGAGGACGTCGAGTGCGTTGAGAAAGGCCTCGCCGGACATCGGCGCGTCGTCGGAGGCGGCCATGAACACGCCCATGATGGCCCCGGCGGTGACGCGCATCTGGTCGTCGTCCTCAGGCCGGTCGAGCCGCTGGGCGATCGCCGTCGTGAGCCGCCGGATCGCCTTGACGTGCTCGTTCCACAGCGCCCCCTTGGCCTCGGGGAGCGAGTACAGCAGCCGCTGCCGGGCGATCACGTAGTCGAATTCCGTGCCCGCCATCGCGGCGAACACCTCGGCGGCGGCGTGCCGGTACGCGGCCACCGGCGACAGTTCCGCCGGCGCTGCCAGGAACGCCTCGATGATCGGCGCGAACAGGTCGTCGGAGAACAGCACCGATTCCTTGGTCGGGAAGTACCGGAAGAACGTGCGCGGAGAGACCTCCGCGGCCTCGGCGATCTGTTCGACGGTGGTCTGCGCGTAGCCGTGCCGTTCGAACAGCCGGAACGCCTCGCGGCGCACGGTCTCGCGGGTGCGCGTCTTCTTGCGCTCCCGCAGACTGGGCCGCTCGTCGGAGTTCATCCCTCGATTGTGGCAGCGGCACCTGAGTGCGAGCTGGGCCGACCGTGACGATCCGGCGACGGCGGCGCCGTCGTTCCGCGCACGATCAGCGTCGGTTCCAGCACCACATCGGTTGCGCGCGACGACCCTTCGACGAGCAGCTGAATCGCCAGCTCCACCGAGCGCCGAGCGATCTCGCCCGCATCCTGGTGAATGGTGGTCAGGTCGATTCGCGGGTTCTCCGACAGCCGGCTGTCGTCGTATCCCATCAGCGACACTCGACCGGGGACATCCACGCCTGCGCGGGTGAAGACGTCGAGAACGCCGAGCGCGCAGCGGTCGTTGCCGGCCAGCACCGCGGTCGGCAGCCTCGGCGCCGCCAGCATGGTGTGTGCCGCGGCGGCGCCGGCCTCCTCATTGTGGGCACCGGGGATCACCACGATCTCGTCTGCCAGTCCGTGCGCGCTCATCGCGCCCCGGTATGCGCGCAGCCGGTCGGCCGACCCGGGATCCTTGCCGCCGTCGACGTGGTGGATACGGCGGTGGCCCAGCCCGACCAGATAATCGATCGCCTGCCGGATGCCCTTGGCGTCATCGGTGCGCACGGTGGCCAGCGGCAGCTCGCCGTCCACGCCGGTCAGGCGCCGGCACGCGACCACCACCGGCGCCCGCGCGGCCAGCCGGGCGTAGAAGTCCTCGTCGGACCTCGGGCCGAGCAGGATCAGTGCCCCGCACCGGTGGCTGAGCAGGGAGTCGACGACAGTGGCCTCGGTGCGGCCGGGCAGGTTCGCCGACAGCAGCACCTCGTAGCCGAGTCGTTCGGCGGCCGGATAGATGTGGGTGATCAGTTCGGCCTCGAACAGCTGCCGGATGTCGCTCATCACGCCCAGGGTGCGGCTGCGGCCCTGAGCGAGCAGGCGGGCCGCGGAGTCGGGCCGGTAGCCGATCTCGTCGGCGATCGCCAGCACCCGCTGCCGCGTCTCGTCGCTGGCGCCGGGCTTGCCGTCCAGGATGAAGGACACGAGCGTGCGCGACACCCCGGCGCGTTCGGCGACGTCGGCCATCGTGGGCCGGCGTGGCGCGGCGCCGGGGGGGCGTCGGCGCGGTGTGGGCACGAGCGGGGTCCTTTCGACGAGTGACGGTTGACACATTCGGACCGCCCGGTTCATAGTAGACCTCACGCGCGTTACTAACGCGCGTTAGTTCCCGAAGCGAGGTTCCCGGTGTCTGTTTCAACCCCACGCGATCAGTCGGGTCGCTTCCTGACGAAGCTCACCGTCATCGCCACCCTCGGCGGTCTGTTGTTCGGCTACGACACCGGCGTCATCTCCGGCGCCCTGCTCTACATGAACGACGACCTGGCGTTGTCGCCCTTCGGTGAGGCCACCGTGGTCAGCTCGCTGCTGTTCCCCGGCGCGGCATTCGGAGCGCTGTTCGGCGGACGGGTCGCCGACCGGATCGGGCGCAAGCGCTCGCTGCTGGTCTGCGCGGGTCTGTTCCTGGTCGGCGCGATCGGCTGCGCGCTGGCGCCCAACGTCCAGATCATGGTCGCCGCGCGGATCGTGCTGGGCCTCGGAGTCGGCGCCGCCGCCGTGACGTGCCCGCTGTACCTGGCCGAGATGGCGCCGGCCGAGCGTCGTGGCCGCATGGTCACGATCAACGAACTGATGATCGTCACCGGACAGATGCTGGCCTTCGCCACCAACGCGCTGCTCGACCACCTCGTCCGCGATCCGCACGTATGGCGGACCATGCTCGCGGTGGCCGCCGTCCCCGCGGTCGCGCTGCTGATCGGGATGCTGGTGCTGCCGGATTCCCCGCGCTGGTACGCGCTCAAAGGCCGACTCCCCGAAGCCCGGAAGGTGTTGCAGCTCAGTCGCAATCCGGTCGAGGCCGAGACCGAGTACGCGATCGTGGTGGACCACACCAGCCACATGCTCAAGAGCACCAGCACGCCGTTCTCTGTGATCCGCGACGTGCCGTGGATCCGCCGCGTCGTGCTGATCGGGTGCGGACTGGCGATCGTGCAGCAGGCCACCGGAATCAACACCGTGAACTACTACGCACCGACCATCCTCGAGCAGAGCGGTCTCGGGGTCAGCGCCGCGCTGGTCGCGACCATCGCCGTCGGCGTCACGTCGGTGATCACCACGATCATCGGCATCATCCTGCTCGGCTACATCGGCCGGCGCACCATGCTGCTCATCGGATTCGCCGGGGTGGCCGCATCGCAGGCGGCGCTCGCCGCTGTGTTCCTGTTGCCGGAGAACACCACTCGCAGCTACGTGATCCTCGCCTGCATGGTGCTGTTCGTCGGCTTCGTGCAGATGTTCATCGGAACCTGTGTGTGGCTGCTGCTCTCGGAGATCTTCCCGCTGTCGGTGCGCGGCTTCGCCATGGGCATAGCGGTTTTCGTGCTGTGGTGCACCAACGCGGTCATCTCGTTCCTGTTCCCGCTGCTGAACAACGCACTCGGGTCCACCGGAACCTTCGCCCTCTTCGTCCTGGTGAACATCGGGTCCTGGATCTTCGTGCACCGCCTGGTGCCCGAGACCAAGGGCACGACCCTCGAAGAACTCGAGGAACGTCTGGAAAGCCAGGGCGCCCCGACATCGACCATCGAAAGGACACCTGTATGAGCAGCATTCGTGTCGGCTCCGCGCCGGATTCGTGGGGGGTGTGGTTTCCCGACGATCCGCAGCAGACGCCCTACACCCGTTTCCTCGACGAGGTCGCCGAGTCGGGCTATGAGTGGATCGAGCTGGGCCCCT
>NZ_JBQQCF010000011.1:0-143558 GCF_052245755.1 Mycobacterium sp. 4D054
TTTCACCGGAAGTGCCTTTCTGACCTGGACTGATTAGTGCGTAGAGAACACCAATCTTCCCAGTTCAAAGGGCACTTTCCTCATTCCGACACCCTGCGACCAGCCGATACATCGGTGGATCGAGGCTAAGGCACAGGTTTCGATGCGACCGCCTGCCGTCGGGTTTGTACTGGTCACGCCGCTGCGCCACAGTTCCGCGTGGACATAGACTTTTGCACCGTGACATCATGGTGTCATGCCCGAGATCGCCCAAGAGCCCACCTCACGCACCACCGGCTTGACAGTCCGCCTGCCCGCCGAGCTGGCCGACATGCTGAAGAACTACGCCTTCGTTACCGAGACCTCGGCGAACGAAGTGATCAAGCGCGCCCTCTTCGAGTACCTGAAGGTTCATGGCCGGGCCGAGATGATGGAAGCGGCGTTTAACCGCGTCGTCCGGCAGCACAGCGTCGCGCTGGAGAAGCTGGAGAACATGTGATCATCTACTTGGTCTCCGACGATGTAGCCCTGATCAACCGGCGCTTCGTCGGCCCACACCAGCTCCGTGACTTCGGCCTGCTGGATGCAGCCGTCACGCGACCGCAGATGAGCGCCTACGGCAGCGATGCGTTCCCCACCATCCATGAGAAGGCGGCGGCGCTCCTCATGGGCTGGCCCGCTCACACCCGTTCGTGAACGGCAACAAGCGAACGGCGTGGACGGCCACTGCGATGTTCTACATGCTGAACGGATACAACCTCAACGCCGAGGCTGGCGAGATTGTCGGGCTGTGCGTCGATGTCGCGGAGGGTCAGATTGGAGTCCCAGATATCGCCGCAGTCTTGAAGGCATGGGCAGAAGAGTTTCCCGCTACTGACGAGTGGACTGACCTCTAACGTACCGGTGGTCGAACCACCACTTTTCTATTGCGCTTGTTAAGCAACGCTTTTGGCTCCTCTCAGAGCGCCTCGGCCTCGGCCTCTAGGTGCTCGGCCTGGGCGATGAGAACGGCGTAGCGCGCGGCCTCGGGGCTGTCGAAGGTGCCCAGGCATCGCTTGGGCCGCACCGGGTGTGTGGCTTCCCACCGGCCCTTCTTGCCGCGCGACTCCTTGACGTTGGGATAGGGGCCCCGGCGCGGTGGCGGTGAAGGTGGGACATCGTGTCCCACCTCCGGTGAGACCAGATCCACCGGCACCGAGGTGATCTCGATGGGGCACCGTGCGCACCCGTTGGCGCAGTTGCTCACAGCTCGGCCTCGGCCAGCCAGGCGGCGGGGTCGTCGAGGAAGTCGACCGTGCCGTCAGGGTGCACGATGGCGCGCGTCCACCACCGGCACTCGATGCCGTGCCGCGCGGTCTCAGGAATCGCCGAGGCGGGCAGGGAGACCGGGGCGCCGGCGCGGAAGGCGGCCACCCTCGCCGGGTGCGCGGTGTAGGCCGTGCCGGTAGTGGTGTTGACCACGGTGCCGCCGGTGGCCATCGCCCGGCGTTCACGCTCGGCGAGGTCGGCGTAAAGCCCGGCGCGGGGCACTCGGTGGGCCGCCCGTGCCATCAGGCACGCCGGCGGGTCGCCATGTTCTGCCAACGGGTCTGCGCGGCGCGAACATGCCTCGGGCTCTTGGCCGCACCGAGCCCGAGGCTCACCCGTGCCACCAGATCTACGGCGGCTTTCTCGGTGAGCCGGATCTCGGCTGCGAGCGCCACCACGGTGCGGTGCCGGGGCTCGGGCTTGCGGGTCAGCTCGGTGTCGTAGAGGCGGTGCAGCTCCTCGGCGCGGTCGGCGGCGGCCTGGGCGATGACATGGCGCTCGGCCTCGTCCCATTCCAGCTCTCGGCCCACCTCGGTGCTGGCTGCTTTCTGCGCGGCGTCGAGGTCGGCACGCAGCCGGGCCTCGGCGGTCGGGGCGGTTTTCTTCAGCGTCATGCCGTCCCCACTCCAGTTACCAAGCGCGCACGTTCACGTGGAGGCAACGAGCCCCCTTCGCGCGCATCTTGACATGAGGCAACTTGCTGACACGACAGCACACGATCTTGCGCCACCCTGGTGGAGTGGTTGGCCTCTTCGCCGACCGGGGCGGACGGTCCGGCAGGGGCCCGCGAATCACCGCTCGATGGCGCGGGTGACCAGATCGGCGATCACCCGGCAGTAGCCGGGATCGACAAGCCTGTCGCTGTAGAGGGCGTAGGTGTGCAGCGGCGACGTCAGCAACTGGAGCACGATGGTCGGTCTGACGTCGTCGCGGAGCTCACCGCGTTCGGTGGCCCGCCGGAAGATGATCTCGATCGCCTCGACCCGCAGGTGCCAGAACCGCGCTCGGGTGTCGTAATCGGCGGCCTGAGTTTTTGTGTCGACCACCATCATGCGGGCGATCCGTCGTCCCACGGGCTCATTGACATAGGCGGCGAAGGACAGAGTCAGCTCGGTGAGGTCGCCGCGTAGCGATCCGGTGTCGGGCACCGCGATGATGGTTTCGCTGTAGGAGAGCAGCGCTTCGAGGACGAGTTGGCGTTCGCTGTCCCAGGTCTGATGCAGATAGCGGGTGCTCAGCCCCGACCGGTGCGCCACACCTTCCATGCTGAACCGATCCGCGCCCCACTGCTGAAGTTCAGCTAATGCGGCGTGGATTGCAGCATCACGCTGCGACGCATCGGCGTCGGACACCTGATTCCCCCCGGTATGGCCTGCGTGTCGAGCCTACGAGAACCGCGGCGATCTACCGTCGTTTCGGGAATTTTCGTTGCGCAGGGACAGAACCGACGCGCTACAGGAAACTTCTGCGGGTCTGTGTCAGATCTAGGCGGACTTCAACCTGATTCGCCAGCGCACAAAAGCGAGGTAGGCCACGCTGATCACGATCAGCATGCCCATGTCGAACAGCCATGCGCCGGAACTGTGTTCCCAGTGGCGGTCCTGCGGGGTCAGCGGTCCCGGCACCAACCGGATGAGGTCGATCGTCGACGCCGACGCGGCGAAACCCCATCGCGCGGGGGTGAACCACGACATCTGGTCCAGCACGATCCGGTCGGTCACCGGAATCATGCCGCCGGAGAACACCAGCTGGGACATGATCGCGACCACCAGCAGCGGCATGATCTGCTCGGCGGACTTGGCCAGTGCCGACAACGCCAGACCGACCATCGCGGCGGCCACACAGGTCACTGCGATGTCGGTGAACAGTTCCAGACTTCGGTTGCCGAGCAGTGCGCCGCTTTCCACCGCACCCGCACCCCAGCCCTTGCCTGCGATCGCGATCGCCGTGACGATCGCGGCCTGCACGACGGCGAACGCGGTGAACACCACCACCTTGGCAAGCAGATAGGCCGAGGTCGACAGGCCGACGGCCTGCTCACGCCGGAAGATCGCCCGCTCTCCGATCAATGCCCGGATGGTCAGCGCGGTCCCCATGAAGATCGCGCCGACGTTGAGCATGACCAGGATCTGCCCGGGCTCGTTGGGCGCCTCACCGCCCTCCATGGCGGTCTTCGGCACGCCGAACCCGACGTCGCCGGGTACCGACAGTGACAGCACGCCCATGATGAACGGCAGGAGCATCAGGAAGGCGAAGTAGCCGCGGTCGGAGATCACCAACCGGATCTGGCGCCGCGCGATCGTGGACAGCTGACGGCGCAGGCTGGTACGGGTCGGGTTGCCCAGCTCCGACGGCGTCAACGCCGGCGGCTGCGGGGGCGGGGGCCCGTTCTGGGCGAGATAGCGCTGCGCGGCGGCATCGGGATCGCCGGCGACGGAGCTGAAGATGTCGGCCCAGTTCGTCGTGCCCATCGACGGGCCGATCTGGCTCGGCGGTCCGTAGAACGCGGTCTTGCCGCCGGGGGCCAGCAGCAGCACCTGATCGCACACGTCCAGATAGGTCAGCGAGTGGGTGACGACCAGCACGACGCGGCCGGCGTCGGCGAGCTGGCGCAACATGGTCATGACCTGGCGGTCCAGTGCGGGGTCCAGGCCGGAGGTGGGCTCGTCGAGGATCAGCAGGGACGGACCGGTCAGCAGTTCCAGCGCCACCGACGCGCGCTTGCGCTGGCCGCCGGAAAGCTTGTCGACGCGGGTGTCGAGGTGCTTGGTCATCTCGAGCTCTTCGAGCACCTCGTTGACGACCTGCTCGCGGTCGGCCTTCGTGGTGTCGGGCGGCAGCCGCAGCTCGGCGGCGTACATCAGCGCCTGCCTGACGGTGAGCTGCCCGTGCACGACGTCGTCTTGGGGGACCATGCCGATCCGGGAGCGCAGCGAGGCGTATTCGGCGTGCACGTCGTGCCCTTCGAACGACACCTGGCCTGTGGTCGGGTGCGTGTACCCGGCCACCAGGCGCGCGAAGGTCGACTTGCCGGCGCCGGACGGGCCGATCACCGCGGTCAGTGTGCCCGGACGGGCCGACACCGAGATGTTGTCGAGCAGGGTCTTGTTGTTCTCGATGGTCCACGTGACGCCGTGGACGTCGAGGCCACCGGTGGCGGTCGCGGCGGCGGTTTCGGTGCGGCGGACCAGCGTCCCGTCGCGGAACACCAGGTCGACGTTGCCGATGGTGACGGTGTCGCCTTCGGTGAGCATCGCGCTGTCGACGCGCGAGCCGTTGACGAACGTGCCGTTGATGCTGCGGTTGTCGCGGATCTCGGCTCCGCCGGGCGTCGGCACCAGGGTTGCGTGGTGACGCGAGGCCAGCACGTCGGGGATGACGATGTCGTTGTCGGACGAGCGCCCGATCTTGATCGAGCCGGGCGGCGCCTCCGCGGGCCGGCCGGGCCGCAGGATCTTGAGCATGCTGGTGGCGAGGTTGCCGTCGCCGCCGGACCGGGGCGCCGCAGCCGGCCCCATCACGGTCACCGACTCCATCGCCGGAGACGAGATCGGCTGCGGGGCGGGTCGGGACTGCTGAGGCTGCGGGTGCGACGGCGGCCCGGGTGGCCGGGTCGGGTACGGCCGCTGCACCGGCGGACGCGCGGTAGGAGGCGGAGGTTGCGACGGCCACGTCGTGCTGGGCCTGCCGGTCACCGGGACCGCGACCGTCGGGGGTGGCGAGCCGGCCGAGCCCTGGTGGCGGCCGACCTCGAAGACCAGCAGCGGACCGTCGGGATTGCCGATATGGAGCTGTGCGCCGTCGGTGATCTCGGCCGCGGGAACCCGCCTGCCGTTGACGTACATGCCGTTGAGGCTGCCGTTGTCGATCGCCACCCAGCGGCCCTGGTCGAATCGCAGCACCAGATGGGCCCGCGAGATCAAGGGGTGGGCGATCCGGATGTCGGCCCGCAGGTCCCGGCCGACGACGACGTCGTTGCCGGCCGCGAAGGAGCGTGTGGATCCGTCATACCGAACGGTCAGCGCAGGGGTTGCTGGTCGGCTCACGGAGCCGCTCCGGCGGCGACATTGGACATCGCGCGCAACTCTATCGGGTGGCGGTCATGCCGGTACGTGCCACCTGACGGTGTCGATGATCTGTTGCCGCGCTGTTACCTGCTTGTTCTCTACGGCCAGTGGTGCAAGCCGCCGTGCTGGGCATCCCTCCGGTCCCCGCGCCGTGGCGATCATCGCGACACGCCCGTGATCCGGCGACCTACGCCCTCCGGCATGCATGCACTCAGTGAAGGTACGAAATGCGCTGTGAGAGAGGCGGATAGCGTCACTGTTCCGAGATCGGGAGGGGTCGAAGACGCAAGGTGTGCGCAGCCCCCGTGGCGGCTCGACGAATTCTAGGGATTTCTCTCTATTTTAGGGTGGAGCAATGCCGCGGCCCGCCCGATACACCGTCGACGCCCTTCTCGACGCCGCCGCGCAGCTTCTGGCCCAGGACGGTGTCTCCGCGGTGACGATGTCGGCGGTCGCGCGCAGCGCCGGCGCGCCGAGCGGGTCGGTCTACCACCGCTTCCCGTCGCGCGCGGCGCTGTGCGGCGAATTGTGGGTGCGCACCGAGGAACGGTTCCAGGAGGAGCTGATCGAGGCGTTGTCGGTCGACGGCGATGCCCAGCAGCGCTGCGTGAACGGTGCGCTGCGGATCGTGCAGTGGTGCCGCGAGCATCCCGTCGAGGCCCAGGTTCTGCTCGCCGGGCCCAACGAGCTCGGGCTGGGGGAGTGGCCCGACCCGGTGACGGGCCGTCGGAAACGCTTGCAGCGCAAGCTGCGTAAGGTGCTCTCCGAGCTGCCCGACGACCTCGCGCGCGTCAACGCCGCGATCATGGACGTGCCGGCCGCGATCGTGCGGCGTCACCTGCGGGCGCGTCAGAGCATCCCGGCGAGCGCCGATGCGATCGTCGAGGACTGCGCCCGCGCGCTCATCGCCCCGAGCTGACCGGCTTCTGCGTTCCTGGGGAGCCGGTGCGCACGCAGTAGGTGTGGCTGTAGATCGTCGGCATGCACAGGTTGCAGTGGTCGCAGATCGACGTCACGCTGCTGTCGGCGTGAATCCGGTTGAGCAGATCAGGTTCAGCGAGCAGGGCACGCCCCATCGCGACGAAGTCGAAGCCCTCGGCCATCGCGCGGTCCATCGTCTCGCGGTTGGTGATCCCGCCCAGCAGGATCAGCGGCATCGTCAACTCGTCGCGGAATTTCTTGGCGTCCCGCATCAGGTAGGCCTCGTGGTACGGGTACTCGCGCATGAACTTCTTGCCGGTCATCCGGATGCCCCACGACAGCGGGAGTTTGAAGGCCCGGGAGAACTCCTTGACCGGGGCGCCGCCGCGGAACAGGAACATCGGATTGAGCAGCGAGCTGCCCGCGGTCAGCTCGAGCGCGTCGAGGCCGCCGTCCTCTTCGAGCCACTTCGCGGTCTGCAGAGATTCCTCCAGCGGAATGCCGCCCCGCACACCGTCGGACATGTTCAGTTTCGCGGTGACCGCGATCTGATCACCGACGGCGCGTTTGACGGCCAGCACCACGCCGCGGGCCACCTTGGCGCGGTTCTCCAGCGACCCTCCGAATTCGTCGGTGCGCCGGTTGATCAGCGGGGACAGGAACGAGCTGGCCAGGTAGTTGTGACCCAGGTGGATCTCGACCGCGTCGAACCCGGAGTCGATGGCCAGCCGGGCCGCGTTGGCGTGCGCCTCGGTCACCTCGGCGATGTCCTCACGGGTGGCCTTCTTGGCGAACCGCATCGAGAGCGGATTGAAGAACCGCGCCGGCGCCAGGGCCTGGGCCTTGTTGGTGCGCGAGTTGGCCACCGGTCCGGCGTGGCCGATCTGCGCGCTGATCGCGGCGCCCTCGGCATGAACCGCGTCGGTCAGCCTGCGCAGACCCGGCACCGCCTCGGGCCGCATCCACAGCTGCCACCCGTCGGTCCGCCCGCCCGGTGCGACGGCGCAGTACGCGACCGTGGTCATACCGACCCCACCGGCGGCGGGAAGCCGGTGGTAGGTGATCAAATCCTCGGTGACCAGCGCATCCGGAGTCGAGGCCTCGAACGTCGCGGCCTTGATGATGCGGTTGCGCAGGGTCAGCGGCCCCAGCTTGGCCGGACTGAACACATCGGGTGCGACTGTCATGTCGTCGAGCATGCCACGCCCTTGGGGCGGAACAACACTGCCTGTCAGAATGATGCGCGTGGGTGCAATCACTTTGGACGGCAAGGCCACGCGCGACGAGATCTTTGTCGACCTGAGAGAGCGCGTCGCGGCGTTGACCGCTGCCGGCAGGACGCCGGGCCTCGGGACGGTGCTGGTCGGGGACGACCCCGGGTCGCAGGCCTATGTGCGCGGTAAGCACTCGGACTGCGCCAAGGTGGGCATCAACTCGATCCGGCGCGATCTGCCCGCCGACATCTCGCAGGAGACCCTGCTCGAGACCGTCGACGAGCTCAACGCGAACCCCGACTGCACCGGTTACATCGTGCAACTGCCGCTGCCCAAGCACCTGAACGAGAACGCCGCGCTGGAACGCATCGATCCCGGTAAGGACGCCGACGGCCTGCACCCGACGAACTTGGGCCGGCTGGTGCTCAACGAGCCGGCGGCGCTGCCGTGCACCCCGCGGGGCATCGTGCACCTGTTGCGCCGCTACCAGGTGGAGATCGCCGGCGCCCACGTCGCCGTGATCGGCCGTGGCGTCACAGTCGGCCGCCCGCTGGGTCTGCTGCTCACCCGGCGCTCGGAGAACGCGACGGTCACGCTGTGTCACACCGCAACGCGTCACCTGCCCCAGATCACCCGCGAAGCCGACATCATCATCGCCGCGGCCGGGGTGCCGCACATGGTCACCGCCGAGATGGTCCGGCCCGGCGCCGCCGTCGTCGACGTCGGGGTCAGCCGTGACGAAGCCGGAAAGCTCGTCGGCGACGTACATCCGGACGTGTGGGAAGTGGCCGGGCACGTTTCGCCGAATCCCGGCGGTGTCGGTCCGCTGACGCGGGCCTTCCTGCTGACCAACGTCGTCGAGCGCGCCGAGGCACTCGCCGCCTCGTGACCGTCAGGGAGTTCGCGCGCAAGGTGTTCGCCGGGCAGTGGCCCATTTTGGTGGTGGCGCTGTTGCTGACCGCGGCGTTCGTCCTGGTGGCCGCGGGCTTCTGGCGGCGTGGCGCGCTGGTCATGGCCGTCGGGGTCGCCGTCGCGTCCGGGCTGCGGTTGGCCCTGCCCGACGACCGCGCCGGACTGCTGGCGGTGCGCAGCCGCACGGTGGACTTTGTGACCACCGCCTCGGTCAGCGCTGCGATGCTCTACATCGCGTGGACGATCGATCCGCTCGGCACCAGCTGAGCCGGTGTATCAGGTCGGGCGCCGGAGAATGAATTGCCAGGCCCACGGTATGTACTGCATCGGCCGTTCGAGCGCCCTGGCGATCCATCGGACCTTCTGGGGAATGACCTCGGGCGGATAGTTGAAGTTTCGGACGTGCGCGACGTCGAAACCCGCGCGGCCGGCGGACTGCCTGATGTGTTTCATCGTCACGACGTAGAAGTCATGGTTCCAGTGCACCGGCGAGAGCTTCCAGTAGCGGTGCTGCAGGGTGGTGGGCAGCCAACCCATCAGCGGCAGCCGGCTGTGCGACTCGATCAGGAAGTGCGGGTTCGGGATCTGTCCCACCACGACGCCGCCGGGCTTGAGCACCCGGAAGATTTCCCGCAGGCTCGGGTCGCGTTCGTCCGGGGGGATGTGTTCGAAGACGTTGGCGAAGAGCGCGACATCGAAAGTCGCATCGGGGAATTCGAGCCGGCTCGCCCGCGCGGGGTGCAACACGCAGCCATGGGGCGTGACGAGTTCACCGGGCAGCGTCGGGTCGATGCCGGTCCATTTCGGCACGCGGGTCAACTGCCCCATCTGGTCGGTCAATGCTCCCCGCTGGCAACCGATCTCGATGCCGTAGGCCGCGCCGAGCGCACTGAACTCATCGACCAGGCCGGCCAGGCTCTGGCTGAGAACGGCACCGCGTGTGACCCACTCGTCCTCGGTCTGCAGAACCTGGGACCTGACGAATCGGCGCAGACGCCCCAGGTTCGCCGGAACCTTGGTTTCGTCCTCGCCGGCCATCAACTCCAGTGGCCGCTCAGCCTGCTCCCTGCTCTTCAACATTCATTCCCCCGGCTCTGAGTGCGACAATCCTGACGGTTTTTCGTGGTCACGCGGGCTGCATCCGCTGCAGGATCGAAGCCGGCCTGCCCGGAGAGCTCACGCAGGATTCCCGATGTGTTCGCCGGCGTGGACCCGCCGGCGAACCGACTGCACCATGTGGCCGCTCAGTCCCGACTGATGTCCGCGCAAGACCGTGCGCAGCACCCGGATGCCGTCGCTGATCGAATGAAGGTTGGATTTGCCTGCCCGCCGCGGCAGTTCGAGGCTGGGCACCTCGGCGACCCGTAGGCCGGCCCGCATGGCGTGCACGACCATCTCTGCCTCGATCTCGAAGCCGGTCGCGGACAGGGCGAGCGCATCGAGGTAGCGGCGGTGGAACGCGCAGAACCCGTAGCACAGGTCGGTGAGCTCGGCCCGGTACAGCGTGTTGAAGACGCCGAGCAGGAACCGGTTGCCGAGCCGCCGGAATCTGGTGATGTCGAGAGACCCGCCGCCCGGGATGAAGCGCGACCCCTTCACGAAGTCGTAACCGTTGGCGAGGAAGTGCAGGTAGTGCTTGATCTCGTCGGGGGTCATGCTGCCGTCCGCGTCCATCATCACGATGACGTCGCCGGACGCGGCGAGGAAACCGGTCCTCAGCGCGCTGCCCTTGCCGACACCGTCCTGCGGGACCACCATGATGTCCGGCCGGCAACGCTGGGCGGTGACCAGCGTGGCATCCGTGGACTTGCCGTCGACGAGGATGACCTCATCGACGTCGTCGGCGATCTGTTGCAGAACCCACCCGATGTTGCGCGCCTCATTCTTCACGGGGATCACCAGGCTGACGCTCAATGCCTGGGGAATCGCGCGTTCCTTCTTGCTGCGTGCGTCCAGGCGGACCAGTGGGTCGGTCGCCACTCGCGCCATCAACGGCGCGGAATCCTGCACATACTCGTGGGAAATTCGTTGCTCAGTCATTCAAACCCCCCGGTATACCTACTGCATTTTCAGTGAATGACAGTTAATTAGCTGTTTGTGCGCCGTCGTGTCCCGCAGCACTAGACCGGGCTCACGCTAGCATCGCTATTTGCCGCTTGCAATACAGTTCAAAGGACTTTTGTTCGCCGGCAACCCAGGCTTTAACAGGCGCGTAGTCGCAGGAGTAAATATTCGCTGTAGTGCACTCAGCGATGTTGTGTGATTATGCAAGGAATATTGTTTCGAAGAAAACTTGTGATTCGCGCGTGACCTGCGGGTCTGCAAATTCGAATAGCAGTCGTAACGCCCGAATTCGGGGCCGTCCACCGTGTCGGACGGTGGTGTCCGCCAGCGTGTGCCGCGACGTCCCTGCCAGGTAACTGTGAAGGTGGTGTCCGTGCTGATGACGTGCCGACAGAATTCGCGCGCAATCCCTGCCGGCGGTCAGGTGTGGGACCTCACGGCGCGGTGGTGGATCGCCCCTTTTCGGCTTACGGGCTCAGGGCGGCTCAGGCGAGGGTCGCGCGGATACACACCGTGATGTACGGCAGCGCCAGCCCTGAGCTGTTCGCCAGCGCCGGGTGGGTTGCCAGCAGCTCCCGCACCCGGTCCAGGGTCCGGGCTCGCACCTTCTCCGGCGAGGTGATGCAGTAACTGCGCGAGGCCACCAGGTCGACCAGGGCCTGCGGAGTCAGATAACTCGTCCACTCCACCTCGTGGCGCTCTACATCTCTGAAGGCGGCGGGAAGGTCGACCGTCTGAGCGAAGGGATCGACCTCGTGGCCGATGATGTCGCCGAGATCCTTGACCCAGCCCAACCGCTCGTCACGGTTGTTCCACACCAGTCCGAGGCGCCCGCCCGGCCGCAGTACCCGGGCCACTTCCTTGACGGCGCGTTCCGGGTCGAACCAGTGCCATGCCTGCGCGACCAGCACTGCGTCGACGCTGTCGTCGGGCAGGGGGATCTCTTCGGCGGTGCCGAGCAGGGCAGGGGTGTCGGGCAACGACGTGCTCAGCAGCTCCAGCATCTCCGGGATGGGATCCACAGCCACGACGTCCAAGCCGCGCTCGACCAGTCGGGTGGTCAACTTGCCCGTGCCGGCGCCGAGATCCAGGACTTCCAGACGGTTTGAGCCGCCGTCGGGCAGCAACCAGTCGATGGCCTCCGGCGGGTACGACGGCCGCCCCCGTTCGTAGGCGGCCGCCTCCGCACCGAAGGACAGTGAGCGGCGGTCGGGGGAGCCGTTCACCGTGACGCCAGCTCCAGGGTGCGCCGGATCAGCTTGCCCACCGCGTCGGTCTCCACCAGGAAGCCGTCGTGGCCGAATTCGGAGTCCACGACGTCGAGTCCGTCGCAACCGGGAAGTAGCTCGGCCAGCTCGGTCTGCAGGCGCAGTGGGTAGAGCCTGTCGGTGGTGATCCCGCCCACCACCGCGGGCACCGGGCACCCTTGCAGTGCCGCGGCCACCCCGCCGCGGCCGCGCCCCACGTCATGGCTGGACAACGCGTCGGTCAGCGCAACATAGGTGCCGGCGTCGAAGCGGGCCAACAACTTTCGGCCCTGGTACTCCAGATAGCTCTGCACCGCGTACCGACCGCCGGTGGCGGGATCCTCACCGAGCTGCGGGTCGTTGCCGAACCGTTCGTCGAGCTCGGCCTCGCCGCGGTAGGTCAGGTGGGCGAAGCGCCGCGCGATCTCCAGCCCGGACCCGGGGAAGCGCCCCGTGCCGTGATAGTCGCCGCCGCACCAGTTCGGATCGGCTTTGATCGCCGCCACTTGAGTGCTCTGCGTCCCGATCTGATCGGCGGTGGCGCGGGCGCCGACAGCCAGGATCAGTGCCGAACGCACGCTGTGCGGGTGGGCGATGATCCACTCCAAAGCCCTTGCCCCGCCCATGGATCCGCCGATGACCGCGGCGACATCGGTGATCCCGAGCCGTTCCAGGGCGGCCACGTCGGCAGCCACCTGGTCGCGTACCGAGATCGTCGGGAACCGGGATCCCCAGGGTTTGCCGTCCGGGGCGAGTGAGCTCGGGCCGGTCGAGCCGCGGCAGCCACCCAGCACATTGGTCGAGATCGCGCACCACCGGTCGGTGTCGATCGGGGCGCCCGGTCCTGCGACGCCGTCCCACCAGCCCGGGGTCGGGTGGTCGGGTCCGGCGGGGCCGGTGATGTGCGAATCACCGGTCAGTGCGTGCAGTACGACGACGACGTTGTCCCGATTTGGTGAGAGCTCACCCCACCGTTGCACCGCGATGGAGACGTCGTCGACGACCTCGCCGTTCTCCAGGGTCAGCGAACCGATGTCGACGACGCCGATCTCCCCTTCGGGCGGCAACGCCACACGATCGGTGAGGATGTCCACGATTGTCATCAGAACGACGCCACGGTCTTCGGATCGGCACCGGCTGCGCTGAACGGTTTGGCCGCGGCGAAGCCCTGCTCCAGGTCGGCCAGGATGTCGTCGATGCCCTCGATGCCCACCGCCAGCCGTACCAGACCCGCAGTGACGCCGCTGGCGAGCTGCTCCTCGGAGGACAGCTGCTGATGCGTGGTCGAAGCGGGATGGATCACCAGCGACCGCACGTCGCCGATGTTGGCGACATGGCTGTGCAGGGTGAGCGCGTTGACGAACGCCTTGCCGGCTTCGACGCCGCCGGCCAGTTCGAACGCGAGGACGGCGCCGGTTCCCTTGGGCGCCAGCTTCTTTCCGAGGTCATGCCACGGCGAGGACGGCAGGCCCGCGTAGTTGACCGAGACGACGTCGGGGTGCGCCTCGAGGAACTCGGCCACCCGTTGCGCGTTGGCCACATGACGTTCCATCCGCAGGCTGAGCGTCTCGAGGCCCTGCGCGATCAGGAACGCGTTGAAAGGTGCGGCGGCGCTTCCCAGATCGCGGAGCAACTGCACCCTCGCCTTGAGTGCGTAGGCCGGCGGGCCGAGTTCGGCGAAAACCACGCCGTGGTAGCTCGGGTCGGGTTCGGTGAAGCCGGGGAAGCGGCCGTTGGTCCAGTCGAAGGTGCCGCCGTCGACGATCACGCCCGCGATCGCCGTGCCGTGCCCGCCGAGGTACTTCGTCGCCGAATGCACGACGATGTCGGCGCCGTGGCTCAGCGGTTGGATCAGGTACGGGGTGGCGATGGTGTTGTCGACGATCAGCGGAACCCCGACCTCATGCGCGACACCGGCGACCCCGGGTATGTCGAGGATGTCGATCTGCGGGTTGGAGATCGTCTCGCCGAAGAACGCCTTGGTGTTCGGGCGCGCGGCGGCTCGCCACGAGTCGAGGTCGTCGGGGTTCTCGACGAACGTGACCTCGATGCCCAGCTTGGGCAGCGTGTAGTGGAACAGGTTGTAGGTGCCGCCGTAGAGACGCGGGCTGGAGACGATGTGGTCGCCGTGGTTGGCGATGTTGAGGATCGCAAAGGTCTCCGCGGCCTGCCCGGAGGCCAAAAACAGCGCCGCGACCCCACCCTCAAGCGCGGCGATGCGCTGCTCGACGACGTCCTGCGTCGGGTTCATGATGCGGGTATAGATGTTGCCGGGCTCGGCGAGGCCGAACAGCGCGGCGGCGTGGTCGGTGCTGTCGAAGGTGTAGCTGGTGGTCTGGTAGATCGGCAGCGCCCTGGCGTTGGTTGCGCTGTCGGGGCTCTGACCTGCGTGCACCTGTTTGGTCTCGAACGACCAATGTGCGGTGATGTCGGACAACGTGATGCTCCTCCACGAAACAGGGGGCCCGTTTCACGGCGGACCCGCGCTTGCCTTATAGCCGTGTGCGGCTACTCAACCTGGTCGTCTCCCGGGGCACCCCACCGCGGTTGGAGGGTTGCCGGCCAGCAAGCCGGGGCTTGACGCTGGCGCTCATGACCGTGTCAGAGAGTATCGCACCCGGCTGTGCGGGTGCCACCGCCCGTCGCGGAAGTGGCGAATCAGCCTTCCCGTCGCGGAAGTGGCGAATCAGCCTTCCCGTCGCGGAGCGGCGAAATCAGCCTTCCCGTCGCGGAGCGGCGAAATCAGCCAGTCGTGCGCTCCGGGTCGATCTGCTCGTCGAGGAAGTCGCGGATCAGGTCGGTGATGCGTTCCGGCGCTTCGAACATCGGGATGTGGCCGACGCCGTCGAGTTCGGTGTAGCGGGTGCTCCTGGGCAGGTGTTTGCGGAAGTGGTTCACGAACCGCGGGTGCGGCAGCACGCGGTCCTTCTCGCAGATCACCATGTGCGTCGGGGTCTTGGTGTCGGCGAGCTCCATCAGCCCGGGCAGCAGCAGCGCCTTGACCAGCAGCTGGTAGTAGGCCGCGCAGTGGGTGACGTCATCGATGATGTCGAGGAGGTCGGCGTCGGTGATGCCGTCCGGGGTGGCGCTGACCGGCACGCTGGCCAGCGCGCGCGCACCGGGCAGCCGGGCCGCGCGCGCGCCGAACATCTTGGCGACGATCCACACCGGGCCGCCCATGAGGAACTTGAACACGATCTCGTATTTGGGCAGCGACCACCGGTGCCATCCGCCGGCGGGGGCGATCGCGGTGAGCGAGCGGGCTCGACCGCGGCGCTCGAGTTCGAAGGCCACCCAGCCGCCCAGCGAGTTGCCGACGATGTGTGCGGTGTCCCAGCCCAGTTCGTCCATCCGGCGTTCGACGTCGTCGGCGAGTTCGGCGGTGTCGAGGAAGAACCGCGCCTTCACCCCGCCGTTGTGCCCCGGCATGGTGGGGGCAAGCACCTCGTAGCGGCCGGTCGCCGGTGCCGCCGGGTTGGCCGGGTCGACCCCGGCCAGCTGGGCTGCGACGTTCTTCCACACGTTCTGCGACATCATGAACGGGTGCAGTAGCAGGACAGGCTCCCCTGATCCGAGGTGGATCGGCGCGCGAAGGCTCATAGGGCCCGACGATAAAGGTGATACCGGCGGTACCGCAAGGACGCCGTCGGGACGCGCTCGGTTAAGGTCAGCGGCCGTGACGGGTCCCATCACGCTCAGCACCATCAACGTCAACGGCATCCGCGCCGCGGTCAAGCAGCGCTCCCCGGAGAACCTCGGGCTGCTCGCCTGGTTCAAGGAGACGGCGTCGAACGTGGTGTGTCTGCAGGAGACCCGCGCCGACGACGAGCAGCTGGCCGAGGCGCTGGCCCCCGTGCTGGCCGACGGCTGGCACCTGGCGTCGGCGGCGCCGCACGTGAAGGGCCGCAACGGGGTGGCGGTGCTGTCCCGCACACCCCACGATGACGTTCGGATCGGCTGCGGGGCAGGGGAATTCGCTGCTCACGGCCGCTACATCGAGGTGGACACCGCCGGGGTGACGCTGGCCAGCGTGTACGTGCCGACCGGTGAGGCCGAAACGGACCGCCAGCTGGAGAAGGAACGGTTCATGGCCGCGGTGGCCGAGCGGATGTCGGTGCTGCTGGCGGAGTCGGCCCGCCCCGGTCGGCAGGCGGTGCTGTCGGGCGACTGGAACATCGCCCACACCGAGAACGACATCAAGAACTGGAAGGGCAACGTCAAGAAGGCGGGATTCCTGCCGCAGGAACGCCAGTGGCTCAGCGATCTGTTGTCAGCCGGCTGGGTGGATGTGGTGCGGCGGGCCCACCCCGATGTCGCGGGTCCCTATGCGTGGTGGTCGTGGCGCGGCAAGGCGTTCGACAACGACGCGGGGTGGCGTATCGACTACCAGCTGGCCAGCCCGGGCCTGGCCGAGCGCGTCACGTCCGTCGTCACTGAACGCCCCGCCGCGTACGCGCTGCGGTGGTCCGACCACTGCCCGGTGACGGTCTGCTACGGGTGATTCCGCTCAGCAACCGGTCCGATTCGGCTCGGGGAGGGCGCCCTCGAGCGCGGTGCGGACCACGTCGTGGACCCGCGGATCCCACGTCAGCCCCGTCTCCCACGGCAGGCCGGCCTCGTTCGAGACGTAGATGCTGTGGGTGTCGTCGAACGTGAAGCAGCGCCGCTGGGGAAGCACGCGGTCGCTGACGTCGACGGCCAGCGCGCTGGATGCCGCCACGATGCCGTCGTTCGGCCAGACCCTGGGGTTGACCGGCCCGGGCCGGGTGAACCGGTCACCGGCGATCAGCGTCACCGGGATGTCGTCGAGCACGCCGGCCTGGAACTCGTTCCAGCCGTTGGGTCCCATCAGATAGCGCTGGTTGACTTCGCGGCCGGAGCCGGTCATGAGCCCATCCACCTCGGCCTTCATACCGTCCATGGCGGATTCGCAGAACGCGTCGCCGAGGCAGTCCGACCTGGGTGTGATGCCGTTGGCGTAATCGGACAGGTAGGACCCCTGCCACGGGGTGCCGATGGTGGTCAGCGACCTGATGCGCAGCGCAGACCCGGTGTGCTGCAGCACCCGGAAGGCTGCCCGCGAATACAGCCCGCCCATGGAATGACCGACCACGTCCAGTTCCCGGACGCCGTACTCGTCGTGCAGATGGGTCAGAAACCGCGCCAGATGCTCACCGGCGAGGTCGATGCTGCCGGTCGAGTCGACGGTCATCACGTCTGGCAGGGTGACGGCGCAGTCGCCGAATGCCCCGAACCCGGCCTGATCGACTACCGGCCCGCGGCCGGTAGTCGCCGGGGACGTGAAGACCCGGTAGCCGTGGCCCAGCAGGTACTCACGCAGTGCGGTGTCGGTGTTACCGGCTGCCAGCCCGGATGTGCAGGCCCGTTCCGGGGTGGTGAACGGGCTCACCGCGGCGCCGCCGGACACGATCACCACCGCACGTCCGTCGGGGTGCGGTGCGCTGTGGGCGCTGCCGGCGCCCAGCAGCGCCGCGATCAGCAAGACCGCGACGGTGACTGCCAACGTGCGCACTGACTCTCCTGACGACGGCGTGAATGTGTGCCGGATGGTAGCGGGGCGGCACGGGTAAACCCGGGAGGCCGGTTCTGAGAAGATGGGTGTCACCATGAGCAACACAGCCAGGCCCGTCGTTTTCTCGGGCGCGCAACCCACGTCTGACTCCCTGCATCTGGGCAACGCGCTGGGCGCGGTCAGCCAGTGGGTGAGCCTGCAGGACGGCAACGACGCGTACTTCTGTGTCGTCGACCTGCATGCGATCACCGTCGCGCAGGACCCGCAGACGTTGCGGCGCCGCACGCTGGCCACCGCGGCCCAGTACCTCGCGCTCGGCGTGGACCCGCAGCGGGCGACCGTGTTCGTGCAGAGCCATGTCCCCACGCACTCCGAATTGGCGTGGGTGCTGGGCTGTTTCACCGGTTTCGGGCAGGCGGCGCGGATGACTCAGTTCAAGGACAAATCGCAGAAGCAGGGCGCCGACTCGACCACTGTCGGACTGTTCACCTATCCGGTGCTGATGGCCGCCGACGTGCTGCTCTACGACACCCAGCTGGTGCCGGTCGGCGAGGATCAGCGTCAGCACCTCGAGCTCGCCCGCGACCTCGCGCAGCGGATCAACGCCCGGTTCCCGGACACGTTCGTCGTACCCGAGGCGATGATCCCGAAGGCCACCGCCAAGATCTACGACCTGCAGGATCCGACGGCCAAGATGAGCAAGTCGGCCGACAGCGACGCCGGGCTGATCAGCCTGCTCGACGATCCGGCCAAGACCGCCAAGAAGATTCGGTCGGCCGTCACCGACAGCGAGCGCGAGATCCGGTTCGACCGCGAAGCCAAACCGGGGGTGTCCAACCTGCTGACCATCCAGTCCGCGGTGACGGGCGCGGACATCGACAAGCTCGTCGACGGGTACGCCGGCCGCGGGTACGGCGACCTGAAGAAGGAGACCGCCGAGGCGGTCGTCGAATTCGTCACGCCGATCAAGAACCGGGTCGACGAGTTGCTCACCGATCCCGCGGAGCTGGAGAGCGTGCTCGCCAAGGGCGCCGAGCGGGCCCGTGAGGTGTCTGGACAGACGCTGCGCCGGGTATACAACCGGCTAGGGTTCCTGGCAGCTCGCTAATCGACGAGGGGGTCGGATGACAGTGCAGCCCGTGCCGGCCGACTCCGAGGAGAAGAAGCCCGGGCTCCTGGACCGGTGGCGTGCGCGGATGCCCTGGTTCGACCATGTGATGCGCGCCCAGCAGCGCTACAACGACTCCAAGGGTGACTTCTTCGCGGCGGGCATCACCTATTTCACGATCTTCGCGCTGTTCCCGCTGCTGATGCTCGGTTTCTCGATCGGCGGGTTCGTGCTGGCCAACCAACCCGAGTTACTCGCGGTGGTGGAGGATCGCATCCGCTCGTCTGTCAGCGGGAACCTCGGTCAGCAGCTCATCGAGCTGATGGACTCGGCGATCGAGTCGCGCGGCACCGTCGGAGTCATCGGTCTGGCGACGGCGGCATGGGCCGGGCTGGGATGGATGGCCAACCTGCGGGAGGCGCTCAGCCAGATGTGGGGGCTGTACCGCGACGAGCGGCCCGGCTTCCTCAAGACCAAGCTGTCGGATCTGGTGGCATTGCTGACCACGTTCGCCGCGATCATCGTCACGCTCGCGCTGACAGCACTGGGCAACACCTCGGTGATGGCCGACGTGCTGGACCGGCTCGGAATCGAGGACGCCCCGGGCCTGAACCTGATGCTGCGCATCGCCTCCATCGTCGTGGCGGTGCTGGTCTCGTGGATGTTGTTCACCTACATGATCTTCCGGTTGCCGCGCGAGTCGGTGAGCTTTCGCAGCAGTGTCCGGGCCGGGTTGATCGCGGCCGTGGCGTTCGAGATCTTCAAGTTCTTCGCGACGGTGTATCTGCAGCGGGTGCTCACCGGCCCCGCCGGTGCGACGTTCGGACCGGTGCTGGGCCTGATGGTGTTCGCCTACATCGTGTCCCGGCTCATCCTGTTCGCCACCGCGTGGGCGGCGACGATGCCCGAGAACATGACCGAGGAGCCGGTACCCGCCCCGGGGCCCGCGGTCATCAACAACCGGATCCTCGAGCGCCCGAATCTGCCGGTGTGGCAGGCGGCAGCCGCGGCTGCCATGGGAGCCCTTGGCGCGCTGGTTCTTTCGCGCCGGCTTAAGCCTTAACGGGCGGGCCGGCGGTTCACCGCGCGTGCGGCCATGATCAAGCTGAGCACGATGACCGCGCCGATCACCCCGACGCCGACCCGCACGGGCATCGCGTCGACGTCGGGCAGCACCGCGTTGGCGTTGGCGGTCGTGGCGGTGGCGGGATCGGGCCGGATCACGCCGAGCGACGGGTCCGGTTCGATGAGCGTGCCGACCTTGGTGCCCGCAGCGACGGCGAAGCCGTAGTCGAGCAACCGGGCCGCCTGCTCCCACGGCGCAATCGGCTGCCGGGTGCCGCGCAGCAGCACCGCCACCAGTCGACGGCCGTCGCGGGTGGCGGCGCCGACGAACGTCTGGCCGGCGTCATCGGTGTAACCGGTCTTGCCGCCGAGGGCGCCCGGGTAGTTCGCCAGCAGCTTGTTGTCGTTTTCGATGGGGTAGCCGGCGCCGTCGCGGCCGGGGAAGGTCGATGAGCGGGTGGCCACGATGTCGCTGAACACCGGGTTGCTCCAGGCGTACCGGTAGAACAGCCCCATGTCGTAGGCGGAGGTGCTCATGCCGGGGCCGTCCAGCCCGGACGGGGTGGCCACCCGGGTGTCGCGCGCGCCGAGCTTGTTCGCCAGCGCGTTGAGCTTGGTCAGGGTGGTCTCCATGCCGCCCATCTGCATGGCCAGCGCGTGCGCGGCGTCGTTGCCCGAGTACATCAGCAGTCCGTGCAGCAGGTCGTTGATCGAGTAGAACCCGCCCGGACCGACGCCCACCTTGGTGCCTTCCTGGGCCGCGTCCTCTTCGGTGCCCGGGACGACCTTGTGCAGCGGCAGGTCGTTGATGGCCTGCATCGCGGTCAGCACCTTGATGACGCTGGCGGGCCGGTGCCGGCCGTGCGGGTCGCGGGCGGCGATGACGTCACCGGTGTCGAGATCGGCGACCAGCCACGCCTCGGCGGAGACGTCGCCGGGCACCGGCGGAGATCCGGGGGCGGTGATCACACCGCACCCGGACAGCGCGTCGCCGCCCATGGGTTTGGCCGGCACCGGCAGCGGGCCGGGCGTCGGGTCGCCGGGTTTGGGAACCTCGGACGCATCCACCGCCGGTGGCGTCGTCTCCCGGTACGGACAGACGTTCACCTCAGGTGCCGGCTGCGCGGCCGCGAGGGGCGCCAGCGTCAGCATCGCAACGCTGACCAGCGCAGATGCCCGCGTCAGGACTGTCCGTAGAGTCGCCATCGTCTGGGCAGATTAGGCGATCGGGCAGGTCGTAGCCGGGAGCCACGCGGTGACGGATGTGGTTGGAGTTTCAGATGTGACTCGCCGGGGTAGGGGTCGTCCGCCGCGGAACTAGGCTGGTGCCACCTCGGAAACCGCGCGAAGGGCGGGCATGTTCGTTCTTGTTCTCGGCTCGATCCTGGCGTTGATGCACCTCTACGTGTGGAAGCGGATGGTCAAGGACACCACCGCCCGCGGTCCCGCCCGGTGGCTGTCGTCCGGCCTGGTCGCGACGCTGCTGCTGCTCGTGCTGGCGGCGTTGCTCGTGCCCCGGGTGTTCGGTGTCGCGGAGTCCGGCTGGCTGGCCTGGCCGGGCTACCTGTGGTTCGGCCTGGTCGTCTACCTCTTCCTGACCCTGCTGGTGCTCGAGCCGGTGCGATTGGTCCTGCGCCGGTGGGCGCGGCCCGCACCGGCAGCCGACGAGGCTCCGGCGGTCGATCGCAGGATGTTCCTGGCCCGTGCGTCGGCGGTGGCCGCCGGCGCCGCGGCCGTCGGGTTGGTCGGCACCGGTGTGGCCACCGCGGTGAAGCCGCCGCAACTGCTGCGGGTCCCGGTCCGGTTACCGCGGCTGGACCGGGCGTTCGACGGCTACCGCATCGCGGTGGTCTCGGACATCCACCTCGGCCCGCTGCTGGGCCGGGCGCACACCGAGCGCATCGTGCGGATCATCAACGAGACCGAGCCCGACCTGATCGCCGTGGTCGGCGACGTGGTGGACGGCACCGTCGCCGAGTTGGGAGCGGCCGCGGCACCGCTGCAGGACCTGCAGTCCCGCGACGGCGCGTTCTTCGTCACCGGCAACCATGAGTACTTCGTCGAGGACACCGCGGAGTGGATCCGCGAACTGGAACGGCTCGGGCTGCAGCCGCTGCGCAACGAGAACACCCGTATCCGCCGCGGCACAGCCGCGTTCGACCTGGCCGGGATCAACGACATCGCCGGCGAGCAGCGGTCCGATCCGCCCGATCTCGACCTCGCGCTGGACGGCGTGAACCCCGGCGACCCGACCGTCCTTCTGGCCCACCAGCCGGTCGCGGTCGACGGCGCCGCGGAGCGCGGCGTCGATCTGCAGCTCTCCGGGCACACCCACGGCGGCCAGATGTGGCCGTTCCACTACGCCGTCGCGCTGGCCCAGCCCGCGCTGGCCGGGCTGTCCCGGGTGGGGGACACGCAGCTCTACGTCACCCGTGGGGCCGGCTTCTGGGGGCCGCCGGTGCGGGTGGGCGCCCCGCCGGACATCAGCCTGCTGGATCTGCGCGCCGACGGGGTTTGACGGCCGAAGTCTCGGGTACATCTCAGCCAACTCCGACGGTAACGCTCAGGTGCGATCAGCAACCTGGAGTGACCAGGACTTCCGCGGGAGGAGCGACGATGGCCCCGAATACGGTGACCAAGAGCGCGTCCGTGGTGCGGCTCGACACACACCCGGCGTTCTGCGCGGCCGAGCGGCGCTCCCGCGAGTTCGAGGAAGCGATGCGCAGGCATCCGGCGTCCCAGTCCCGGCTGCCGGTCCGAATGCCACCGTCTGCCCCGCCCCTGCGGCGGGTGTAGACGCGCGGAAGGGGCGCCTCTGGTGGTGGGGGCGCCCCTTTTTCGCGCCCGGGCCGGCTACGAGGTGAACAGGCGGGCACTGACCTCGCGCATCTCGACCTTGCGGATCTTGCCCGTCACCGTCATCGGAAACGCGTCGACGACGTGCACGTAGCGCGGGATCTTGTAGTGGGCGAGCTTGCCGGAGGCGAAGTCTCGCAGCGCGGCGGCGTCGAGGGCGGTGCGACCCGGCCGCATCCGGATCCACGCGCACACCTCTTCGCCGTACCGGTCGTCGGGCACCCCGACCACCTGGGCGTCCTCGATGTCGGGGTGGGTGTACAGGAACTCCTCGATCTCGCGCGGGTAGATGTTCTCCCCGCCGCGGATCACGACGTCCTTGATGCGCCCGACGATGTTGCAGTACCCGTCCGGCCGCATCACGGCCAGGTCGCCGGTGTGCATCCAGCCGTCGGCGTCGACCGCCTGGCGGGTCTTCTCCTCGTCGCGCCAGTAGCCGAGCATCACCGAATACCCACGCGTGCAGAACTCGCCGGGACTGCCGCGCTCGACGACCTCGCGGGTCTGCGGGTCGACGATCTTGATCTCGACGTGCGGGTGCACCCGCCCGATGGAGGCCGTCCGCCGCTCCAGGTCGTCATCGATGAGGGTCTGGCACGACACCGGGGACGTCTCGGTCATGCCGTAGGCGATCGAGACCTCGGACATGTGCATGTCTTCGACGCAGCGCTTCATCACCTCGACCGGGCACACGGCGCCGGCCATGATGCCGGTCCGCAGCGACGACAGGTCCCGCTCGGCGAAGTCCGCGCGATTCTGCATCGCGATGAACATCGTGGGCACGCCGTAAACCGCGGTGCACCTTTCGGTTTCGATCGCGCGCAGGGTCTGGTCCGGATCGAACGCCGGCCCGGGGATCACCATCGTCGCGCCGTGCGTGGTGCAGCCGAGGTTGCCCATCACCATTCCGAAGCAGTGGTAGAACGGCACCGGGATGCACAGCCGGTCGCCGGGTTGCAGCCGGATCTGCTCGGTGACGAAGTAGCCGTTGTTGAGGATGTTGCGGTGCGACAGCGTCGCACCCTTCGGGAAACCGGTGGTTCCGGAGGTGTACTGGATGTTGATCGGGTCCCGGTTGGACAGCGTGGCGCCGCGGTCCCGCAACTGCGCGTCGTCGATCCGGTCGCCGCCGGCGCGCAGACGCTCCCAGTCGTCGGTGCCGATGAACAGAACCCGTTGGAGTGCAGGGACTTCCGGACGCACTTCATCGACCATCGCGACGTAGTCCGAGGTCTTGAACGCGGTGGCCGAAATCAACGTGGCGACGCCGGACTGCTCGAGCACATAGCGCAGTTCGTGCGTGCGGTAGGCGGGGTTGATGTTGACCAGGATCGCGCCGATCTTCGCCGTCGCGTACTGCACGATCGTCCATTCCGGACAGTTCGGTGCCCAGATGGCGACCCGGTCCCCGACGTCGACACCGAGAGACATCAAACCCTTTGCCACCGTGTCGATCTCGCGGTCCAGCTCGGCGTAGGTCCAGCGCCGGCCGCCGGCGACGTCGACCAGCGCCTCGAGGTCGGGATACGCCGCGGCGATCCGCTCGAAGTTCGCGCCGATCGTCTCCTCCAGGATCGGGGTGTCGGTCGGGCCGGCGTCGTAGGCCACACTCATCACTGCACCAGATCCTCGTAGCGGTATTCGGTGTCGATCGGCCGGCCTGCGCCGTGCGCGTCCTCCTCGCGGCGACGCAGCTCGACGCGGCGGATCTTGCCGGAGATCGTCTTGGGCAGCTCGAAGAACTCGACCCGGCGCACCTTCAGGTAGGGGGCGAGGTGATCGCGGGAGTACTCCAGGATCGACCTGGCCGTGTCGGCGTCGGCGGTCCAGCCCTCGGCCAGGCTGACGTAGGCCTTGGGCACGGCCAGCCGGGTGTCGTCGGGCTGCGGGACCACGGCGGCCTCGACGACCGCCGGGTGCTCGATGAGCACGCTCTCCAACTCGAACGGCGACACCTTGTAGTCCGACGACTTGAACACGTCGTCGGTGCGGCCGATGTAGGTGATGTAGCCGTCGGCGTCGCGGCAGGCGACGTCGCCGGTGTGGTAGTAGCCGTCCCGCATCACCAGCGCGTTGCGGTCGTCGTCGCCGAGATATCCGGTCATCAGGTTCAGCGGGGTCTGGCCGAGGTCCAGGCAGATCTCGCCTTCCTCGGCGAGCTCACCGGTCAGCGGGTCCACCAGCACGACCGGCACAGCGGGCATCGGGCGGCCCATGGACCCGGCCTTGACCGGCTGGCCCGGGGTGTTGCCGATCTGCAGCGTGGTCTCGGTCTGGCCGAACCCGTCGCGGATGGTCAGGCCCCAGGCCCGCTCTACGGCGCTGATCACCTCGGGATTCAGTGGTTCCCCGGCGCCGAGCACCTCGCGCAGCCCGGGCGGGCACTCACCCAGGTCGGCCTGGATCAGCATCCGCCACACCGTCGGCGGCGCGCAGAACGTGTTGACGCCGGCCCGGCGCATCTGGTGCAGCAGCGCCGAGGCGTCGAAGCGGCGGTAGTTGTAGACGAAGATCGTGGCCTCGGCGATCCATGGCGCGAAGAAGCAACTCCACGCGTGTTTGGCCCAGCCCGGCGAGCTGATCGCCAGGTGGACGTCGCCGGGGCGCACGCCGATCCAGGCCATGGTGGTCAGGTGCCCGACGGGATAGCTGATCTGGGAGTGCTCGACGAGTTTGGGCCTGCTGGTGGTGCCGGAGGTGAAATACACCAGCAGCGGGTCTTCGGCGGCGGTCTGCGGGTCGTGCGGCCCGGCAGGCTCGACGGCGGCGGCGTCGGCATAGGACTGCCAGCCCGGCACCGCGTCGCCGACGACGATCCTCACGTAATCGCCCGGCACGTCGGCGAACTTGCCCGAGTCGGCGGCATTGGCGATCACGAAGCCGGCCCCGCCGCGGGTGATGCGGTCGGCGAGGTCCGCCGGTCCCAGCGCGCCCGTGGTGGGCATGATGACCGCGCCCAGCTTGGCCACCGCCAGCATCGATTCCCACAGTTCGACCTGGTTGCCCAGCATCAGGATGACGCGGTCGCCCCTGCTCACGCCGAGCTTGCGCAGCCACGACGCCACCTGGTCGGACCGGCGCGCCATCGTGTCGAACGTGACCTGGCGCTCGGCGCCGTCCTCGTCGACGATCCACAGCGCGACGCGGTCGTTACCGCGCGCGATCTCGTCGAACCAGTCGGTGGCCCAGTTGAACGAACCGGTGATCCGCGGCCACTCGAAGGTCTCCACGGCCTTGTCGTAATCGGCCATGACGTCGACGAGGCGGTCGCGTGCGCTACGGAAGAGATCGGTGTTGCTCGCCATGCCTAATAGGATCTAGGTCACAGTCGTCCGTCCACCACCCCCGAAAGAGGGTAGAGCCCAGTGTCCGTCCCGTCGTCATTGCTGCGACCCCGTGACGCCGACGCGGTGCGCGCGGAGTTGCGCCGTATCGCGGTGCTCGGTGACGTCCCGGTGCTGTTCGGCGGCGAGGTGCACGGCGACACCCTGCTGATCACCGAGTACCACGGAGTGCGCACCGGCGGGCTGCGCGGACTGGCGGTGCGGTCGAACTCGGGGCTGGGCGGGGCCAGCATGGTTGCCGGCCGTCCGCTGGCGGTGGCCGACTACCGCAACGCGTCCAGCATCACCCACGACTACGACGGACCGGTGCTGACGGAGGGCATCCAGTCGGTGCTGGCCGTACCGGTGCTGGTCGACGGGCGGACCCGGGCGATGCTGTACGGCGCGTACCGCACCGGCGCGCCGGTCGGCGGCCGGGTGGCCGACATGGTGGTGGACTCCGCGCGGCGGCTGAGTGAGGAGTTCCGGGTCCGCGACGAGGTGGACCGCAGGCTGCGGTTGCGTGACGCGCACGCGGCCAACCTCGGTAACGGTCTGGTCGGAGCCGAGCGGATCCGCGAGGTACACGCCGAGCTGCGGCGGCTGGCCGTCGACGCGCCCGCAGAGCTGCAGGACAGGCTGCGAGTGCTGGCCGAGAAACTGTCCGGCGAGGCTGACGAGACCGGCGCCGCACCGCTCACCCCGCGCGAGCTCGACGTGCTGGCACAGGTCGCCCTCGGGTGTACCAACGCCGAGGCAGCGCAGCGTCTTTCGCTCAAACCCGAGACTGTGAAGAGCTATTTGCGCAGTGCGGCGACCAAACTGGGCACCCGCACCCGCTACGAAGCGGTGTCGAAGGCACGGCGGCTACGCCTGATCCCCTGACCCCCCGGCCGAAATCGCATTCCACGCGCGTCAAGTCGCGATTCAGCCACGTGGAATGCGATTTCGGCGGGAGTCAGAGGGCGATCCAGCCGAGGTTGGGGGAGCCGATGCTGCCCATCCACAACCGGCCGCCGCCCTCGACCAGGCCGGTCACCATGCTGAATCGGGGATGGGTGGTGCGCATGCCCGCGACGGCCTGCCCGCTGTCGGGATCGAACGCCACCACCCACACCACAGCCTTCGGCTTGGGTTGCAATCGGGAGGGTAACCGCCACAGCGCCTTTCGGAGGATGGGCGGGCCCGCCGCGAGCAGGTCGGCCAGCGGGTTGGCCGGGGTCACCATCGCGCACCAGATCCGGCCGCCCGCGCCGGTGGACAGATTGTCCGGCATTGCCGGCAGATTCACCGCCAACGGTGTCACCGTGCCCGCTTTCGGCCCGGCCAGCCAGTACTTCGACAGCCGGCGGCCCTGGGTCTCGGCGAACACCAATGCCGAACCGTCGGCGGTCGGCGTCAACCCGTTCGCGAAGTACAGCCCGTCGACGAGCGTGGTGACCGTCCCGTCGGGGTCGAGTCGGTGTAGCGCCCCACGGCCGCGGGCCTCCAGGATCGCCCCGAGGTAGTCACCCACGGTGAAGGCCGACGTGGACTCCGTGAAATATACTGTGCCGTCGGCTGTTTCGGTGACGTTCGAGCAGAAGATCAGCCGACGTCCGTCGATCGAATCCACCAGTGTCTCGACGCGCCCGCTCGTGGTGTCGACGGCCAGCAGTCCGCGCGGGCTGTCGGCCACCAGCAATCGTCCGTCGCCGCCGAACGCCAGTCCCAGTGGGCGGCCACCGGTGTTCGCGACCACCTCGGGTGAGGTTCCGTCGGGCCGCAGCGCCACGATGCCGCCGTCCAGCGCGCCGGTCCACAGATTGCCGTCGGCGTCGACGACGACGTCCTCCGGTTCGCCGCCCGGCACCGGCACCAGCGTGAGATCGGCGGGCCCGAACTCCGGCAGCGGTTGTACCGGCGGCGGCTGCCACCGCACCGGGTCGATCGACGGCTTCGGCGTCTGCATCATGCCGACCTTAGCGTCCGGACCTGGAAAGGTGCGCAGCGAGAACCTCGGCCGAAATCGCATTCCACGCGGTTCCTCCTCGGGATGTGCCGCGTGGAATGCGATTTCGGCGCGGCGGTTTACATACGGGCCGACGCCTCGCCGAGCACGCCGCGCAGCACGTCGTAGATCGCGTCGAACTCGGCCTGCCCGGAGATCAGCGGCGGGGCCAGCTGCACCACTGGGTCGCCGCGGTCGTCGGCACGGCAGTACAGGCCGGCCTCCCACAGCGCCGGGGTGAGGAAGCCACGCAGCAGCCGCTCGGACTCCTCGTCGTTGAACGTCTCCTTGGTGGCCTTGTCCTTGACCAGCTCGATGCCGTAGAAGTAGCCCTCGCCGCGGACGTCGCCCACGATCGGCAGGTCCAGCAGCTGCTCCAGCGTCGCGCGGAACGCCGGTGCGTTCTGCTTGACGCGGTCGTTGAGCCCTTCACGCTCGAAGATGTCGAGGTTGGCCAACGCCACCGCCGAGGACACCGGGTGCCCGCCGAAGGTGTAGCCGTGCCCGAACACGGTCTGGCCGTCGTTGAACGGTTCGAACAGCCGGTCGCTGGCGATCATCGCGCCGATCGGGGAGTAGCCCGACGTCAAGCCCTTGGCGCAGGTGATGATGTCCGGTACGTAGTTGAAGTCGTTGCACGCGAACATCGAACCGATGCGCCCGTAGGCGCAGATCACCTCGTCGGAGACCAGCAAGACGTCGTACTCGTCGCAGATCTCGCGGACCCGCTCGAAGTACCCGGGCGGAGGCGGGAAGCAGCCGCCCGCGTTCTGCACCGGCTCGAGGAAGACGGCGGCGACGGTGTCTGGCCCCTCGAATTCGATGGCCTCGGCGATCCGGTCGGCGCAGTAGCGGCCGAAAACCTTTTCGTCGTGCGCATATTCGGCGGGCGCACGGTAGAAGTTCGTGTTCGGCGCGCGAAACCCGCCGGGCACCAACGGCTCGAACGGCGCCTTGAACGCGGGGATGCCGGTGATGGACAGGGCGCCCTGCGGGGTGCCGTGATACGCGATCGAGCGGGACACCACCTTGTGCTTGCCCGGCTTGCCGGTCAGCTTGAAGTACTGCTTGGCCAGCTTCCACGCGCTCTCGACGGCCTCGCCGCCGCCGGTGGTGAAGAACACCCGGTTCAGGTCCCCGGGCGCATAACCCGCCAGCCGTTCGGCCAATTCGACGGCGGTGGGGGTTGCGTAAGACCACAGCGGAAAGAACGCCAACTGCTCGGCCTGCTTGGCGGCGGCCTCGGCGAGCTCCTTGCGACCGTGGCCGACCTGGACCACAAACAGGCCCGAAAGGCCGTCGATGTACTTGCGGCCCTTGTCGTCGAAGATGTGCACACCCTCGCCGCGGGTGATGATCGGAGGGGTGATACCTGCGCCGTGGCGGGCGAAGTGACCCCACAGGTGGCGGTTGGCCTTGGCGGCCAGCTCGGTGCCCGCCTTCTGTTCGGTTTCGGAAATGATCGTCATCGTGTACCCCAATTGTATTGCTGCTTAACAAGTTTCAGATAAACAAGGGTTTCGGTGGATATCACTCCCGGAATGGCGCGGATCTGCGTGTTCAGCAGTTCCAGTAAATGGTCGTCGTCTTCGCAGACGACCTCGGCGATGGCGTCGAACGAGCCGGCGGTCAGCACGACGTAGTCGACCGATTCCATCGTGGCGAGCTTCTCGGCGATCTTGGTGGTGTCCCCGGTGCACTTGATACCGATCATCGCCTGTCGGGCGAATCCCAGTTGCATGGGATCGGTGACGGCGACGATCTGCATCACCCCGGCGTCGACCATGCGCTGCACCCGCTGACGCACCGCGGCCTCGGACAGGCCGACGGCCTTCCCGATCCCGGCGTACGAACGGCGGCCGTCCTGCTGCAGCTTCTCGATGATCGCCTTGGACAGTTCGTCGAGCTGGAAGGCGGCACCCGGGCGAGACTCGTTCACGCGGAACGAGACAGGGCCGACGGCATGCGGTATCCCCAGGTTAGCCATGCCAGTGATTGTGCACGGAATCCGTCGTCACAGGCAACCATCACCATGAAATCATGCGTATCAAGCCGCTCACGATGCGGTAATGCGTAGCTTCGACGCGGCGGGCGCGATAGCGTTGACGCCATGACCACAGTTTCCTCCCCGCCCGTCCTGGCAGGCAGCTGGATCGACGGAGCCCCCGTCAATACGCGGGGACCGGCTCATCACGTGATCAATCCCGCGACCGGCGCGCCCGTGGCCGAATACGCGTTGGCTCAGCCCGGCGACGTCGACGCCGCCGTCGCCTCGGCGCGCGCCGCGCTGCGCGGCTGGTCGACAGCCACCCCGGCCGAGCGGTCGGCCGTGCTGGCCAGGCTCGCCAAACTGGCCGACGAGGCCACCGCGGACCTGGTCGCCGAGGAGGTCAGCCAAACCGGCAAACCCGTGCGGCTGGCCACCGAATTCGACGTGCCCGGCAGCGTCGACAACATCGACTTCTTCGCCGGGGCGGCCCGCCACCTCGAAGGCAAGGCCTCCGCGGAGTACTCAGGTGATCACACCTCCTCGATCCGGCGCGAGGCCGTCGGCGTGGTCGCCACCATCACCCCGTGGAACTACCCGCTGCAGATGGCGGTGTGGAAAGTGCTGCCGGCGCTGGCCGCGGGCTGCTCCGTGGTGATCAAGCCCGCCGAGATCACCCCGCTCACCACGCTGACGCTGGCCCGGCTGGCCGTCGAGGCGGGACTGCCGCCGGGGGTGTTCAACGTCGTGACCGGGTCCGGAGCCGACGTCGGTACCGCGCTGGCGGGGCATGCGGGCGTCGACATGGTGACGTTCACCGGTTCGACGCCGGTGGGACGCAAGGTCATGGTGGCGGCGGCCGCACACGGCCATCGCACGCAGCTGGAGCTGGGTGGCAAGGCCCCGTTCGTGGTGTTCGACGATGCCGATCTGGACGCCGCGATCCAGGGTGCGGTCGCGGGTGCGCTGATCAACACCGGCCAGGACTGCACGGCCGCGACGCGGGCAATCGTCGCGCAGCCGCTGTACGACGACTTCGTCGCCGGGGTGGCCGAGGTCATGGGCAAGGTGGTGGTCGGTGATCCGCACGACCCCGACACCGATCTGGGGCCGCTGATCACGCTCGCGCACCGGGCGAAGGTGGCCGGCATGGTCGAGCGGGCGCCGGGGGAGGGCGGACGAATTGTCACCGGCGGGGTGGCCCCGGACGGCCCCGGGGCGTTCTACCGGCCGACGCTGATCGCCGACGTGTCGGAGTCCTCCGAGGTGTGGCGCGACGAGATCTTCGGACCGGTACTGGCGGTGCGTTCGTTCACCGACGACGACGACGCTCTGCGGCAGGCCAATGACACGGCCTATGGCCTGGCGGCGTCGGCGTGGACGCGTGATGTGTACCGCGCGCAGCGGGCGTCACGCGAGATTCATGCCGGCTGCGTGTGGATCAACGACCACATCCCGATCATCTCGGAGATGCCGCACGGTGGGTTCGGCGCGTCGGGCTTCGGCAAGGACATGAGCCAGTACTCGCTCGAGGAGTACCTGTCGATCAAGCACGTGATGAGCGACATCACCGGCGTAGCCGACAAGGGTTGGCACCGAACAATTTTCACCAAGCGCTAGGCCCTGCGGAATAGCATTCCTGGTCGCTGGCGAAGGCCGGATCGCAGCCAGGAATGCTATTCCGCGGCGGGTCAGCCGTTGGCGCCCGCGGCGCCGGGAGCGCCGCTGGGGCCCGGGGTACCGCTGCTGAAGTAGCCCCTGCCGCGTGCCCCGCCTTCACCGCCGGCGCCCCCGGCGCCGCCTGTGCCGGCGTTTGTGTCGATGGACGCGCTGCCCCCGTCGCCTCCGTTGCCGCCGTTTCCGCCGGCGCCGCCTGCGCCGGGTCCGTACAACGAGGCGGAGCCGCCGGGGCCGCCGGTACCGCCTGCCCCGCCGCCCCCGCCATTTCCAGCGTGCGCATCGCCCAGCGCGGCGCCGCCGGCGCCGCCGGCCCCTCCCGCGCCGCCCGCGGCGCCGTCACTCGCGTTGATAGGGGAGAACTCGCCTTCCCCTCCGTTGCCGCCCTTCCCGCCGGTGCCGCCGTCGCCGGCTCGTCCGCCGGCGAGCGCAGCGCCGCCGACTCCGCCCGCGCCACCTGCGCCACCGGGCCCGCCGTCGAAGTCGTTCAAGTCGCGAAGGCTCTTTGTGCCGCCGTTACCGCCGTTGCCGCCGGCGCCGCCCTTGCCGGCGATGCCGTCGGGAGCCGCGGCGCCACCGTCGCCGCCTCGGCCACCCACGCCACCGCGTCGGGCATCCTGGGCGCCACCCTTGTAGCTGCCCCCGGCCCCGCCTGTGCCGCCCGCGCCGCCGGCGCCGGATGTGCCGGATGTGCCGCCGCCCAGCGCGGTTCCGGCGACCCCGCCGTTGCCGCCTGCACCGCCGTCGCCGCCTGCGCCGTTGGTCTCGTCGCGTCGTCCCCCGCCGCCGTCACCACCGGACGCGCCCGCGCCGCCGGCGCCGCCGTTGCCGGAGTGGCCGCCACCGAAGAGGTTGCCGCCGTTACCGCCGGCGCCACCAGCACCACCTCTTCCGGCGCGTCCGCCCCAGCCCCATCGGCCGGCACTTGCGCCGGCACCACCGGCGCCACCGTCGCCACCCTTGCCGGCGGTACCACCTGCAAGGTTCTCGGCGGAGCCGGCAGAGCCGCCCTGCCCGCCGTTTCCGCCATCTCCGCCGTCGGCATCGCCGATGCTGAACAAGCTGTCCGCGGGCCTGGCGCCTCCGGCTCCGCCGCGACCACCGGCACCTGCGTCGCCGCCGACACCGCCGTCGGGGGCGCTCCCACCGTTCCCGCCGTTGCCGCCGCGACCCCCGGATCCGCCGATTCCGGGGATGTTCCTGACGTTGAATCCCGGAATTCCGGCAGCGCCCCCGTTGGCGGCGTCCCCGCCGGTGCCACCCTTGCCCGCGACGCCACCGGCGAACGAGGCACCGCCGTTGCCGCCATTGCCGCCGTCGCCCGCCGCGCCGCCGTTGCCTGAACGGCCGGAGATGTCGGAGTCCGAAGACGCGGATCCGGCATTACCTCCGGCCCCGCTCTTTCCGCCGTCGCCGCCGTGGCCCGCGATGCCGCCGCCGGACGCGGCCCCGCCGTGGCCGCCTCGGCCGCCGTCACCGCCGTGTCCCCCGTTGCCTGCGGCGCTTGTGTATGGCGCTACCGGCCCCAAATCTCGCTGTGCGTCGCCCCCCTCTCCGGCTGCGCCCCCGCTGCCGCCGGCGCCGGCGTTACCTGCGGTGCCTCCGTTGTAGGCGGCCCCGCCGTCGCCGCCGGCGCCTCCGCGGCCTCCATGGGCGCCGTTTCCGGCGTCGTAGCTGGTGATGCCGCCGATCGCCCGGTCGGCGTCGGCGCCCGAGCCCCCTTTACCGCCTGACCCGCCGACCGCACCGAGGCCGCCTGCGCCGCCGGTACCGCCGCTGCCGGCAGCGCCGCCCTTTCCGCCCGCACCGCCGTCACCGCCCGCGCCGCCGCTGCCGGAGACGAACTGGAGGCCGGCGACGGCGGCGGGGTAGATACCGGAGCGGCCGTCTCCTCCATTGCCGCCGTTGCCACCGGCTCCGCCCTTGCCGCCGTTACCGTTTCGGCCGCCGGCTGCACTGTTGCCGCCCGCGCCGCCCGCCCCTCCGGCACCTCCGGCGAAGCCCGAGCCACTGACCGCGCCACTGTTCTGCGTGCCGTTCGCGCCTGCGCTTCCGGAACCGCCGTCACCTCCTCTGCCGCCGCGGCCGGCATTTCCGGCCGTGCTTGCAGCGCCGGCACCGCTACCTGCGTTGCCGCCGGTGCCTGCGTTGCCGCCGTTTCCACCTGCGCCGCCGTGGAAGCCTGCGCCACCGGTGTTGCTGCCTGCGCGGCTGCCCTTACCGCCGTCGCCGCCGCTGGCGGCTGCGCCGCCTCGCCCGTTGACGCCCCCCCACACCGGCCTTTCCGCCGTTGCCGCCGTTTCCACCTGCGCCGCCGGCGAATCCGTTGCTCCCGGCCTGTCCGTTGCCGACGGCGACGCCGTCCGCGCCGTCACTGCCGTCGGCGCCGCCGCCGCCATCACCGCCGTTACCGGAGTTGCCGGTGAGCCCCGCGGCGCCCGCGCCAGCACCAGCCTTCCCGCCGTCGCCGGCGTCACCGCCGTCGCCGCCGGAGCCACCGTTGAGGCCGGCTCCGCCCATGTGCGTGCCCGCTCGGCCACCACTGCCGCCGTAGCCGCCGTTGCCACCACGGCCGCCGTCGCCGTTGACACCGCCCACCCCCGCTGCGCCGCCGGTGCCGCCGTTTCCACCTGTGCCACCGGCGAATCCGTTGTTCCCGATCCTTGCCGGGATGGCATTCGCGCCGTAGCTACCGTTACCGCCGTTGCCGCCGGTTCCACCGGTGCCCGCGTTTCCGGTCAGTCCCGTTGCGCCGGAGCCGTTTCCGGCGCTGCCTCCCGCTCCTGCGGCACCTCCTGCACCTCCGTCGCCGCCGTTGAAGCCTGCGCCACCGATTTGGTAGCCGGCATTGCTGCCGTTGCCGCCCGCGCCCCCGGTGCCGCCTTCGCCTCCATGACCGTTGGTGCCTCCGATTCCCGCTTCGCCGCCGGCCCCGCCATTTCCGCCTGCGCCGCCGGCGTATCCGGGGTTGCCGTCCTTGCCTGCGGCAATCCAGTCCCCGTTGTCGCCGCCGCTTCCGGTGCCGCCGTTTCCGCCGTTACCCCCGGTGCCCGCGTTCCCGAAGAGTCCTGTTGCGCCGAAGCCAGTTCCGGCGTTGCCGCCCGCTCCTGCTGCACCCCCTGCGCCTCCGTCGCCACCTCGAAAACCGGTCGCGCCGGCGTGCGTGCCGGCACGGCTGCCGTCACCGCCCCGGCCGCCGTTGCCGCCCTGTCCGCCGTTGCCGTTGACGCCGCCGGTGCCTGCGTTGCCGCCGTTACCTCCGGAACCACCTGCGCCGCCGATGAATCCGGTGTTGCCGTTACGGCCCTTGCCGACGGGGCGGCCATCAGCCGCGTCGCCACCGGCGCCGCCGGCGCCACCCGTGCCTCCCGTTCCGGCGTTGCCGGCGGCGGCGCCGAGGCCGCCTGCAGCGCCGCCGGTTCCGGCATCACCTCCGTTGCCTCCTGTGCCGCCGGCGATACCATCGCCGCCGAGGGTGCGGGCGTCGGCGCTGTCGCCGCCGTCACCGCCCTGGCCGCCGTTGCCGCCTTGTCCGCCGTTGCCGTGGGCGCCGCTGATGCCCGCGCCCAGCGCTGTTCCGGCGGCGCCTCCCGTTCCGCCCGCACCACCGGTTGCGCCGTTGCCGCCGCGACCGCCCGCGCTGCCGGGACGTATTGCGGCGCGTGCATTTCCGCCATTGCCACCATATCCGCCCGTGCCACCCGCACCGCCGCGCCCGCCGTTGCCGGCGGTCGTACCGCCGAGCCCGCCCGCGCCGCCGGCGCCACCACCTCCGCCCATCTCGCCGGAGGCTGCGTCCTCTCCGGCATCGTCGGCGTCGTCGCCATCAAGCCCGGTGCCGCCACAGCCACCGGCACCACCCGCCCCGCCGTCGCCGAGCGCGCCGGCGTTACCTCCGGAGCCGCCCGCCCCGCCGAGACCGGCTTCCGAATCACCGGCCGCGTCGCCGCCGTTGCCGCTGTTGCCGCCAGTGCCGCCGTTGCCGATAAGAGTGCCGCCGTTTCCGCCCCGTCCGCCTGCGCCGCCGGTGCCGCCGCCGTCGCCACCGTCTCCGCCGAGACCGCCCGCACCGCCGTCACCCGCTTCTCCGGCGTCGGCTCCGGCCCCGCCGATGCCTCCTGCGCCGCCGTCGCCGGTGATCGACTGCTCGCCGACGTCGCCGCCGCGTCCTCCGTCACCGCCTCGGCCGCCCGGGATCGCGGCCTCCGCTCCGTCGCCGCCGCTGCCGCCGTCACCGGCGAGCAGGCCGCCACGTCCGCCATTGCCGCCTCGGCCGTTGTTGACCGTGGCGAATCCGTGACCGCCGTTGCCGCCGTTGCCGAAGAAGCCGGCGTCGCCGCCAATGCCGCCGTTGAATCCGTTGCCGCCGTTGCCGAACAGGCCGCCGTTGCCACCATTGCAGGCCAGGCCCGCGTTGCAGGTCTCGGCAGTCCAGGAGTATCCGTTGCCGATCAGCCAGCCGCCGTCGGGGTTGTCGGCGGTGCCGTTTCCGAACAGCCGGCGCACCACCTCGTCATCGTCGGCGGCAGCGTTGTAGCCAGTGAAGGTGATGTGTGATCGCTGACTGACGACGGGCGACTCGGTACGGCGATAGAACGCCCAGAGTCCCTGCAGCAGAATGGTATTGAGCGTACGCGGTTCAGGAGTGGTCTTGACGTCGAACAGTGCCACCGTGCCAGAGGGGACGTCGCGAACGGGGCGGGTGTCATGCGTGGCGCCGCCGCCGGCTTTGGGTTCGGGGGTGACGGTGGGTAAGGGACTCTCGATTGTCATCTCTCCCACGGTCTCCGGTTCGGCGATGGCATCGCCGGTGTTGTCGGACGAGACCTCGCCGGTGTCGTCGGTGTCGTCGGACGAGGCGTCGTCCCGATCCGGGGGGGTCCTGATCGTCCTCCGATGTGTCGACGTCGTCCGGTTCCTCGCTGTCCTCCTCCGCGGCGTCGGTGGCGTCGGCGGTGTCGTCGGCGTCGTCCGAATCGGCCGCGGTTGCGGCGTCGGCTGCGGTGGAGTCCGGCGAGTCCGAGCGCGAGGACGGTTCGTTGGTGCTCGACGCGTCCTCATCGGCCCAGGCGGCCGGTGCAGCAACCACCGCACCGCCCAGTCCCAACACCGCCGCCGCAGCACCGACCCGAACGACATCCATCGCCTTAGGCATAAATTTCCCCCGAGATCCCGAATTTGACTGCAGACGACGCAGTAGCTGAGCAAACGAAACTGACCCTATATGACGAGTCGGTCAGCGGAGGGAGTTACGGCTGAACAGTAGCTCTACGGTTACGACAATTCTCGATCGCGAGACCTAAGCAAATTAGCTAGAAAGTCTATCCTGGACGTATTGGCGTGCGCCTGCCGTAAAGTCCGCAAGACAGTGCGGTTGCACCGCGAACGTGTACCTCCGGTAGTAGTCGCGCGCGCGAGCTACCACGGGTGGATGTTTGCGAGGAGTTCTGCCCCTAGCCGTCCTCGCGCGGCACCACGATCACCGGCACGTCGACACCGGCCAAGATCCGCGCGGCCGTCGACCCCAGGAAGATCCGGCGCGGTGCGGCGAACCGGCTCGACCCCACAACCAGCAGATCGCCGTCATCCCAGCGCAATTTCTTCAACGCCGACTCCAGCGTCATGCCGTCGGCGACCAGCGACTCGATGTCCGGCGCGTCGGGCAGGGCGCGGGCGGCGAGCGCCAGGTTCTCCTCGGCGGCCTCGCGCTGCAGCGCCCGCACCTCACGCGCGCTGCCGGCCTCGGCGAGGTTCTCCGCCGACACCAGCGACAGCATCCGGATCCGCAGCTCACCCGCCGAGGCCAGCGCGATCGCGAACGGTAGCGGGTTGTCGTCGCCGGGCCGGGTGGGCACCGCGACCGTCAGCTTCAAGAACCTGTCGTCGGGGTCCTCGGCGTACCCGCGCGGTGCCAGCGCCACCGGGATGGACGACGAGTGCAGCAACGCCCCGGTCACCGGGCCGATGGTGTGCCTGCCGAAGAACCCGTCGCGGGCGCCACCGACGACGATCAGATCCGAGGACTTCTGCTCGGCGAACTCGACGAGCTTCTGCGCGAACGATTCTCCGACGATCACCGACGACCCCGCGGTGACCCCGTCGGCGGCCAGCGCCGCCACCGCTTTCGCGACCCACTGTTCACCGCGCTCGACGAGCAGTCGCTGATACTCCAGCCGCCCCGGGTGCCCGTCGGGCAGCTCCTCCCGCACCACGACCACCACGTCGACCTCGGCGCTGAAGGTCCTGGCCAGTGCGCTGGCCAGTGCGATGCCGTCGTCACCGGTCGGTGTCGCGAGGTATCCCACTGTCAAATGCATTGCAATACCTGTCTTTTAGTAGATATCAAGAACCTTGACCTCGGTGCTCGCATTGAGCGTCTCACCGCGGAAGAACCGCTTGGTGCCGAAGGCGAAGCACGCCAGCATCAACGGGATGCCCAGCACCAGCATCCCGACCCCGAGCACGAACACCCCGCCCAGCGGGCCGAACGCGGTGTAGCCGTAGTCGGGCTGGATCATGTCATAGGCGCTCTGGAAGAACGCCCACGTCATCGCCAGCGCCCCGAGGAGCGGAAAAACCCCGCGGAAGAACAGGTTTCGCGTCGAACTGAACACCGAGCGACGGAAGTACCATACGCAGGCGTAGGCGGTGATGCCGTAGTAGAACGCGACGGCCAGGCCCAGGGACGCCACCGAGTCGGCCAGTGCGTTCTCCGACAGGAATGTCAGGAGCAGATAGAAGAACAGGGCCGAAGCGCCCATCACCATGGTGCCGAACGCCGGTGTCATGTACCGCGGGTGCACCGAGGCGAACCGCTTCGGAATCGCTTCATAGACCGCCATCGACAGCGTTCCGCGGGCGGTCGGCAGGATCGTGGTCTGGGTCGACGAGAGCGCCGACACTGACACCGTGAGCAGCAGCGCCGACGCTGCGATGGTGCCTGCGACCGGTTCACCGAGCACGGTGAGCACGTCGTCGGTGTTGTTCGGGTTGTTCAGCCCGATGCCCACTTCGCTGAACCCGGCGAACGACTGGATCGCGAACGCCACCAGAACATAGGTGCACACCAAGATCACCGTCGTGATCAACGCCGCGATCCCGGGGGTGCGGCCGGGATCCTTGGTCTCCTCGCCGACGGCCAGGCATGCGTCCCAGCCCCAATAGATGAAGATGCACAGGATCACCGCGGCAGCGATCGACGACATGTCCAGCCCGGCGGGCCACAGCCACGACAGCTGCGGGGTGATGGCCTGCGCCCCGGCGGTACCGGAGAACACCCGGACCAGCGCTATGACACTGACCACGATCAGCACACCGAACTGGATCGCGATCAACACGTTCTGCACCCGCTCGCTGACCACGATGCCGCGTGCCGACAGCAACGTCATCGCGATGATGAAGAACGATCCGAGAGTGACTTTGGCGAACACGTTCTCGGCGAGGTCGTCGAGGCCGAGGAAATCGAACAGGTAGATCGCCGCGATCTCGGCGACGTTGGCCAGCACGATGATCGCCGAGACCGCCAGCCCCCAGCCGCCGATCCAGCCGATCCAAGGTCCGAAAGCCTTGGTGCCCCAGGTGAACGTGGTGCCGCAGTCCGGGGTGTCCTGGCTCAGTTCCTTGTAGGCGAATGCGACCAGCAGCATCGGGATGAACGCCAGCAAGAACATCGCCGGCGCCTTCTCGCCGACGGCCAGCACGACGTATCCGAGCGTGGCTGCCAGGCTGTAGGCCGGCGCGACAGCCGCCAATCCGATGACGACGTTGCCGACCAGTCCGAGTGCCCCGGCCTGCAGGCCTTTGCCGCCCACCGCAGGGGTCGGCGGCTGCTCCTTGATAGCCATTGGCGCAATATACGGTTCGGGTGCACGCCACACTTCTGGTACGGCAAATTCATTGCCGCCGCTGGTCTTTGCCGCCGACGGCGCCGGTTCTAGACTCGTGCCATGACCGTCAGCGCGCGGGCCGGGGAGTTCGAGCGGCTACGGCCGCAGCTGCTCGCGGTGGCGTACCGGTTGACCGGCACGCTGGCCGATGCCGAAGACATCGTGCAGGACGCGTGGTTGCGCTGGGATGCCCACCGTGCGACGGCGATCGAGGACCTCAAGGCCTGGCTGACGACGGTGGTCAGCCGGCTCGCACTGGACCGGTTGCGCTCGGCGGCGCACCGTCGTGAGACCTACATCGGAGAGTGGCTGCCCGAGCCGGTGGTGACCGGACTCGACGGCGCCGACCCGCTGGCCTCGGTGGTAGCCGCCGAGGACGCCCGGTTCGCGGCGATGGTGATGCTGGAGAACCTGACCCCGGATCAGCGGGTCGCGTTCGTGCTGCACGATGGTTTCGATGTGCCGTTCACCGAGATCGCCGAGGTGCTGGGGTCGTCAGCGGGATCGGCGCGCCAGCTCGCCTCCCGCGCCCGCCGCGCGGTGTCGGCCGCACCGCCGCCTGCCGCCGAACATGCCGAGGTGGTCGGAAAGCTGTTGGCGGCCATGACATCTGGTGACCTGAACCAGGTGGTGGAGCTGTTGCATCCAGATGTCACGTTCACCGGCGACTCCAACCGCAGGGCGCCCACCGCGGCACGGGTGATCCACGGCAGTGAGAAGGTCGCACGTTTCCTGCTCGGCCTGCAGCGGCGCTACGGCGCGCAGCGCCTGCTCGAGCGCGGTGTGCTCGGACTGGTCAACGGTGAACTCGGGCTGTACTCACCCGGCGCCGACGCCACCGACGACGGTCCCGCGATCGCGCCGCGCATCCAGGCGCTCACCGTCCACGACGGGCGGGTGGTGGCGATCTACGACATCGCCAATCCCGATAAGTTCACCGCCTCACCGCTGAGGTAGCCGCGGCTAGGCCGAACCCGTCCACGGCACGCGGCACGCATCGCCGGAGCTGAAGCCCTGCTCGGTGATCCCCAGGGCGGCGTTCATCCGGGCCCGCATGTTCTCCACGCCGATCTGGTAGGTCAGCTCGATCACCCCGTCGGCGCCGAACCGGCGACGCAGATCGGCCATCTGCTCTTCGGTGACGGTGTGCGGGTCGCCGGTCATCGCCGCGGCGTAGCCGATGGCCGCGCGCTCGTCATCGGTGAACCGCGGCGAGGTCGCGTAGTCGTCGATCTCGGTCAGCCGCGCCATGTCCAGGCCGTCGAGGCGCATCAGCATCGCGCCGAAGTCGACACACCATGAGCAGCCGATCTGCCGGGCGGTCCAGTACACGGCCAGTTCGCGCACCGCGGCGGGCAGCGTCGAGGACGCACGCTCGAGCATCCCCTCGTGCACCGCGCCGGCCAGCAACAGGCGCGGGTGGTGGGCGTAGATCGCGAACGGTTCGGGCACCTCGCCGAAGCGGCGTCTCGCGTAGCGCCACATCAACCTCGTCAGCAGCGAGGCACGGCCGGGGGGCAGGGGTTCGATACGTGCGGTCATACCTGTCAGACGACGTGCGGGTCCGATGTGTGACAGAAGACGGACGTTTCGTCCCGGCGTGTTTCCCTGCGGTGCCGTCAGGGAAGACGCTGGGGCCAAAGGCCGGCGCGGGAGCCGGCGGTGATCGAGAGAAGGCGCCGTCTGCTGCACCGAATCGCCCTGTGGGCCATTGCGGCACCTCGCCGCATCGTGGCCGTCGCAGGCCTGGTCATGGTGGCCGCGGCGGTCTTCGGCGTGCCGGTCGCCGGAAGCCTGACCGCCGGCGGCTTCCAGGATCCGACGACGGAGTCCGCGCGCGCGACCCGCACCCTCGTCGAGACCTTCGGCCGCGGCGAGATGCAGCTGCTGTTCACCGTCACCGATCGGCAGGGCGCCGACGCCCCCGCGGCCCGCGCCACCGGAGAGGACATCGCCGAGCGCCTCCGCGCCGACCCCGCCGTCATCACGGTGACCTCCCCGTGGACGGCGCCGCCCGGGCAGGCGGGCGCGCTGACCTCCGAGGACGGCCGCACCGGACTGGTGATCGCCGAACTGCGCGGCGACGAGAACGTCGCGCCCCGCCACGCGCAGGCGCTCGTCGACGAGGTGAACGCAACGGTGGCGCCCCGCCACCAGGGCGTCACGATCCTCGCCGGCGGATCGACGATCGTCTACGCGCAGATCAACGCCCAGACCCAGCGTGACGTGCTGGTGATGGAGGCAATCGCGATCCCGCTCAGTTTCCTGGTGCTGGTCTGGGTGTTCAAGGGTCTGCTGGCCGCGGCGCTGCCGGTGGCGGTCGGAGGCCTGGCAATCGTCGCGACGATGTCGGTGCTGCGCCTCACCGCGATGGGCACCGACGTGTCGATCTTCGCGCTGAACCTGGCCACCGCGCTGGGCCTGGCGCTGGCCATCGACTACACGCTGCTCATCGTCAGCCGCTTCCGCGACGAGGTGGCCGCCGGGGCTTCCCGGGAGACGGCGCTCGTCACGACGATGACCACGGCCGGGCGCACGGTTTTGTTCTCCGCGCTGACGGTCGCGCTGTCGATGGCGACCCTTGTGGTGTTCCCGATGTACTTCCTGAAGTCGTTCGCCTACGCCGGCGTCGCGACCGTCGCTCTGTGCGCCGCCGCCGCCATTCTGGTCACCCCGGCCGCGATCATGCTCGCCGGCGACCGGCTCGACGCGTTCGACGTGCGCCGTCTGGTCCGGCGGGCCCCGGCGTACGACGGCCCGCCGCAGCAGAAGTTCTGGTACCGCTCGACGAAGTTCGTCATCGCGCGGGCGGTGCCGGTGGGGCTGGCCGGTGCTGCACTGCTGATCAGTCTGGGACTGCCGTTCCTCGGGGTGTCGTGGGGTCTGGCCGATGACCGCGTGCTGCCCGCGTCGGCGTCGGCGCATCAGGTCGGGGACATGCTGCGCACCCAGTTCAGCGACAATTCGGAGGCCGCGGTGACGGTGGTCGTGCCCGAAACGGCGGGGCTGGCGCCGCAGGACTTCGACCGCTACGCCGTGGCGGCGTCGGCGATCGCGGACGTGTCCCTGGTCAGCGCGCCGACGGGCACCTACGCCGACGGCCGCAGGGTCGGTCCGCCCACCGGCGCGGCCGGAGAGCGCAACGGCGCGGCGTTTCTGACCGTCGGCAGCACCGCACCGTCGTTCTCGGCGCAGTCCGAACGGCAGCTCGACGCGCTGCGCGCCCTCGGCGGGCCCGGTGGCCGCGCCGTCGACATGACCGGCCTCGCGGCGATCAACTCCGACAGCGTCGCGTCCATCACCGCGCGGTTGCCGATCGTGCTGGGCGCCATCGCGGCGATCACGTTCGTATTGCTGTTCCTGCTGACCGGAAGCGTCGTGCTGCCGGTCAAGGCACTGGTGCTCAACGCGCTGTCGCTGTCGGCGGCCTTCGGCGCGATGGTGTGGATCTTCCAGGACGGCCACCTCGGCGCCCTCGGCACGACGCCGACGGGAACGCTCGTGGTCAACATGCCGGTGCTGTTGTTCTGCATCGCGTTCGGCCTGTCCATGGACTACGAGGTCTTTCTGATCGCACGCATCCGGGAGTTCTGGCTCGCCAGCGGACGCACGCGCGAGGACAATGACGAAAGCGTGGCGCTCGGTCTGGCGCATACCGGTCGGGTGGTCACCGCCGCGGCGCTGATCATGTCGATCTCGTTCGGCGCGCTCATCGCGGCCCAGGTGTCGTTCATGCGGATGTTCGGCCTCGGTCTGATGGTCGCGGTGCTGATCGACGCGACGCTGGTGCGGATGGTGCTGCTGCCGGCGCTGATGCATCTGATGGGCCGCTGGAACTGGTGGTCGCCCGAGCCGCTGGCCCGGTGGCACGTGCGTGTCACGGCAGGTCGCCGTCCTGCCGGTCGGCACGCGATGGGGCAGGTGGGGCGCCGGTCGGCGGTGGCGGAATAGACGGTGCCGAAATAAATGACGAATCCGACCCATCCGCCTCGGTGGCGGCTTCGAATGGAAGGCAGGCGTGGGTCGAGATGAGGAGGGGTCGGGCTTGAGCAGGGCAGAGAGTGCCGGCGTGCAGCTGGCGGAGCCGGGCCTGAGGGTCTGGCGTGACAACGTCCGTACCGCGGTGCGCGAACATCTGGAGACGTTCGTGCGCGGCGAATGTGTGGGCCGGCTGGACGGGGCCGGTGTCGACGTCGCCGGTGACCTGTTGTGCGGGTTCCTCGACGGCGGCAAGTATGTGCGTTCGACGTTCATGTACCTGGGTTGGTTGTGCGGCGCCGGTGAGGACGACGCGGCGCTGCGCGCGTCGGCCAGCCTGGAGTTGCTGCACACCTTCGCGCTGATCCAGGACGACGTGATGGACAACTCCACGCTGCGGCGGGCCCGGCCCACCGCGCACGTGGTGTTCGGCCGCTGGCACCGCGACCGCGGGCTGGCCGGTTCGGCGAGCCGGTTCGGCGAGTCCGCCGCGATCCTGCTCGGCGATCTGTGTCTGGTGTGGGCCGAGGAGATGTTGCGGCGCAGCGGGATCGGTGCCGACGCGCTGGCCCGGGTGCTGCCGCGCTACGACGACATGCGCACCGAGCTCGCCGTCGGTCAACTGTCCGATCTGCTCAACAGCTGCCAGACCTTCCCGACCCTTCCGGAGGTGCTCGACGTGCTCCGCCGCAAGTCCGGCAACTACACCGTGCGCCGTCCGCTCGAGCTCGGCGCCGCGATGGCCGGCTGCGACGCCGAGGTGTCCGATGCGCTGTCCCGCTACGGCGCGGCGATCGGGGAGGCGTTCCAGTTGCGTGACGACATCCTCGGCGTATTCGGAACCCCTTCCCTGACAGGAAAACCCGCGCGCAGTGACATGGAGGAGGGCAAGGCCACCAGTGTCATCGTCGCGGCCTACGAACTGGCCGGTCCGAGGTTGCGACATCAGCTCGCCGAGCTGATGAGCAGCCCGCAGGTCGACGCCGCGGACGTGGAGCGGTGGCGCACCCTGATCGTGGCCAGCGGCGCCGTCCAGTGGATCGAGGAGCAGATCGCCCAGCGCCACGACGCGGCGCTGCGCTTCCTCGACGGTGTCGCGATCCCCGACACCCCGCGCGCCGCGCTGGCCGAGATGGCCGTCGCCTGCACCCAGCGGGCCGCCTGATGCGGGCGCTCAGCGGGAAGACCGATCACATCGTCGTGGTCGGCGCCGGACTGTCCGGATTGTCGGCGGCACTGCAGCTGGCCGGCCGCGGCCGCCGAGTCACCGTGCTGGAACGCGGTGAACACCCCGGCGGACGGGTGGGCCGGGCCGACGTCCTCGGGTACCGGCTCGACACCGGACCGACCGTGCTGACCATGCCCGACATCATCGACGAGGCGTTCGCCGCCGTCGGCGAGTCGTTGGCCGACTGCCTGCCGATGGACCCGGTGCACCCGGCCTATCACGCCAAGTTCGCCGACGGCAGCGCGCTGCAGGTGCACACCGACGCCGCCGCGATGGCCACGGAGGTCGAACGGTTCGCCGGTCGCGCCGAAGCCGACGGCTATCTGCGGCTGCGGGACTGGCTGACCCGGCTGTACCGCACCGAATTCGACGGCTTCATCGCCAACAACTTCGACTCGCCGCTGTCTCTGCTGACCCCGTCCCTGGCACGTCTGGTCGCGCTCGGAGGGTTCCGCCGCTGGGAATCGGTGGTGCGCCGGTTCCTGCACGACGAACGCCTGCTGCGGGTGTTCACCTTCCAGGCCCTCTACGCCGGTGTTCCGCCGCAGAGCGCGCTGGCCGTCTACGCGGTGATCGCCTACATGGACACCGTCGCCGGGGTGTACTTCCCGCGCGGCGGCATGCGGGCGCTGCCCGACGCCATGGCCACCGCCGCCACCCGCGCCGGGGTTGACTTTGTCTACGGTGCAACGGTTTCCGACCTGGAGTTCACCGGGTCCCGCGCGAGCGCGGTGCGCACGTCAGGTGGTGAGCGGGTGCCGGCCGACGCGGTCGTGCTGACCACCGAGCTGCCCGACACCTACCGGTTGATCGGCCGCACACCGCGGCGGCCGCTGCGGCTGCGTCCCGCGCCGTCGGCCGTGGTCGCCCACGTCGGCTGCAAGGCCGTCGGCGATCGCGCCGGTCACCACACGATCCTGTTCGGCGATGCATGGACGCAGACCTTCCGCGACATCATCGATGACGGGCGTGTGATGGGGGATCCGTCGCTGCTGGTCACCCGGCCCACCGCGGGCGATCCGTCGCTGGCCCCGGCCGGCCGCGACCTGCTCTATGTGCTGGCCCCCGCGCCGAACACCGACATCGGCACTCTCGACTGGGACACCGCGGGAGCCGGTTACGTCGATCAGATGTTGTCGGCGGTGCGTGAGCGGATGCCCGGGGTCGGAGACGACGCCGAGCTGTTGCACGTCGTGACCCCGGCCGACTGGCGCCGGCAGGGGATGGCCGCGGGAACTCCGTTCGCGTTGGCGCACACCTTCTCTCAGACCGGGCCGTTCCGGCCGGCCAACACCGTGCGCGGCATCGACAACGTCGTGCTGGCCGGTTCCTCCACCGTTCCCGGTGTCGGGGTTCCGACCGCGATCCTGTCCGGCCGCCTCGCCGCCGACCGGATCACCGGTATCCCCGCCCGCCATCTCACCTCGGAGGTCAACCGCTGATGATCAAGACCGAGCTCGACGCCGCAGGTGTGCGCGACCCCGAATTGCGCGACGCCTATCGGCAGTGCCGCACCATCAACGCTCAGCACGGCAAGACGTTCTACCTGGCGACCCGCCTGCTGGCGCCCAAGCAGCGTCCCGCGGTGCACGCGCTGTACGGATTCGCCCGCGTCGCCGACGACATCCTCGACGACCTGGCCGGCACGGCGACCATCGAACAGCGCGCCGAGCGGCTGCAGCAGCTGTCGACCCGGCTGTTCCACTGCCTGGTCGACGAGAAGTCCTGTGACGGCGATCCGGTGCTGACGGCGGTGGTGCACACCGCGCGCAACTACGACATCGGCTGGGACCTGTTCGACGATTTCCTGGCGTCGATGCGGATGGACCTCACGGTGACCGATTATCCCGACCGGGCGGCCCTGGAGCGCTACATGTACGGCTCGGCTGAGGTGATCGGTCTGCAGATGTTGCCGGTGCTCGGCACCGTGGTCCCGCGCGAGGAGTCCGCGCCGTATGCCGCCGCACTCGGCAAGGCGTTCCAGCTGACCAACTTCCTGCGCGACGTCGACGAGGACCTCACCCGAGGCCGGGTGTATCTGCCGGCCGACGAACTGGCCGCGCACGGTGTGGACCGCGACCTGCTGCTGTGGTGCCAGGCCAACCGGCGCACCGACGGGCGGGTGCGCGCCGCGCTGGCCGAACAGCACGCCATCGCCCGGCAGGTGTACGACCAGGCCCGGCCCGGGATAGCCACGCTGGCGCCGCCGTCGCGTCCGTGCGTCTCGGCCGCGCTGACGCTGTACTCCGACATCTTGTCGCGCATCGAGGCGATCGACTTCGAAATCTTCGGTCGGCGTGCGACGGTGGGCAAGCCACGACGATTGGCCGTCGCCGTAGCGGGCATCGGTAAGGCGTGGGTGAACCGAATGCGACTCAGGAGAGTGTGAGGGGCAGCGGTGGCGCCACGTGCCCACATCCCGGTGCCATGTTCTGCGCTCGCGCTAGCCTGCCCGCCCGAAGGAGGATAAGTCTTGAGCCGGAACGGCTTTGATCGTCGACGCCAGACCTGGCCCGCCCACCCGGGCCGAAGCGCGTCGGGCGAAGCGCGGCCCCGCGTCGTCGTCGTGGGCGGCGGCATCGCGGGCCTGGCCGCGGCCACCGGACTGGTCGAGCGCGGTGTCGCGGTCGAGGTGGTCGAAAAGCAGGATTACCTCGGAGGCCGGGTGGGCGGCTGGTCGGACGCGCTGGAGGACGGCACGCCCGTCGCGATGAACCGCGGATTCCACGCGTTCTTCCGCCAGTACTACAACCTGCGCGCGCTGCTGCGACGCAGCGATCCCGGGCTGTCGGCGCTCACCGCGGTCGAGGACTACCCGCTGATCGACGGTGCCGGCCGGCAGGACACCTTCCGCGGGCTGCCGCAGACGCCGCCGCTGAACGCGTTGGCGTTCGCGTTGCGCAGCCCGACGTTCCGGTTGCGTGACCTGGTGCGGTTGGACGCCAAGGCCGCCGCCCCGCTGGCCGCGGTGTCGGTGCCCGAGACCTACGAACTGCTCGACGAACAGGACGCGGCCACCTTTCTGCGTGACATCAATTTCCCGGAGGCGGCCCGGCATCTGGCGTTCGAGGTGTTCGCCCGCAGCTTCTTCGCACGTCCGGAGACGTTGTCGGCGGGCGAGCTGGTCACCATGTTCCACATCTACTTCCTCGGCTCCAGCGAGGGGTTGATCTTCGACGTCGCTAACGCGAATTTCGATGTCGCGCTGTGGAATCCGCTGCGCCGCTACCTGGAGGGCCGTGGGGTGGCGTTCCACACCGGCGCCGAGGTGCATACGGTCACCGTCGGTGACGGGGTGACGGTGGCGGGCCCGGACGGCCGGGTGTGGTCCGGGGACGCGGCGGTGCTGGCCACCGATGTCGGTGCGCTGCAACGGCTGGTGGCTGCCTCGCCGGATGTCGGCGATCCGGGATGGCGCCGCAAGGTCGCCGCGATGGGCACCGCGCCGCCGTTCGTGGTGCTGCGGCTGTGGCTGGACCGCCCGGTGCGCGGCGACCGCGCCGCGTTCGTCGCCACCGGGGGCCGCGAGCCGCTGGACAACATCAGCGTGCTGGAACGCTACGAGCGCGAGGCCGCCGAATGGGCCGCGCGCACAGGAGGTTCGGTGGTGGAGCTGCACGCCTACTCGGTCACCGAAGGTGATGACGACGTGCGCGGCACCCTGATCGCGCGCATGCACGAGCTCTATCCCGAGACCGCCGCGGCATCGATCGTGGCGGAGCGGACGCTGCGTCGCGCCGACTGCCCCCGGTTCGCGCCGGGGGATTTCGCGGACCGGCCCACGGTGTCGACGCCCGATCCGCGGCTGGTGCTCGCCGGCGACGGCATCCGCATCGACCTGCCGGTGGCGTTGATGGAACGCGCGGCGACAACGGGCTGGACGGCGGCCAACGAGTTGCTGGCCGGCTTCGGCCTGGCCGGACACACCCTGCACACCGTGCCGAACCAGGGCCGCTCGACGGTGCTGCGCCGGCTGGCGACCTCGGCCGGGAGTGTGCGATGAGCGCGCTGTCGGGTCTTCGGGCCGCAGTGGCGAAGGCGTGGCCGTTCGAGGTGGTCCCGTCGACGTCGTGGTCGGCCCAGACCCCCACCTACCAGGACGCCAGCCCGGCGCTGATCAACGCGGCGCTGCAGCGGGCGTTGCGCCGCCCCGGCGGCAACTGGTTCGTGATCGCGGCGAGCTCGGACATCACCACCAAGGCTTTCGGCACCTCGGTGGCCGGCCGGGCGCTGGTGGCCTGGCGCGGCAGCGACGGCGGCCTGCTGGTGGGGCCGCGCGCCTGCCCGCACCTGGGCGCCGACCTGGCGACCGCGCCGGTGGACTGCGGCACGCTGGTGTGCCCATGGCACGGGCTGCGGCTGGGCGAGCGCCGGCACGGGACCTGGAAGCCCTATCCCGCGCACGACGACGGTGTGTTGTGCTGGGTGCGCCTGGACCCCGATCCCGATGACGCGGACAGCCGGCTCTCGGGCCCGACCGAGGCGCCCGTCGTGCCGGCCCGGCCCGGGGAACCGGCGCTGGCCGCGGTCACCCGGTTGGAGGGCGTCTGCGAGCCGCGCGACATCGTCGCCAACCGTCTGGACCCCTGGCACGGCGCGTGGTTTCACCCGTACTCGTTCACCCAGCTGCGGGTGATCAGCGCACCCGCCGTCGACGACGAACTCACCGACGACGACGACCGGTTCCTGGTCGAGGTCACGTTCCGCATCGGCCGGTTGGGCGTGCCCGTCATCGCCGAGTTCACCACACCCGGACCGCGGACGGTGGTCATGCGCATCGTCGAGGGCGAGGGCCGCGGCAGCGTCGTCGAGACCCATGCCACCCCGCTGGGCCCCGGACCGGACGGTCGGCCCCGCACCGCGGTGATCGAAGCCGTCATCGCCCACTCCGACCGGCCGAACTTCGGCGTCGGGCTGGTCGCGGCGCCATTGATCCGGCCGTTGATGCGCCAGGCAGCCACCCGGTTGTGGCGCGACGACCTGGCCTACGCCGAACGGCTCTACGAGTTGAGGTCGTAGCCGCCGTGTCCGATTCCCGCCTTGTCCAGCAACGGAACCTGTTCGGTGGCCCACGGGCTGATCGCCCACCCGAACTCGGCAGCCGCCCGCAGCTGCGCCCACGGCACCCACACGTGGTCGGCGACCTCGTCAGGAGCCGGGCGCACCGGACCCACAGCGCGGCCGCAGAACACCGGGCACACCTCGTTCTCCACCACGCCGTCGGCGGCCACCGCGTAATAGCGGAAATCGGGCAGCACGCACCGCAGGTCGGCGATGTGCAGCCCGAGCTCCTCGCCCACGCGGCGGGTCACCGCGTCGGTCAGCGATTCGCCGGGGGCGGGGTGCCCGCAGCAGGCGTTGGTCCAGATGCCCGGGAACGTGCGCTTGTGCAGTGCCCGCCGCGTGAGCAGCACGCGGCCGGCGCCGTCGAACAGGTAACAGGAGAACGCCAGATGGAGCGGGGTGGACGCGTGGTGGACCTGCGACTTGGGCGCTGTGCCGATGCTCTGGCCGTCGTCGTCGAGAAGGACCACCAGCTCGGCGGTGTCGAGGGTGTGCATAGCAGTGATTCGGCGCCGGGGCGGGCGCGGATCGGTCGGGGGTCGCGATGGCGGTAGTGCTGGCCTACACCGCCCCGGCGATCGGTCACCTGTTCCCGTTCTCGGCGCTGCTGCAGGAGATGTCGGCCCGCGGGCACGAGATCCACGTCCGCACCATGGCTTCCGGGATGGATCTGTGTCTGGGGCAGGGATTCAAGGCCGCCCCGGTCGACCCGCGCATCGAGGCGCTGCAGAGCGCCGAGACCACGCGGGGCGTGCTTCGGTCGGCCCAGGACACCGTGCGGGTGCTCACCGAACGGGCAGCCCACGAGGTCGACGATGTCACCGACGCGGTGCGCGAGGTGGACCCCGACGTGATCCTGGTCGACGCGAACTGCTGGGGCGCGATGTCGGCCGCCGAGACCCAATCGCGTCCGTGGTTGGTGTTCTCGCCGTTCATCCCGTATCTGCGTTCACCCGGGTCGCCGCCGTTCGGGGCAGGTGCCCGCCCGTGGCCCGGCCCGCTGGGCGCCGTGCGCAATCTCGGTGTGGGTGCTGTCACCCGCTTCGTGTTCGACCGCCCCTTCCGCGCCGGAATGCGGCCGGTGCGTGCGGCATTGGGGTTGCCCGAGGTGCGCTCCGCCGACGAACTGCTGCGCCGCGCGCCGCGGGTGCTGGTGCCCACCGCCAGACCGTTCGAGTACCGGCACACCGACTGGGGCCCCACGGTGGATCTGATCGGCCCCGCGATCTTCGATCCGCCCGCCGACCCTCCGGAGTGGCTCGACGACATCGACGAGCCGATCGTGCTGGTGACGACGTCGTCGGTGGGGCAGGCTGACCGCGCCCTGATCGCCGCGGCGATACACGCTTTCGAGGATGATCCTGTGCACGTGGTGGCGAGCCTGCCTGCCGAAGGCGGCGAGGGCCTGCTGCGCCGCGATCGCGGGGTCACGCTGACCCGGTTCGTCCCACATTCGCCGGTGCTCGACCGCGCGGTGTGCGTGGTCACCCACGGCGGCATGGGCGTCACGATGAAGGCTCTCAGCCGCGGGATACCGGTGTGCGCAGTGCCTTTCGGTCGTGACCAGTTCGAGGTGGCCCGCCGTATCGAGGTGGCACGGTGCGGGATCCGGTTGCCCGCGCGTCGACTCAGCGCGCCTCGGCTGCGCGCCGCGGTGAAGGCTGCGATGGCCATGTCCGACGGGGCCGCCGAGGTCGCCGCCGGCTTCACCGCGACGGGTGGGATGCGCCGCGGCGCCGACATCGTGGAGGCGCACGCGGTCCCGGTGTGACGGGTCACTCGCTGCGGGTGCGCTGATAGTGCCTGCGGGCCTTCATCCGGTTGCCGCAGATCGCCATCGAACACCAGCGCGCGGTGTTGGGCTTGCTGCGGTCGATCAGGAACAACCGGCACTCGGTGTTCGCGCACGGGCGCAACCGCCCGGGGCCGTTCTGCCGCAACCCATCCCAGGCCAGCACCGCGCGCACCGCACCGGAGGCGTCGCCGCCGTCAAGTCGCCAGTGCACGCCGGAGCGGTCCGCCGTCGGGACCAGGCGGGCGTCGGCGAGGAACCGCTGCAGCACCATCGGGGTCCGCTCGCCGCGGACCACCGCCTGCAGGCGGGTGCGGGCGTCAATCAGCTGGGTCCACTCGGCCCCGGTGGCGGGGACGCCGTGGTCACGCATCCACGACGACGCGGTCGCGAGATCGGGCAGCGCGTCGGTCGGCACGCCGTCGACGACCGGGGTGGTGTTGAGCAACGCCAGCAGGAACGCCTCGTCCTCCGGCGTGGTCGCGTACACATCCATCACTAACCTCCAAAAGCTTGTTGACAGGTTACAGGATCGGGCGTTGAATGCACCTAACCGGTAAAACCATTTAAGGAGTTAGTCATGATCGATGTGCATCACCGCTACGCCATCGTGGACGGCCGCCGGCTGTTCTACCGCGAGGCCGGGACGCCCGGGAACCCGGTGATCGTGCTGCTGCACGGCTTCCCGACGAGCTCGTTCATGTTCCGCAACCTGATCCCCGAGCTCGCCGACCACTACCACGTGATCGCGCCCGACTACCTCGGCTTCGGCTACTCCGACGCACCCCCGGTCGAGGAATTCGACTACACCTTCGACGCATTGACCGACTCCGTGGCCGGCCTTCTCAGTCAACTGGGCGTCGACCGGTACGCGATCTACGTCCAGGACTACGGCGCGCCGGTCGGCTGGCGGCTGGCCCTGCGCGACCCGGAGGCCATCACCGCGATCGTCACCCAGAACGGCAACGGCTACGACGCCGGCTTCGTGGTCGACGGCTGGGTGCCCGTGTGGGACTACCAGCGCGAACAGACCCCCGAGACCGCGGCGGCGCTGCGCGAGATGCTGACCTTCGAGGCGACCAGGCGGCAGTACCTGGCCGGCGTGCCCGACGAGTCCGTCGTCAGCCCGGACACTTGGCACCACGACTACGCGTTGCTGTCGCGCCCCGGCAACGACGCGATCCAGCTCAAGCTGTTCCTCGACTACGCGACGAACCCGAAGATCTATCCCGCGCTGCACGACTACCTGCGCACCAGCGCGGTGCCGCTGCTGGCCGTGTGGGGTGACAAGGATCCGTTCTTCGGGCCCGACGGCGCCCGCGCGTTCGCCGACGACGCCGTCGACCCCGAGATCCACCTGCTCGACGGCGGCCACTTCCTGCTGGAGAGCGCCCTGACCCAGGCGATCGCGCTGATCCGCGACTTCCTGGCCCGCCGGCTGCCGTGATCCCGGAGCGCCCGTCGCCACCGGGCGATCATTCTCACCCCGCAAACACCAGTTGAAGCGTGCCGGGGTGGGGTAGAAGAGGCGGGTGAACGCTACGACGCCGGCGACCCCCAGCCGCGGATCGATCTACCGAAGCCATCTCCGGGCCTGCGCCACCGTTGCGCTGTGGTTCCTCGCGGTGTCCGCGGCCCTGTGGGTGCTGTCCTGGGTGGTTGGCAAGACCTGGGTGATCCTGCTGCCGGTGCTGCTGGCGCTGATCCTGTCGACCGTGCTGTGGCCGCCGGTGCGGTGGCTGCGCGGGAGGGGCGTGCCCGCGGCCGCGGCGGTGCTGCTCGCGCTGCTGGTTGCTCTCGGCGTGATCGTGGCCGTGATCGCGGCGGTGGCGCCGGCGATCATCGACCAGGCCACCGAGCTGGCCGAACAGGCCACCGCCGGTGTGGTGCAGGTGCGCGACTGGCTCGACGGCCCACCGCTGAACATCAGTGAAGCCCAGCTGAATTCGGCGGTCGCGGCGATCAACGACACGCTGAACAACAGCAGCGCGCAGATCGCGTCGGGGCTGTTCACCGGCGTGGGCGCGGCGACGTCGGCGCTCGTCACGCTGTTCACGACGGTGGTGGTCACGTTCTTCGTTCTCAAGGACGGTCCGGCGTTCATCCCGTGGTTGCGCCGCACGGTCGGAATGCCGGCTGCGCCACACCTGGCCACGGTGCTGGAGCGGGTGTGGTCCACCCTCGGCGGGTTCATCCGGACTCAGGCGCTGGTCAGCCTGGTCGACGCGGGCCTGATCGGGATCGGGCTGGTGATCCTCGGCGTGCCGCTGGCCTACGCGTTGGCGATCATCACGTTCATCGGCGGCTTCGTGCCGATCGTCGGCGCGTTCGTCGCCGGCGGTCTGGCGGTGCTGGTCGCGCTGGTCGCCAACGGCCCGGTGAATGCGCTGATCGTGCTGGGCATCATCCTGGCCGTGCAGCAGTTGGAAGGCAACGTGCTCCAGCCGTGGCTGCAGGCGAAGTCGATGAAGCTGCACGCGGCGATTGTGCTGCTGGCGGTCACGCTGGGCGCCTCGACGTTCGGTGTGATCGGCGCGTTCCTGGCCGTCCCGGTGGCCGCGGCGGTCGCGGTGGTGCTGCGGTACTACGACGAGCAGGTGGCCGCGGCCACGGGGGAGGACCGGCCTGCGCCCGACCGTGAGCCAGACGATGTCACCGCCGAGCCGGACGACGCCGACGAGCCGCCGAAATCGCATTCCACGCGCGCGAATTCGTGAGAACACCGCGCGGAATGCGATTTCGCCGCTGGGCAGGAACGCCGCTGAGCGATCGGGGTCAGCGCGCGAACATCAACGCGCGCTTGACCTCCTGGATCGCCTTGGTCACCTCGATGCCGCGTGGGCAGGCCTCGGTGCAGTTGAACGTGGTGCGGCAGCGCCACACTCCGTCGACGTCGTTGAGGATGTCGAGCCGCTCGGCGGCGGCCTCGTCACGCGAATCGAAGATGAAGCGGTGTGCGTTGACGATCGCGGCCGGTCCGAAGTAGGACCCTTCGCTCCAATAGACGGGGCACGAAGTGGTGCAGCACGCGCACAGGATGCACTTGGTGGTGTCGTCGTAGCGGGCGCGGTCGGTCTGGCTCTGGATTCGCTCGCGCGTCGGCTGATTGCCCGAGGTGATCAGGTACGGCTTGATCGCCTTGTAGGCGTCGAAGAACGGCTCCATGTCGACGACGAGGTCCTTCTCCACGGGCAGTCCGCGGATCGGCTCGATCGTGATGGTGAGCTGTTTCTTCGGGTTCTTCGGCAGCATGTCGCGCATCAGCACCTTGCACGCCAACCGGTTCACGCCGTTGATGCGCATCGCGTCCGAGCCGCACACCCCGTGCGCGCAGGACCGGCGGAACGTCAACGTGCCGTCCAGATACCACTTCACGTAGTGCAGCAGGTTCAGCAGCCGGTCGCTGGGCAGGCACGGCACGCGGAAGCTCTGCCAGCCGGCGTCATCGGGGGACTCCGGATTGAACCGGGCGATCTTCAGCGTCACCATCACCGCGCCCTCGGGCACGGGGGGAGTGTCTTGCTTGTCCAGAACAGGCGCGCTCATCAGTACTTCCGTTCCATCGGCTCGTACCGCGTCATGACGACGGGCTTGTAGTCCAGGCGGATGTCACTCAGAAGGTCCGAACCCTCCTTGTAAGCCATCGTGTGCCGCATGTAGTTTGTGTCGTCGCGGTTGGGGTAGTCCTCGCGGGCGTGGCCGCCGCGAGATTCCTTGCGGTTCAACGCCCCGACGACGGTGACCTCGGCCAGCTCGAGCAGGAAGCCGAGCTCGATGGCCTCCAGCAGATCGCTGTTGTAGCGCTTACCCTTGTCCTGCACCGTGATCCGCGAGTAGCGCTCCTTGAGCGCGTGGATGTCGGTCAGCGCCTGCTTGAGCGTCTCTTCGGTGCGGAACACCGCGGCGTTGTTGTCCATCGACTGCTGCAGCGCGCCGCGGATGTCGGCGACGCGCTCGTTGCCGTGCTCGCTCAAGATGTCGCCGACCCAGCCGACCACCATCTCGGCCGGCTTGTCGGGCAGGTCGACGAAGTCGTGACCCAGGGCGTAGTTCGCCGCGGCGATCCCGGCGCGCCGGCCGAACACGTTGATGTCCAGCAGCGAGTTGGTGCCCAGACGGTTGGCGCCGTGCACCGACACGCACGCGCACTCGCCGGCGGCGTACAGACCCGGCACGATCGTGGTGTTGTCCGAGAGCACCTGGCCGTTGACCGTCGTCGGGATGCCGCCCATGACGTAGTGGCACGTCGGGTAGACCGGCACCAGCTCCTTGACCGGATCCACGCCCAGGTAGGTGCGCGCGAACTCGGTGATGTCGGGCAGCTTGGCTTCCAATACGTCCTCGCCGAGGTGGCGCACGTCGATGTAGACGTAGTCCTTGTTCGGTCCGGCACCGCGGCCTTCGAGCACCTCCAGCACCATGGAGCGGGCGACGATGTCGCGCGGTGCGAGGTCGACGATCGTCGGCGCGTAGCGCTCCATGAAGCGCTCACCCTCGCCGTTGAGCAACCGGCCGCCCTCGCCGCGCACGGCCTCGGAGATCAGGATGCCCAGCCCGGCCAGGCCGGTCGGATGGAACTGGTGGAACTCCATGTCCTCCAAGGGAAGTCCCTTGCGGAAGATGATGCCCAGGCCGTCGCCGGTCAGCGTGTGCGCGTTTGACGTGGTCTTGTACATCCGGCCCGACCCACCGGTGGCGAACACGATCGCCTTGGCGTGGAAGACGTGGATGTCACCGGTGGCGAGCTCGTAGGCCACCACACCGGTGGCCACCGGGCCCGAGGCCGTCTCGGTCAGCGTGATGTCGAGGGCGTAGAACTCGTTGAAGAACTCGACGTCGTGCTTGACGCAGTTCTGGTACAGCGTCTGAAGGATCATGTGGCCGGTGCGGTCGGCGGCGTAACACGCGCGGCGCACCGGGGCCTTGCCGTGATCGCGGGTGTGGCCGCCGAAGCGGCGCTGGTCGATCCGGCCTTCGGGGGTGCGGTTAAACGGCATCCCCATCTTCTCCAGGTCCAGTACGGCGTCGATGGCCTCTTTGGCCATGATCTCGACCGCGTCCTGGTCGGCCAGGTAGTCGCCGCCCTTGACGGTGTCGAAGGTATGCCACTCCCAGTTGTCTTCCTCGACGTTGGCCAGGGCGGCGCACATGCCGCCCTGCGCCGCACCGGTGTGCGAGCGGGTCGGGTAGAGCTTGGTCAGCACGGCGGTCCGGACCCGGGGGCCGGCTTCCACGGCCGCCCGCATGCCCGCGCCGCCGGCGCCGACGATGACGACGTCGTAGCGGTGTTCAACAATCATGTGTCGCTCCCAGTCAGGAAATCGTCGCGTCGAACGTCAGCAGCACGTAGGTGCCGAGGACCAGCGTGAATGCCATCGACAGCGCCAGCAGGGTGTTGAGCCAGAACTTGGTGGAGTCCTTGCGGGTGTAGTCGGCGATGATCGTGCGCATCCCGTTGCCGCCGTGCAGCTGGGCCAGCCACAGCAGCAGCAGGTCCCAGGTCTGCCAGAACGGCGACGACCAGCGCTCGGCGACGTAGTTGAAGTCGATGCGGTATACGCCGTCTTCCCACATCAGCATGATGAACAGGTGGCCGAGGGCCAGGAAGACGAGCACCACACCCGAGAACCGCATGAACAGCCAGGTGTATTTCTCGAAGTTGGGCATTCCGCCGCCGCGCCGCGCCGCGCGCGGGTTGTCCAGGCCCGCGGGGCGGTCGAAGCTGCGCTGCATGACGGGAGCCGGGCCGCCGCGCTCGGTGATGTGGTCGTACGGGTTCTCGGCCATCTTCTTTCCTGTACTCACAGGAACCTCTCCGCCATGTGCATACCTATCACTCCGACCGACGCGATGAACACGGCGATGAAGACGCCGGCGACCACCCACAGCATCTTGCGCTGGTGCCGCGGACCCTCCGACCAGAAATCGATGAGGATGATCCGGATGCCGTTGAGCGCGTGGTACAGCACGGCAGCGACGAGGCCGATCTCCATGAGCCCGATGATCGGGGTCTTGTAGGTCTCGATGATCTCGTTGTAGGCCTGCGGGCTGACCCGCACCAACGCGGTGTCGAGCACGTGCACGAAGAGGAAGAAGAAGATGGTGGCACCGGAGATGCGGTGCAGAACCCAGGACCACATGCCCGGGTCACCACGGTAGAAAGTGCGGCGACGCATCGGCTGTGATCGCGGTGCCGGTATGTCGGTATCGGCTGGTGTCGCCGTACTCATGTGACCCTCCAACGCCATCGGTGGACGTTCGAAGCTCGGTCCTGCTTGCCGAAGCCCCAAACCTCGGGGCGACTCTAATCCCCTACGTACTGTCAAACGAACTAGCGTGGGGGCGTATGCGCTGCTTCCAGGGTAGAAGTTAGGGTCGCCTATCTGGGACTTCGGGTCGCGGGACGGGGTGTTCGGAATTGATTCAGAGTCGGATCGGGCGGCGTGACGTGACGGCAGAGATCGACTGGAAGTTATTGCGCCGTAAAGCAATTGATGCCTCTGAGTATGCCTACGCGCCCTATTCGCGATTTCGCGTGGGAGCGGCCGCCCTCGTCGACGATCACCGGATGGTGGCCGGATGCAATGTGGAGAATGTCTCATATGGCCTAGGTCTCTGTGCCGAGTGCGCAGTGGTCTGCGCCCTACATTCCAGCGGTGGCGGACGGCTGGTCGCACTGTCCTGCGTAGGACCCGACGGTGAGGTGCTGATGCCGTGCGGACGCTGCCGGCAGGTGCTGCTCGAGCACGGCGGCCCCGACATGCTCATCGACCATCCGCTCGGCCCGCGCCCGCTGCGCGAGTTGTTGCCCGACGCGTTCGGTCCCGACGATCTGGCCCGAAATCGCGTGCCCGCCGAGGAAACACCGTGACCGGCCTCACATTCGACGCGCCCAGCGTCATCCGGACCAAACGTGACGGCGGCGTCCTGTCCGACGCGGCGATCGACTGGGTGATCGACGCGTACACCCACGACCGGATCGCCGATGCGCAGATGTCGGCGCTGCTGATGGCGATCTTCCTGCGCGGCATGACCAACGCCGAGATCGCGCGCTGGACCGCCGCGATGATCGCCTCCGGGGAGCGGTTGGACTTCGGCGATCTGCGGCGTGACGGCCGGGCGCTGAAGCTGGTGGACAAGCACTCCACCGGCGGTGTCGGGGACAAGATCACCATCCCGTTGGTGCCCGTGGTGATGGCGTGTGGAGGCGCGGTGCCCCAGGCCGCCGGGCGCGGGCTCGGCCACACCGGGGGCACCCTCGACAAATTGGAGTCCATCCCCGGTTTCACCGCCGAGATCTCCAAAGGCCGGATCCGCCAACAACTCTGCGACATCGGGGCGGCCATCTTCGCCGCCGGGGAGCTGGCGCCGGCCGATCGCAAGATCTACGCACTGCGCGACGTCACCGCGACCACCGAGTCGCTGCCGCTGATCGCGAGCTCGGTGATGAGCAAGAAGATCGCCGAGGGCACCCGCGCGCTGGTGCTCGACTCGAAGGTCGGGTCGGGGGCGTTCCTGGGCACCGAGGCCGAGTCGCGGGAGCTGGCCCGCACCATGGTCGAGCTCGGGGCCGAGCACGGTGTGCTGACCCGCGCGCTGTTGACCGACATGAACGCACCGCTGGGACGCGCCGTCGGCAACGCCGTCGAGGTCGTCGAATCCCTGGAGGTACTCGCCGGCGGCGGACCCGGCGACGTCGTCGAACTGACCCTGGCCCTGGCCCGCGAGATGTGCGACGCCGCCGGCCTGGACGCGGTCGACCCCGAGCAGACCCTGCGCGACGGCACCGCGATGGACCGGTTCCGAGAGTTGGTGGCCGCCCAGGGCGGGGACCCCGATGCGGCGTTGCCCTTGGGTGCGCATACCGAGACCGTCAGCGCGCCGCGCGGTGGCACCATGGGAGACATCGACGCGATGGCGGTGGGACTGGCGGTGTGGCGGCTCGGGGCGGGCCGCTCGGCGCCCGGTGAACGGGTGCAGTTCGGCGCCGGCATGCGCATCCACCGCAAGCCGGGTGAGCCCGTCGCCGCCGGCGCACCTTTGTTCACCTTGTACACCGACACTCCCGAGCGGCTCGCCGGCGCGCTGGCCGAGCTCGACGGGGCGTGGAGTGTCGGCGATCAGCCGCCGCCCGCGCGCCCGCTCATCATCGATCGGATCACCATGTAGGAGGTTCTGCCGTGACGACACCGTTGACGCTCGACCACATCCGGCGCGCACCCAAGGCGCTGTTGCACGACCACCTCGACGGCGGTCTGCGTCCGTCGACGGTGTTGGAGCTGGCCGAGCAGTACGGCTACGAGGACCTACCCGCCACCGACGTCGACAGCCTCGCCACGTTCTTCCACACCGCCGCGCACAGCGGCTCGCTGGTGCGCTACCTAGAGCCGTTCGCCCACACCGTCGGCGTCATGCAGACCCCGGACGCGCTGCAGCGCGTCGCCCGCGAATGCGTCGAGGACCTCGCGGCCGACAACGTCGTCTACGCCGAGGTCCGGTTCGCCCCCGAACTGCACATCGAGGCCGGGCTGTCCCTGGACGCCGTCGTCGACGCGGTGCTGGCCGGCTTCGCCGACGGCGAGAAGGCCGCCGCCGCCGACGGACGGACGATCACGGTGCGCTGCCTGGTGACCGCGATGCGTCATGCGGCCCGCTCTCGGGAGATCGCCGAGCTCGCGATCCGGTTCCGGGACAAGGGTGTCGTCGGCTTCGACATCGCCGGGGCGGAGGCCGGATATCCTCCCACCCGGCACCTGGACGCCTTCGAGTACATGCGAAGCAACAACGCGCGCTTCACGATTCACGCCGGCGAGGCGTTCGGTTTGCCGTCGATCCACGAGGCGATCGCGTTCTGCGGGGCCGATCGGCTGGGCCACGGTGTGCGCATCGTCGACGACATCGAGATCGACGCCGACGGCACCGCGAGGCTGGGCCGGCTCGCATCGCTGCTGCGGGACAAGCGGATTCCGTTCGAGATGTGCCCGAGTTCGAATGTGCAGACCGGTGCCGTCAAGAGCATCGCCGAGCACCCCTTCGACCGGCTGGCGCGGCTGCGCTTCCGGGTCACGGTCAACACCGACAACCGGTTGATCAGCGACACCTCGATGAGCCTGGAGATGCTGCGGCTGGTCGAGACGTTCGGCTACGGCTGGAGCGACCTGGAGCGCTTCACCATCAACGCGATGAAGTCGGCGTTCATCCCGTTCGACCAGCGGCTGGCGATCATCGACGAGGTGATCAAGCCGCGCTACGCCGTCCTGGTGGGGTAAGCCGAACTCACTCCTCGCGCAGGCGGGACTCCGCGAACGACTCCAGCGACTCCCACTGCGCCACCGCGTCGGCGTACGGTCCGCCCGGCCGGACCGTCTTCGGGTCGAGCACGTGGGCGATCACCCGGCCCAGCGCGGTGTCGGTGGAGAGCTTGGTCTGGACGCTGGTGTCCTCGGAGTAGTCGCCGATGTCGCGCAGCAGTTCGACGGCGAGCTCGAGCTGATCGTGGTCGAGCGCGTCGGGACCCTCGGCCAGGTCGTCGACGATCCCGGTCAGGACGTAGATGTTGTCATCGGTGACGTCGACCCGCAGCGAACCGTCGGTGGCCGCGGTGCGGATGTCGTCGTAGGTGGCAAGGTCGGACAGGTCGTGGTCGTGTTCGTCGGCCAGGTAGCGGGCCAGTGTCCGCTCGGACGGGAACACGCTGATGCGGCCGTTGCGGCCGAGGAAGATCGGGTGGTCGTTCAGATAGCAGCGCAGCGTGAAGAACGTGCCGCGGCTGGTCATGATCCGGACCGGATCGATACCGACCCGCGACCAGAAATCCTTGTCGCTGCCGAGCACCTTGGTCGCGGCCTCGGCGGCCAGCGAGTCGGCCTCCTCGTCGGTGTCGACCACATCGTCGATGACCAGGTCGTCCTCGTCGGGCTCCGGAGCCGGCTCGTCGAGTTCGGCCTGGGCCTTCGCCACGGCGGCGCTGTCCACCTCGGGGATCGTGATGATCGCGTCGAGCGCCTCGATCACGTTGTCCCAGCTCTTGGCGATGATCTTCTCGATCTCCGCCCAGCGCTTGCGGCCGGCACGGCCCGCGAACGCCTCCACGCCGCCGCCGACGGTGCCCAGCACGGGGTTGCCGTTGAAGAACTTCGTCACCGCGGGCAGTTCACACACCGAACCCATCGACGACACCACCGCCAGCGCGCCGTGCAATGCGCGCACGCTGTCCTCGGTCGGCTTCTTGGAGAGCAGTTCCTCCAGGACCACCAGGTCGTGGGTGTTCTCATCGGTCGGCGCCAGCCGGTGGGCGTTGGCCTCGGTCAGCTTCTGCCACGCCGGGTGGTCGACGAGGTCGTTGTCGGTGCTGGTACGCACGAAAGCCGCCAGGTCGGCCACTGATTCCAGGACATAGAGGTCCTCGTCTTTACCGAGGAAGGCCTCCCACTCGTCGCCGTCGGCACGCCACCGCGGCGCCCACAGCGTGTACACGTCGCCCTTGGTCAACGTCAGTCCGATCGGCACGATGTCAGCAGCCATGCGGCACAGCCTAACGACCTGGCCCAAAGGCATCGTGGGCATGGCCGTGCTTAACCCCGGGCGTGGCCCACCGTTGCCGTACCGCAACCCGTTCGTCGCTTGGGATGTTGGTCAAGCCTGCCATGATCGCCGGGTGATCAGACTGGGCCTGCACGGCCTCGGCATCGGCGCCGGTGCGCAGCGCACCGTGATCGATGCGGTGGCGGCCGCGGCCGAGCGGTCGGGATTCGCGACGCTGTGGGTGGGGCAGCGGGTGGTGATGCCCGGGGATCCGCGGTCACAGCGCCCCTACCGCGACGACGGGGCGATCGAACTGGCCCCGCAGACCGACTGGCTGGACCCGATGGTCGCCCTCAGCTTCGCCGCGGCGGCGACCAACCGGATCGAGTTGGCGACCGGGGTGCTGGTGCTGCCGGAGCACAACCCGGTGATCACCGCCAAGCAGGCCGCGTCGCTGGACCGCATGACCGGTGGGCGGCTGTCGCTGGGCGTCGGGATCGGGCGGTCGAAAGCCGAGTACGACGCGCTCGGGGTGCCGTTCGAGGGCCGGGCGGACCGGATGGCAGAGTACGTCGCGGCAATGCGCACCCTGTGGCGCGACGACGTCGCGTCCTTCTCCGGACGGTATGTGGCCTTCGACCGGGTGCGCGTCAACCCCAAGCCGCACGGCCGGTCGATCCCGATCATGCTGGGCGGCAACTCCGATGCGGCGCTGCGTCGGGTCGCCGAGTGGGGCGACGGTTGGTACGGCTTCAACCTCGCCGACGTCGAGGAAGCGGCGTCACGGGTGTCGAAGCTGCGCGCGCTCTGCCGAGAGATGGGCCGTGACCCGACCGATCTGAAGGTGGCGGTCGCCCTGCGGGATCCGGTGCCTGCCGACGCGGGCCGGCTGGCCGACGCGGGCATCGACGAGTTGGTCCTGGTGGCCGGCCCGCCCGCGGACCCGATCGCCGCGGAGGCCTGGATCTCCGAGCTGGCCGGCAGATGGATGCGGGTACGCACCTGAGCGCACGCCCAGATCGCGTCTGTCGGAGAAGGGTCGGGTCAGGACCGCGTGGACTGGAGTTTCGGCGGTGCCGGCCGCGGTCGCGCCGTGGCTGCGGGCACCGGGTCAAACGCGGCCGGATCCTCCATGTACTCGCGGAAGACCCGTGCCATGGTGGCCGCCTGGTAGCCGTCGACGAATCGGTGGTCGAGCGTCATCGTCATCGGCAGCACCTGGCGGACCACGGGCTGACCGTCGCGGGCCACCACCTTGTCGATCACCCCGCCCACCACGATCACGAACGGCACGTGGCAGAACGTCGGCACCGGCGCGGCGGCGGTCTCCAGACCGTAGGTGCCGACATTGCTGACCAGGACGGAGCCGTAGGGGCGCGCTTCCAGCCCGAGCAGGGGTAGGGGCAACTGCAAGGTCTCGGTGACGAAGCCGATGCCGTCCATCATCCGGCGCAGGGCCAGCGGCGGCACCAGCTGGGCGATCGTCTTCGCCCGCTTGAACTGGGGATCGTCACCGTGCCGGATCCGCGCAGCGCGGTCGGCGAGTTCGCGGGCGACGGTCCACGGGGGCTTCTCGTCGATCCGCCGCACCACCGCCCCCGACAGGTCGGTCGCGGACGCCTCGACTCCCGCGACCGGATCGGAGCGCAGGGACACGACGAAGAAGCAGTCGATGGTCGGCGACGGCAGGAAGCTGCCGAATGCCACCCGGCCGTTGAGTCCCGGCAGCGCCACGAACACCTTGGCGGCGGCCCGGCCGACCAGGTGCATCGGGGTGATGTGCTCGCCCGTGGCGGCGCGGACCTCGCCGATGTACTCCTCGAGCCGGGTCGCTTCGACGTCCATCGTGGCCGAGATGATCGGGTCCGTCCGGGGCCGCCACGTGGCCATGGCGATCTTGCGCCACACGGAAAACGGGACCGACGACGTCGTCCCGAGCAGCGCTCCGATCATCGCCGATCCCCTTTCCCTCACGGGCCCCGACGGGAACTGCCGTCTGGGCCGGCGCGGTCAATTGTCAGAACGCGGCCCGCCTCGAGGCCAGAGCACAAGGTCACTTCGGGAGAACCGGGACGCGGTCGCTTCACCGACGGCTGCGCCGAGAGTCGGGACCTTTTCCTCTGTGGAGAGCACCGGCCCTGCGCGAGGATCTGGGCACGGCCGTGCGGGCGTGTCGTCAGCTGTGAACAGGGGTGTGCCATGTCGATGCCGAAGCCGACGGATGGCCGGGGTGTGGCGGTCGCCGGCATCCTGGGTGCCGCCGTGCTGGCTGCGCTGCTGCTGGTCCCGGGCCTGCGTCTCGGCGCCGACCGGCCGTGGCTGGGCGCGGTGGTGATCGTCGTCCCGACGGCGGCGCTGTTGGCCGCGAGCGGGTATCGGCACTACGGGCGCGGCCGCGCGGTCGCGGTCGCGCTGGCGGTGACGGTGATCGCCGGCGCGGTGAGCTGGCTGGTCGCGGTGTTCACCTTGGTCAAGGCGCTCAGCGGATCAGGGGTGGGGCTGGTGTGGGCGATCCTGCTGTTCCTCACCCCCGCGGTGTCGGTGGCGGCGCTCGGCGCGCTGGCGCTGCGCGTCGTCCCGGCCCAACCGCCCGGCGTCGTGGCCGACGACGCGCATCGACGCAGCGGCGCACCCCGATGACCGGGACGCAGACGGGCGCCGCTGCGGTCTCGGACCGCCGGCCGAGCGGCGCGGGCGCGCCTGACGCCCACCGGATCGCCGAGGTCGACACCGTCGTCGATGTCGCCGCTGCCGCCGCCCGCCAGTACCGCACGCTCGATCAGAAGCAGGTCGACGCGATCGTCGAGGCGATGGTGCGCGCCGGACTGCGGGCCGCCGCCGAACTGGCCGCGCTGGCGATCGAGGAGACCGGGTTCGGTGTCTTCGAGGACAAGGTCGTCAAGAACTACGTGGCGACCGAGTTCCTGCACGACTACCTGCGGGACAAGAAGTCGGTCGGCGTCATCGACGAAGACGTGGAGAACAACATCCGCTACATCGCCGAACCCATCGGTGTGGTGCTGGCGATCACCCCGGTGACCAACCCGACGTCGACCGTGTTGTTCAAGGCGATCGTCGCGGCCAAGACCCGCAACGCGGTGCTGTTCCGTCCGTCGCCGTACGCGACGCGCTGCTGCGAACGCAGCGTCGAGATCCTGCGTGAGGCCGCTGAGGCCGCCGGAATGCCGCGCGGGGCGCTGCAGGTGATCCCGGATGCCGCGCACGAGGTGACGCACCACCTGTTCGAACATCCGAAGGTGGACTTCGTCTGGGGACCGGCGGACCGAAGATCGTCGCGCTCGCCAACGCCTCCGGCAAGCCGGGCCTCAGCGTCGGACCGGGCAACGCGCCCATCTACATTCACGAGACGGCTGACGTCAAGGGCGCCGTCGTCGACATCCTGATCTCGAAAACCTTTGACTCGTCGGTGATCTGCCCCGCCGAGCAGACCTGCATCGTCGACGACGCCGTCTATGACGACACCATCGCCGAGTTCGAGCGGATGGGTGCTCGCCTGCTCACCGACGACGAGACCGCGAAGGTGGCCGACTTCGCGTTCGGCTGTGGCGACAAGATCTCGCTGGAGGCTGTCGGGCAGAAGGCGTCGGAGCTGGCGGCCCGCGCCGGGTTCACCGTGCCCCCGACCGTGAAAGTTCTTCTGGCGCAATTACCGTCGGATCTCGCGGAGCTCGACGCACATCCGCTGGTGTCCGAGAAGCTGATGCCGGTGCTGGGGGTGGTGCGCGCGCGCAGTGTGCAGCACGCCATCGACGCCGCGGTGCTGGTCACCGAGCACGGCGGACTGGGGCACACGTCGGCGATCTACGCGGCCGACGACGACGTCGTCGAACGGTACGGTCTGGCCGTCCGCACCGGGCGCATCCTGGTGAACGCGCCCACGGCGGTCGGCGCGCTCGGAGGCATCTACAACAACCTGACGCCCACCTTCTCGCTGGGTTGCGGAACCGGGGGCGGCTCGAGCACCACCGAGAACGTCAACTACCGGCAGCTGCTCAACATCAAGACGCTGGCGCACCGGCGGACCCCGCCGCATTGGTTTCGGGTGCCGTCGAACACCTACTTCAACGAGGGCGCGCTGGACAACCTGCGCGACCTCGACTGCGAGACCGCCGTGGTGGTCACCGACGCGCTGAGTGAGCAACGCGGCGTGGTGGACCAGGTGCGCGGCAAGCTGCGTACCCATCACGTGCAGGTGTTCACCGAGGTGACACCCGAACCGGACGAGGCGTCGATCCGCCGCGGTGTCGCGTTCCTGCAGCGGTCCGAGCCCGATGTGGTGATCGCCGTGGGCGGCGGTTCGGTGCTCGACGCGGCAAAGGCGATGCGGTTGTTCTACGAACATCCCGAGATGGATCTCGACGAGCTGACGATGCCGTTCCTCGATCCCCGCAAGCGGGTGGCGGACTTCCCGAAGGATCGGCACCGCATCCAGCTGGTGGCCATCCCGACGACGTCGGGCACCGGGTCTGAGGTGTCGCCGGCGGCGGTGCTGACGGTGCAGGGGCGGAAGGAGACGCTCGTCGATTACAGCCTGGTGCCCGACCTTGCGATCGTCGACCCGGTCCTGACGTCATCGATGCCCCCGGCGCTCACGGCCGACACGGGCATCGACGCGCTGACCCACGCGCTGGAAGCGGTGATCTCGATCTTCGCGTCCAGCTACACCGACGCGCTGTGCGCGCAGGCGGTGCGGCTGATCTTCGGCGCGCTGCCGCGGGCCTACGACGATCCCGGTGATCTGGCGGCGCGGACCGACATGTCCAACGCCGCAACGCTTGCCGGTCTGGCGTTCTCGAACGCTTTCGTCGGCACCAACCATGCGCTGGCCCACGCCGTCGGTGCCCGATTCGGCATCGCGCACGGGCGGGCCAACGGGATCTTCCTGCCCCATGTGATGCGCTACAACTCGAGCCTGCCGAGCAAGTTCATGCCCGCGCCCGGCTACTCGGCGTACGTGGTGCCCGAAAAGTATGCCCAGATCGGTCAATTGGTGTTCGGCGGTCACGAGCCGGAGGACAGCATGCAGCGGCTCTTCGCCGCCGTCGAAGATCTCCTGGACCGGCTCGACATGCCACGCTCGTTGAAGGAGTACGGGGTGCCGGAGGACGAATTCCTTGCCGTGCTTCCAGAACTCGCGATGACGGCGTTCGAGGACCTGAGCAATCGCACCAACCCCCGGATGCCGCTGGTCGAGGAAATCACGGCGCTGCTGAGGCTGGGCTACTACGGCGACTAGGGGATTGACCCATCCGGGCTGCGGAAGAAGCTGTCGTGAGCGAGCACATAGAGCGGCCGTTCGTAGCCGCACTTCTGGTAGTAGTCGACGGCGAACACCGACACGCCGAAGTTCATCAGGCCGCCGGAGTGGTTCGACACCGGCCTTGGAACGCAAACTCTTTCGGACAGACATCCTGCCGGTGTCGATCGGCTTTCCGTTCGGCTTGAGTGTGGTGGCCGGCGGTCCGAGTGCTAGTACCTGACGCGCGGCTGAACGCGAGTTTGCACTCAGGGTCGTGGTGAGTAGATCACGGCCGTCAGAGCAATCTCGCGTTCAGCTTCGGCACAAGCGCTGGTGGCCGACCTCGGGCTGAACGACGACGGGCCCAACCGGTCTCCCGGCGCCGGTCAATCTGCCGCTGCCCACCAAAATCCTCACGCGGGTGCTGCCGCCGATCGAGATCGCTGCGAGTTCGGAGACGAGCCCGGCGTGGCCAGGGTCGACGCGCACGTCCGTGCGGTGATGCAGCACGGCCTGGCCCAACTGGCACGTCAACGCCGGCTGCCCATCCTGGGCTGAGCGGCCCGGCGCGTAATCAGGCCGTCGGCCGCCAGAACCCCTGGAATCCCTGGCCGGCGTTGGCGGTGCGGATCGGCGACAACTGCACGGGATCGCCGGCCTCGACCATCAGACCGCCACCGACGATCATCGCGACGTGTCCGTCCCACACCGCGAGATCGCCCGGCAGCACCGATGACCCCGCGACCGCGCCGCCGATGTCCTGCTCCTGCGCCAGCCGTGGGATGTCCAGGCCCGCTTCGCGGTAAGCCCACTGGGTCAGTCCGCTGCAGTCCAATCCGACCCCGGGCGTCGTCCCGCCCCACAGGTAGGGCACCCCGAGCTGGGTCAGCGCGTGCCGGACGGCGCCGGCGGCCACCGCGTTGGGGGCCGTCACGATCGTGCCGTCGGGCAACCGGACGGCCACGCCCTCGCCGAATGACGCCGCGTCCGGTGTCCCGGCGTCGTCGGGTCGGGTGAACGCGGCGAAGTCACCGAGGGCGCCCGAGCCCGGTGCACCCGAACCGAAGCCCGAGCCCAGCCCGCCGTTCCATCCGGTGCCGGGGCCCGGCGCGCCCACACTCGGCGCGCCGGAGTGGTATCCGGCCGGTGCCGTCGCCGCCGAGGCCTGGGGAGCGGCTGGAACGGGGGAAGCGGCCGGAGCCCCCAACGCCGCGGCCTGCCCGTCCAGCTCGACCGAGAGTTCCTCGACCACCGCGATGGCACGGGCCAGCGCCTCTCGCGCCTCGGCCAGCAGCTCCCGTGCCACCCCCGGTGAGTCCAGATGGGGCTCCAAAGCGCTTGCCTTGGATTCGAATTCGTCGACGATGTGCTGCAGGCGACGATGGGCCCGGGCCACCGCCGAGGCCGCGTCGGCCGCCGCGGCGCCCAGCCCGCCGGCGCGCTCGGCGGCGGCGTCGACCGCCGCCACAGTCGACGTCGCGAACTCCGCGGCGGCGTCGGCCCCGGCACCCGACCAGTTGGCCTGGGCGCGCAGCCAGGCCTGGCCCGCCGCGTCGGCGATCTCGGTCAGCGTCGCGCGGACCCCGTCGAGCGTCGCCGCCGGATCGGCCGCACCGGACCATCCCGGCCCGACGAGCTGCTGCACCCGGCGGATCGGCGCGGTGAGTGCGGCGACCGTCGAACTGGGCATCACCGGCCGCCGGTGATCCGGGACGCGGCGGCGTCGTCGGAGCCGGCGTAGGCGTGCGCCGCCTCTGACGCTGCGGCGTCGCCCGCCTCCAACGACCTGCTGACCGTTGTCAGGAGCAGGGCCTGATCCTCCGCGGCCCGCGCCAGTGCGGCCAGGAAGCGGGTGCCGACGGGACCCAGCAGCGGTGCGGCCCCGCCGGCGGCCGCGGTGAGCCGGGCCGCCGCCGTATCGAGGTGGGCGGCGTGCGCGGAGCAGGCGGCGCCGTACTCGCGGATCGAGTCGGTGTCCACAGACAGCGGGGCGGGCATATGGATAGGACGCCGGGAAGCTCGGCGCGGTTCCCGTTAAGGTCTGGACCCATGGATGTGCGCGTTGTCGACCACCCCTTGGCCGCGGCGCGGCTGACCACCCTGCGCGACGAGCGCACCGACAACGCCGGTTTCCGCGCCGCGTTACGCGACCTGACGCTGATGCTCGTCTACGAGGCCACCCGGGAACTGGCCGTCGATACCGTGCCGGTGCGCACCCCACTGTGTGAGACCGCCGGCACGCGGCTGGCCGCCCCGCCGCTGCTGGTGCCGGTGCTGCGCGCGGGCCTGGGCATGGTCGACCAGGCGCACGCTCTCATCCCCGAGGCCCGCGTCGGCTTCGTCGGGGTGGCGCGCAACGAGGAGACCCACCAGCCCACCCCGTATCTGGAATCGCTGCCCGACGATCTGAGTCACCAGCCGGTGATCGTGCTGGACCCGATGCTGGCCACCGGCGGGTCGATGGCTCACACGCTGGAACTGCTTTACGCGCGTGATGCGGTGGATGTGACCGCGATCTGCGTGGTCGTCGCACCCGAAGGTCTGCGCGCGCTGGAGAAGGTGGCTCCCGAGCTACGTTTGTTCACCGCGACCATCGACTCGGGCCTCAACGACTACGCCTACATCGTGCCGGGCCTCGGCGACGCCGGCGACCGCCAGTTCGGCCCCCGCTGACACCGCCGAAATCGCATTCCACGCGCGTCAAGTCGCGAAAATTCCGCACGGAATGCGATTTCGGCGGATCATGGCCAGGCGCGCACCGCGGCGGCCACCGTGTCCTGCACCCGGGCGGCCCGGGCCCGAGCGGCGGCCAACTCCCCGGAACACCGGATCTCGATGTAACTCTTCAGCTTCGGCTCGGTGCCGGACGGGCGGGTCACCACCCGCACCGAGGTCGTGTCGTCACCGCCGGTGAACACCAGGGCGTCGGTGCGCGCCGCCAGATCGGTCGCTGCCAGATCGGCGACTGTGACCGGGAATCCGGCGATCTGCGCCGGAGGCGCGGCACGCAGCCGTTCCATCAGCGCCGCCGCGTCCTGCGGTGAATCCACCCGCCGGGTGACGGCCGAGGTGCTGTGCACGCCGTGGCGGCGGGCCAGGTCGTCGAGCGCGTCGAGCACTGTCAGGCCCCGGTTGCGCAGTGCGACAACCAGATCAGCGGCTAGCACAGCCGCGCTGATGCCGTCCTTGTCGCGCACGGCCTCGGGGTCCACGCAATGCCCGATCGCTTCCTCGTAGGCGTACAGCAGGGCCGCGTCTTCCATGCCGTCGTCGGCGCGGGCCAGCCATTTGAACCCGGTCAGCGTCTCGACGTGGCGGGCCCCGCGTTCGACGGCGATGGCGGCCAGCATCCGCGACGACACCACGGTGCTGGCCACTACGGCGTGGGTGTTGTCGCCCTGTGAGAGCAGGTAATCGCCCAGCAGCCAACCGGTTTCGTCACCCGAGAGCATCCGCCAACCGTGCGGGGTGGGCACCCCGATCGCGCAGCGGTCGGCGTCGGGATCCAGCGCGATCGCGATGTCGGCGTCCACGGCGGCGGCCAGGGCGGTCAGCTCGTCCGACGCGCCGGGTTCCTCGGGGTTCGGGAAGGCCACGGTCGGGAAGTCCGGGTCGGGCGCGAACTGACGCTCGACGACGTGCACGTCGTCGAATCCGGCCAACGCCAGTGCGTCGAGTGCGAATTCACCGCCCACCCCGTGCATCGGGGTCAATGCGATCCGCGCCGTGCCGGTGGTGCGGCGCACCGTGGCGGCGCGTTCGGCATAGGCGCGCAGCAGGTCGATGCCCGACGTGTCGACAGGACGGAGCGGGATCTCGTCTGCCGGCGGCGCCGACGCGATGGCGTGCTCGATGTCGCGGTCGGTGGGGGAGACGATCTGCAGCCCGCCGGCGAAGTACACCTTGTACCCGTTGTCCTGCGGTGGATTGTGCGATGCGGTGATCTGCACCCCGGCCGCGGCGCCGGTGGTGCGGACGGCGAACGCCACGGCCGGCGTCGGCACCGCGCACGGCATCAGGGTCACGGAAAAGCCCTGCGCGGAAAGAACTTCGGCAGCGGCGCGGCCGAACTCGGCGGAGCGGTGCCGGGCGTCGTAACCCACCACGACGCGCGATCCGCCCAGTGTGCGGTCGGTCAGCACCCGGGCCACCGCCCACGTCGCCCGCAGCACCACCGCGAGGTTCATGCCGTTGGGGCCCGCCCGCAGCGGCCCGCGCAGGCCTGCGGTGCCGAATGTCAGCGACCCGGTGAAACGCTCGGCCAGCTCGTCGTCCGTGCAGGCGGCGAGCTCGGCGGCCGAGGCCGGATCGGGGTCGTGAGACAGCCACTCCTGCACAGCAGTTCGCAACGGCGAGGTCACCCCGTCATTGTGCCCTGACGGCGCGCCCGTCAGCCCTGGCGCATGCCGGCGTCGGATTCGGCGAGCTTGCGCAGGATGGGCGCCACCAGCATCAGCAGGTCGAACTCCAGCTCGGACAGCGTGTCGCGCATGGTCTGGTGAAGCCAGGCGTCGCGCTCGGCGCGGTCGGCTTCCAGCAGCGCCAGCCCGTCATCGGTGATCTCCACGAGCTGGCGGCGGCGGTCGTTCTCATCGGGCCGCCGGCTCACCAGCCTGCGGGACTCCAGCTCGTTGAGCGAGTCGGTCAGCGACTGCACCCGGACGTGCATCCGCACGCCGAGTTCGGCGGGCGTGGTCACTCCGGTGCGGCTGATCTCACCGAGCAGCTGCATCTGGCTCAACGTGAGTCCGTTGTCCGGACGATGCCGCCGCAGCTGCCGCGCCACCGCCATCAGCGACTCGCGCAATTCGGTCGCCGCGGTGAATGCCCGGTCGGGCCGCCTGGTCATTCCCAAGTCAAAACTTGGTAACTACAGTTCGTCACTCAGCATCACTCCTCGTTGAGATCTTGGCATGGCAAGAGCATACTTGGCATCGATGACGGTGAAAGCGGTTTGGCGGCAAATACCCGGTTGGGCGGTCCTTCTTGCGCTGACCGTCGCGGTCACCGTCCCGCTGACGCTGGTCGGAGTGCCGTCCGCTGCGCTGTTCGCCGCGCTGGTCGTCGGTATCGCGGTGGCGCTGACCTCCCGCGGCCCCGAGCGCGTCCCGCGCAAGCTGGGCATCGCGGCCCAAGGGGTGCTCGGCGTCTACATCGGCACCATGGTCCAGCAGGACGCGCTGAGCACACTCAAGGACGACTGGGCGATCGTGCTGGCCGTCGCGGCCGGCACGCTGGCGCTCAGCGTGATCGCCGGCGCGCTGCTGGGGCTGCGCCGCGACGTGACCCCGTTGACCGGATCACTGGCCCTGGTCGCCGGCGGGGCATCCGGGCTGGTCGCCATCGCCCGTGAACTCGGCGGCGACGACCGCGTGGTTGCCGTGGTGCAGTACCTGCGGGTGGCGCTGGTGACCGCGTCGATGCCGGTGGTCGTCACGCTGATCTATCACGCTGACCGTTCCCATAACGCGGTCGACGCCACCCGTAGCCCTTCGGCGCCTTGGTATCTGAGCGTGGCGATGATGATCGCCCTGGTGCTGGTCGGTGGGACCGGCGGCCGACTGATCCGGTTGCCAGGCGCCGGGCTGCTCGGGCCACTGGCGTTGACGGTCGCGCTGGAAGTCAGCGGGTTGTCGTTCGGGCTGTCGGTGCCGGTGTTGCTGGTGCAGGCCGGTTACATGCTGATCGGTTGGCAGGCCGGGCTGGCGTTCACCCGGGACTCGCTGCGCTCGGTCGGCCGGCTTCTGCCCGTGGCGGTGGGGCTGATCGTGTTCATCGGCGTGGCGACGGCGGGGCTGGGCATCGTGCTTGCTCACGTCGCGGGCCTGACCCCGCTGGAGGGGTACCTGGCGACCAGTCCCGGCGGGGTGTACGCGGTGCTCGCCACCGCGGTGGAGACCGGCTCCAACGTGACGTTCGTGATCGCCGCGCAGGTGGTCCGGATCCTGCTGATGCTGTTCGCCGCGCCGGTCATGGCGCGCGCGGTCTTGTGGATGAGTCGGCGGCTGAGCACGCCCGATCAGAGCCGGGAGATCACCGCCGACAACAGGGAGCCCATCCGCGTCGCCGACTGACGGCCCGCCTCCAGCACCTCGGCATGGCTCAGCGGCTGGCCCGTCATCCCGGCCGCGAGATTGGTGACCAGCGAGACCCCCAGCACCTCGGCGCCGGCCGCCCGCGCGGCGATCGTCTCGTGCACCGTCGACATGCCGACCAGGTCGGCGCCCAGCGTGCGCAACATCCGGATCTCCGCGGGGGTCTCGTAGTGCGGGCCGGGCAACCCGGCATAGACGCCGTCGGGCAACCCGGGCTCGATGTCGCGGGCCAGCGCGCGCAACCGCGGCGAGTACGCGTCGACCAGATCCACGAACTGGGCGCCTACCAGCGGTGAGCGCGCCGTCAGATTGAGGTGGTCGCTGATCAGCACGGGCTGACCCACCGAGAAGTCCTCGCGCAGCCCGCCGGCGGCGTTGGTCAGCACCACGGTGCGCACCCCGGCCGCGCAGGCGGTGCGCACCGGATGGACGACGTGACGCAGGTCGTGGCCCTCATAGGTGTGGATGCGGCCGAGCAGCATCAGCACCCGGTGCGTGCCGACCCGCAGCGACAACACCTGGCCGCCGTGGCCCTGCGCGCTGGGCGGTGTGAAGCCGGGCAGCTCGGCCATCGGGACGACCGCGCCGGGATCGCCGAGTTGCGCGGCGGCCGGCGCCCATCCCGAGCCCAACACGACGGCGACGTCGAAGGCGTCGACACCGGTGCGGGTGCGCAGCGCATCGGCGGCCCGCGTGGCCTCTGCTGACGGGTCTTCCACAGGCGGCAGCTTAATTGGGGTGTTCGTGCAGTGAGATACTTGCCTGCATGCCCACCGCCGCCGCGTCGACCTGCGTCGAAGACGCAGTGCACCGCCGCCGCGTCGACCTGGTCGAGCTGTCGCACGCCATCCACGCCGAACCCGAGCTGGCGTTCGAGGAGCACCGTAGCTGCGCCAAGACCCAGGCCCTGGTCGCCGAGCGCGGGTTCGAGATCTCCGCCGGCGTCGCCGGCCTGGACACCGCCTTCCGCGCCGTCTTCGGCAGCGGGCCGCTGGTCGTCGGTGTCTGCGCCGAGTACGACGCGCTGCCCGACATCGGGCACGCCTGTGGGCACAACATCATCGCGGCGTCAGCGGTGGGCACCGCGCTGGCGCTGGCCGAGGTCGCCGATGCGCTCGGTCTGACGGTGGTGCTGCTCGGCACCCCGGCCGAGGAACTGGGCGGCGGGAAGGCTCTGATGCTCGACGCGGGGGTGTTCGACGACATCGTCGCGACGGTGATGCTGCACCCCGGGCCCGTCGACATCGCGGCCGCCCGGTCGCTGGCGCTGTCGGAGATGACGATCGGCTACGCCGGTCGCGAGTCTCACGCCGCGGTCGCCCCGTATCTCGGGCTCAACGCCGGCGACGCGGTGACCGTGGCGCAGGTGGCGATCGGACTGCTGCGGCAGCAGCTGGCGCCCGGCCAGATGGTGCACGGCATCGTCACCGACGGCGGGCAGGCTTCCAACGTCATCCCCGGACACACCGAGATGCGCTACACGATGCGGGCGACCAACTCGGAATCGTTGCGCGCGTTGGAATCCCGGATGGCCGGGTGCTTCGCGGCGGGCGCGGTGGCCACCGGGTGCGAGCACATCGTCACCGACACGGCGCCGGCCTACGCCGAACTGGCCCCCGATCCGTGGCTTGCCGAGACGTTCCGCGCCGAGATGACCCGGGTCGGTCGCACCCCGCTGCCGACCGAGCTGGAGGCGTCGGTGCCGCTGGGCAGTACCGACATGGGCAACGTCACGCAGGTGATGCCCGGGATTCATCCGGTCGTCGGCATCGACGCCGGCGGCGCGTCGATCCACCAGCCGGAGTTCGCCGCGGCGGCGGTCAACGCCAGCGCCGACACCGCGGTGATCGAGGGGTCGATCATGTTGGCGCGCACCGTGGTTGCGCTGGCCGAGTCGAACACCGAACGGGGCCGGGTGCTCGAGCTGTGGGAGAGGCGCGCGTCATGAGCGTGTTGAAGCACGCCGCCGCGCGGTGGCTCAGCGAGCATTACGACGACCTCGTCGGCTGGCGCAGGCACCTGCACCGGCACCCCGAGCTGGGGCGCCAGGAGTTCGCGACGACGCAGTTCGTCGCGTCGTTGCTGGCCGACGCCGGCCTCAACCCGAAGGTGCTGCCCGGGGGGACCGGCCTGACGTGTGACTTCGGGCCCGACGACGCGCCGCGGGTGGCGCTGCGCGCCGACATGGACGCGCTGCCGATGGCCGAACGCACCGGCCTGCCGTTCTCGTCGGAGGTGCCCAACGTCGCTCACGCGTGCGGCCACGACGGGCACACCGCCGTGCTGCTGGGCGCGGGGTTGGCCATGGCCTCGGAGGCCGAGCTGCCGATCGGGGTGCGGCTGATCTTCCAGGCCGCCGAGGAGTTGATGCCCGGAGGTGCGATCGACGCGATCGCCGCCGGCGCGCTGACCGGGGTGTCCCGGATCTTCGCGCTGCACTGCGATCCGCATCTGCCCGTCGGACGGGTCGCGGTGAAGGCAGGGCCGATCACCTCGGCCGCCGACCACGTCGAGGTGACCCTGCACTCGCCGGGCGGGCACACCTCGCGCCCGCACCTGACCGGCGACCTGGTCTACGGTCTCGGCACGCTGATCACCGGGGTGCCGGGTGTGCTGTCGCGGCGCATCGATCCGCGCCACAGCACGGTGATGGTGTGGGGTGCGGTGCACGCCGGGATGGCCGCCAACGCGATCCCGCAGACCGGCACGCTGACCGGCACCATCCGCACCGCGAGCCGGGAAACCTGGCTGACGCTGGAAGACATTGTGCACGAATCGATCTCGTCGCTACTCACGCCGCTGGGCATCGAGCACGTGGTGCAGTACCGCCGCGGGGTGCCGCCGGTGGTCAACGAGGAGATCTCCACGCGCATCATGACCCACGCGATCGAGGCGATCGGCCCCGACGTGCTCGCCGACACCCTGCAATCCGGCGGCGGCGAGGACTTCTCCTGGTACCTGGAGGAGGTGCCCGGCGCGATGGCTCGGCTGGGGGTGTGGAGCGGACAGGGGCCACAGCTGGATCTGCATCAGCCGACGTTCGACCTCGACGAGCGCGCCCTCGGAGTCGGGGTGCGGCTGATGGTCAACCTGGTCGAGCGCAGCGCCGCCGCCCCCTAGTCCCTTATTCCGCGCGAGCGTGCGTGTCTGCGGGCGCCATGCCGGGGAAATTCCAAAGTTTGCGCACGCTCGCGGGCCGGGTCAGTCCGTCGGCACGCACACGTCGAGGAACTTCTTCGTCAGGTCCAGCAGCACCTGCTGGAGCTCGGCGTCGGCGAGGTCGGCGATCGTCGGGTCGGTGACGCAGCCGTGTACCCCGGCGCTGAGCATCGAGATCGCCACCCGCGTCGCGTTGTTGGGGTCTGGACCGAGCAGCACCGAGGCGAGCCGCTCGCCGATGCGGCGGAAGTCGTCGTAATCCTCGAGCAATCGATGCACCGTCGGGTCGCCGTAGAACACGCTCGAGATGCGACGGTGCCGGATGATCAACTCCACCAGGCCGGCCATCGACACGCTGCGCCGCGCCGCCGCCGAGGGCAAGGTCTCGGCGATCCGCAGCAAGTGTTCGATGTCGTCGTACACCGGTTTGACGACCGCCAGCGCTATCTCGTCTTTGGAGTGGAACTGGTAGTAGACCGCGGCCTTGGTCACGCCGAGGCGGTCGGCGATCATCTGCAGGGACGTGCCGCTCACCCCGTGGTCGGCGAAAAGCGCCAGTGCCGCGTCGAGTACCCGCTCGCGTGCGAAGCCGCGGGTCGCCACCGGTTTGGCCATCGTCCCCCTTCCGCCGCACGGACGAACCGGGCCGAACTGTATCCCACGTCACAGTGCGGACCGATTCCGTGCCATGCCACTAGTTAGCCGATCGGCTTGTGCCCAGTTAGCCGATTGGTTAGTGTAGCTCGGTAGTTCGCTAACTTCCTGTCGAGGGCGGCTGTGCCGTAACGACTTTCGAGTAACTCTCTGGAGGAGTCGCCGGTGGACGGATGCCGATGAGCCGCTTGCGCGAAGAGAGTCAGCACAAGCCACACTTCTACGGCGTCGCCCGGTTCATCCGCCGATCCTCGATCCCGATCATCCTGATCTGGGTGGCGCTGGCCGCCTTCCTCAACATCTCGGTGCCGCAGCTCGAAGAGGTCGGCAAGCTCCGGTCGGTGTCGATGAGTCCCGACGATGCCCCCGCGGTCATCTCGATGGAACACATCGGCGAGGTGTTCGAGGAGTACGAGTCCAACAGCTCGGTGATGATCGTGCTGGAGGGGGAGCAGCCCCTCGGCGACGACACCCGCGCGTACTACAGCGACCTGATCAGCGGGCTGGAAGCCGACACCACCCACGTCGAGCACGTCCAGGACCTTTGGAGCGACCCGCTGACCGCGGCCGGCGCCCAGAGCGCTGACGGCAAGTCCACCTACTTTCAGGTCTATCTCGCCGGCAACCAGGGCGAGGCGCTGGCCAACGAGTCGGTGCGCGCGGTCCAGGACCTGGTGTACGACAGTCAGCCCCCCGACGGAGTGCGGGCCTACGTCACTGGCGCGTCGGCGCTGGCCGCCGAGCAGGAGGAGGCCGGCCACAGCAGCATGCGGATGGTCGAGGCGCTGACCTTCCTGGTCATCACGATCATGCTGGTGCTGTTCTTCCGCTCCATCGTCACCACGCTGCTGATCCTGGTGATGGTCGGGCTGAGCCTGATGACGGTGCGGGGGGTGGTGGCGTTCCTCGGGTTCCACGACATCATCGGGCTTTCGACGTTCGCGACCAGCCTGCTGGTGACGCTGGCCATCGCGATCGCGGTGGACTACGCGATCTTCTTGGTCGGCCGCTATCAGGAGGCCAAGTCTTCGGGGGCGACCGCCGAAGAGGCCTACTACACGATGTTCGGCGGCACCGCGCATGTGATCGTCGGCTCCGGTCTGACCATCGCCGGCGCGACGTTCTGCCTGAGCTTCACCCGGCTGCCGTACTTCCAGAGCCTCGGGGTGCCGCTGGCGCTGGGCATGCTGGTGCTGATCGCGGTGGCGATGACGTTCGGGCCGGCGGTGGTGACGATCGCGAGCAAGTTCGGGCTGCTGGAACCCAAACGCGCCATGCGGGTTCGCGGCTGGCGCAAGATCGGCGCCGTCACCGTGCGGTGGCCCGGCGCGATCCTGGTGGCCAGCGTCGCGGTGTCGCTGATCGGGCTGCTGGCCTTGCCCGGCTACCAAACCAGTTACAACGACCGCAATTACCTGCCCGCCGACATTCAATCCAACGTCGGGTACGCCGCGGCCGAACGGCACTTCTCGCCCGCGCGGCTCAACCCCGAGATGCTGATGGTCGAGACCGATCGCGATCTCCGTAATTCGGCCGATTTCATCGTGATCGAGAAAATCGCCAAGGCGCTGTTCGCCGTCGAGGGCATCGGACGGGTGCAGACCATCACCCGCCCGGACGGCACACCGATCAAGAGCACCTCGATCCCGTACGCCATGAGCCGGCAGGGCACTACCCAGCAGCTCAACGAGAAGTACATGCTTGACCGCATGGACGACATGCTCGTCCAGGCGGAGTCGCTGCAGACCACCATCAACACGATGGAGAAGATGCAGAGCCTGATGGGTCAGATGGCGGAGATCACGCAGAGCATGGTCGCCAAGACCAAGACCATGGCGGCCGACATCACCGAATTGCGGGACCACATCGCCGATCTGGACGACTTCATCCGGCCCATCCGCAACTACTTCTACTGGGAACCGCACTGCTACAACATCCCGGTGTGTCACTCGATGCGCTCGCTGTTCGACCTGATCGACGGCACGAATCTGCTGACCGACAATGTCCAGGACCTGGTCCCGGACCTGGAGCGGATGGCCGCGATCATGCCCGAGATGGTCGCGCTGATGCCGCAGCAGATCGCGACGATGAAGTCGCAGCGGGAGATGATGCTGACGCAGTATCAGACCCAGAACAGCCAGCTGGAAGCTGGTGCCGAAATGCAGGCCGACGCCGGCGCGATGGGCGACGCGTTCAACGACGCCTGGAACGCCGACTCGTTCTATCTTCCGCCGGAGGCCTTCGAGAACGCCGACTTCCAAAGCGGCATCGAGCAATTCATTTCACCGAACGGCCACGCGGTGCGGTTCATCATCGCCCACGAGGGTGATCCGCTCTCGCCGGCGGGCATCGGAAAGATCGACGCGCTCAAGACGGCTGCCAAGGAGGCGATCAAGGGCACGCCGCTGGAGGGGTCGAAGATATATCTCGGCGGCACCGCGGCCACCTTCAAGGACATGGCCGACGGCACCCGCTACGACCTGCTGATCGCCGGAATCGCCGCCATCGGACTGATTTTCATCATCATGCTGATCCTGACTCGCGCGATCATCGCCGCCGCGGTGATCGTCGGCACGGTGGTGCTGTCGCTCGGCGCATCGTTCGGGCTGTCGGTTCTGGTGTGGCAGCACATCATCGGCATCGAATTGCACTGGATGGTGCTGCCGATGGCGGTGATCATCCTGCTGGCGGTGGGGGCGGACTACAACCTGCTGGTGGTGGCCCGGCTCAAGGAGGAGATCCACGCGGGCCTGCAGACCGGTCTGATCCGCACGATGGGCGGCAGTGGCTCGGTGGTCACCGCGGCCGGCATGGTCTTCGCGCTGACGATGATGACGATGGCGGTCAGCGATCTGACGATCATCGGCCAGGTGGGCACCACGATCGGCATGGGCCTGATTTTCGACACGTTGGTGATCCGGTCGTTCATGACGCCGTCGATCGCGGCGCTGCTGGGCCGGTGGTTCTGGTGGCCGCAGCGGATCCGCTACCGCCCGGTTCCGGCCCCGTGGCCCGCACCGCGACCGCGCGTCGCCGACACCACCGGCGGGTAGTTCTGCGGCCGCGATTCAGGCGGTCATCAGGTGACCCGTGCCGCCGACGTACACGATCCCGGTCGGCCGTGCGGCGGTCGCCGCGTCGGCGATGGCCGGCACCATGACGATGTCTTGGGTGATTTCGGCGGAGACCACGGTGAAACCGATTCCCGCGTGCGCGAACTCGTAGCGCAGTGCGTACAGCGCGGTTTCGCCGGCCCGCTGGCTCGCGGCGACGCCTGCGTAGCCCTTCGGCACCGCCTTGTTTGGGTAGAAGTGCGCCTGATGGCTGGTGACGAACACGATCCGGGCGCCGGCAGGCATCAACGGCATCGCCAGCGTGGCGAGGCGGCGCTGGGCATCGCCTTTGGCCCGCATGGCGTGGCTCGGTCCGGCGCCCATCTCCAGGTCGCCGGAGGCGTTGAGGATGAGGACGTCGAGTCGGCCGAAGCGTGCGCGGATGGTGTCGATCATCGCCGCGACGGCGAATTCGTCGTAGATGTCGGCGGCGATCGTCGATGCATCCCCGCCCGCGTCGCGGACGGCCTGCGCCACGGACTCGGCACGCTCGGCGTTTCCGCGATGCTGGACGAGGACGTGGGTGTTCGGGGCGGCGACCCGCTGGGCGACTGCGGCGCCGACGCCGCGCGACGCGCCGGTGATGAGGACGATCCGCTCAGGTGATTGCAGCATGCGGGTTCCTTCCCTTGCGACGAACGCTTGCGGGCCACCTTACACCCTTTTTAAGAAAACTAAGAGAAAAATAAGGTCACAGTAAGGCGATGAATCGATTGCCGACAGGCGGCTTCACCCCGCTAGGAGAACCATGCGTGACAAATTCTGGCGCGCCGGGACGAAGGTAGGAGCTGCCGTGACAGCGAATGTGTATTCATGACGGTCAAACTGAACGACAGGGCATACAGGCATGCGCAGGAGTTGATAGAGGCGGGCAGTTGTGTGATCGACGACCGCGATGCATGGAGCGAGCATCAGCCGTCGGCCCGGCAGGAGAACGAGTTCATCGAAAAGTGCGGGATCGCGGAGTACTCCAAATGGTATCTGGGGATCGACGACCTGCAGGACGAGAACCGCAAGGGCCGTTACAAGTTTCCGTACGGCGACTTCCACGACGTTCATCGCTGCGGGCTTCTGGCGGCCGAGTCCCGAGCAGGGCAACGCAACTACTACGACATCGAGACTGCGGTCGCTCACCTTCACGGCATGCTGGAAATGCTCAGGTCGATGGGCAAGCCTCGCGCCCATGAAAGCTGAGAAGAGGGACCTGGCAATGTCAATGTGAGCTGGCCCCACTGTGACGTTCAGTTGTGGCCCCACTTCGGGGGATCGACGAGCGCTGAGGCACAGCGACGTCGCATTCGCTGCGGACTTAGTGACGCGATGTTTCGCCCGGGCCCCGCACCCGCGTTGTACGCGTGCGATTTCGAGTCCGGGTAGGGCCCCATCGCGGTCACCAACGGGCGAGTATGTGACTGGGCGCCGTCAACAGCGATGGGTTTCAGGCTGAGTTGTCGCCCGGACAGCGGTGACGCGCGGAACCTGCGCACGCGCGGAGCGCCGGCGACGGTGGACTTTCGCCGATGCCGTCGACCTGGCATCCGTGGCGTGGACGACACCAGTGCGTTTGCCACGTGGTTGACAACGCCCGGAGACTCCCGGCCAGCCGTCAACAGTCACGGAGTTTGCGATCCGACGCTCACCAGGACGACGGGTGGGCGGCCCCGAGGATTTCGCGGGTGACGCGGCGGAACCGGGGCCCGGACGAGGCCTGGGCACCGACACGTGGGTTCGGTCGACGCGCGGTTCAGGGAAAGGACGCCTACGCGCCGGGGCCGACGTTGCCCGCGGGGCGCGTGCGCAGATCGTGCACGTATTCAGCTGGCGCCCCGGCGATCTCGGCCGCATCGGCCATCACGCCGAGATACCGCGCCGACGGGATACCACCCTCCCAGGCGTCGAGCACATACAGCCACGCCAGCACCGGATCGGTGTCGGTGTCTGAGGAGGTGCGTTCCACCCGGCACCGGATCTTCTTGTGGAAGCCCAGTTCGGAGCCCTCCCAACGGTCGAGGTTCTCCTCGTCCTCCTTGGTCACGTCGTAGAGCACGACGAATACCTTCGAGTTCGGGTCCTCGACGATCGTGGCCAGCGCGCCCTCCCAGGCGATGTCCGCGCCGCCGAACGTCAGCCGCCATCCGTGCAACCAGCCCGTCCCGGCCATCGGGGAGTGCGGAGCCCGCTCCAGCATCTGTTCGGGATGCATATTCGATCCGTAGGCGGCGTAGATCGGCACGCGAGAAGCTTAGACGCCCGGCCGCCATCGGGCGGAGCATGTGTCTGAACGCCTCGGCCACCTCCGTGCCCTAGGTTGAGAACGTGGTAACGCGCATCGTGATCATCGGCGGAGGACCAGCGGGATACGAGGCGGCTCTGGTCGCGGCCGCGCGGGGACGCGACGTCACTCAGGTGACCGTGGTCGACCAGGACGGTCTGGGCGGGGCGTGCGTGCTGTATGACTGTGTGCCGTCGAAGACGTTCATCGCATCGAGCGGTGTGCGCACCGAGCTGCGACGCGCCCAGGGCCTGGGCTACGACATCGGCATCGACGACGCCCGGATTTCGCTCCCGCAGATCAACAACCGCGTCAAGACCCTGGCCGCGTCGCAGTCAGCCGACATCGGCAGCCAACTGCTCAACCAGGGCGTCACGATCATCGGCGGCCGCGGAGAGCTCGTCGACGACATCGCCGGCATGGCGCACCACCGGGTGAAGGTCACCACCAACGACGGCAAGGTCGGCGTACTCAAAGCCGACGTCGTGCTGCTCGCCACCGGCGCGAGCCCGCGGGTGCTGCCCAACGCAATCCCCGACGGCGAGCGGATCCTGACATGGCGCCAGGTGTACGACCTGACCGAGCTGCCGGAGCACCTGATCATCGTCGGCTCCGGGGTGACCGGCGCGGAGTTCTGCAACGCCTACACCGAGCTCGGCGTGACGGTGACGGTGGTGGCCAGCCGTGACCAGATCCTGCCCCACGAGGACTCCGACGCCGCGGCCGCGTTGGAGGAGGTGTTCAACGAGCGCGGCGTGACGCTGGTCAAGAACGCCCGCGCCGACTCGGTGACCCGCACCGACACCGGCGTCAGGGTCGCCATAGCCGACGGACGCGTCGTCGAGGGCAGCCACGCACTGATGACCGTCGGCTCGGTGCCCAACACCTCCGGGCTGGGCCTGGAACGAGTCGGCGTCGATCTCAAACCCGGCGGCTACATCCCCGTCGACCGGGTGTCGCGGACCCCGGCCGCCGGAATCTACGCCGCGGGCGACTGCACCGGGCTGCTGCCACTGGCCTCGGTGGCCGCGATGCAGGGCCGCATCGCGATGTACCACGCGCTCGGTGAGGGCGTGTCGCCCATCCGGCTGCGCACGGTGGCCTCGGCGACGTTCACCCGGCCGGAGATCGCCGCGGTCGGCATCCCGCAGTCGGCGATCGACGACGGCAGTGTGCCCGCCCGCACCTTGATGCTGCCGCTGAGCACCAACGCCCGAGCGAAGATGTCGCTGCTGCGGCACGGCTTCGTCAAGATCTTCTGCCGGCCCGCCACCGGGGTGGTGATCGGCGGCGTGGTGGTCGCTCCGATCGCCTCGGAGCTGATCCTGCCGATCGCGCTGGCCGTGCAGAACCGCATCTCGGTGACCGATCTGGCGCAGACGCTGTCGGTGTATCCGTCGCTGTCGGGGTCGATCGTGGAAGCCGCGCGCCGGCTGATGGCCCACGACGATCTGGACTGAGCACGCGGCTCGTTCCTCGCCGCTTGATCGTCGTCCGGCTAGCCTGGGAGGCGACAACCCGTACTGACGAGTAACGAGGAGCCGGTTTACGTGGGTGACCCGATCCCCGCTCCGGGCAACAGCCAGACCTTCCTGAGCCCTGATCAGCGGGTCCGTGCCTGGGAACGGCTCGGCAGCGAACAGTTCGACGTGATCGTCATCGGCGGCGGCATCGTCGGCGCCGGAGCGGCACTGGACGCGGCGACCCGCGGCCTGAAGGTCGCGCTGGTGGAGGCCCGCGATTTCGCTTCGGGCACCTCCAGTCGCAGCAGCAAGATGTTCCACGGCGGGCTGCGCTACCTCGAACAGCTCGAGTTCGGCCTGGTGCGCGAAGCCCTGCACGAACGCGAACTGTCGCTGACAACGCTGGCGCCGCATCTGGTGAAGCCGTTGCCGTTCCTGTTCCCGTTGACCAACCGGTGGTGGGAGCGGCCCTACGTCGCCGCCGGTATCTTCCTCTATGACCAGCTCGGTGGCGCGAAATCCGTTCCCGCGCAGAAGCATCTGACCCGCTCGGGTGCGCTGCGACTGTCGCCGGGACTCAAGCGCAGCTCGCTGGTCGGTGGAATCCGCTATTACGACACCGTCGTCGACGATGCCCGCCACACGATGACGGTGGCGCGCACGGCCGCGCACTACGGCGCGGTGGTGCGGACGTCGACGCAGGTGGTCGCGCTGCTGCGGGAGGGTGACCGGGTCACCGGCGTGCGGGTGCGCGATTCCGAGGACGGTTCGGTCACCGAGGTGCGCGGGCACGTCGTGGTCAACGCCACCGGGGTATGGACCGACGAGATCCAGGCACTGTCCAAGCAGCGCGGCAGGTTTCGGGTGCGCGCATCCAAGGGCGTGCACATCGTGGTGCCCCGCGATCGCATCGTCAGCGAGGTCGCGATCATCCTGCGCACCGAGAAGTCGGTGCTGTTCGTGATCCCGTGGGGCACGCACTGGATCATCGGCACCACCGACACCGACTGGAACCTCGACCTCGCCCACCCGGCAGCGACCAAGGCCGACATCGACTACATCCTCGGACAGGTGAACAAGGTGCTGGCCACACCGCTGACCCACGACGACATCGACGGGGTGTACGCCGGACTGCGGCCACTGCTGGCCGGCGAGAGCGAGGAGACCTCCAAGCTGTCGCGCGAGCACGCCGTCGCGGTGCCCGCCCCCGGTCTGGTCGCGATCGCCGGCGGCAAGTACACCACCTACCGGGTGATGGCGGAGGACGCGATCGACGCGGCCGCCGAGTTCATCCCGACCAGGGTGGCGCCGTCGATCACCGAGAAGGTGCCGCTGCTGGGCGCCGACGGGTACTTCGCGATGATCAACCAAACCCAAAGTGTCGGTGCGCATTACGGTCTGCATCCGTATCGCGTTCGGCACCTGCTGGACCGGTACGGGTCGCTGATCGGCGAGGTGCTCTCGCTGGCCGACCACCGGCCGGAGTTGCTCGAGCCGATCACCGAGGCGCCGGTGTATCTGAAGGTGGAAGCCGCTTACGCTGCGGCCGCGGAGGGAGCGCTGCACCTCGAGGACATCCTCGCGCGCCGGATGCGGATCTCGATCGAGTACCCGCACCGGGGCGTGGACTCCGCCCGCGAGGTCGCCGAAATCGTTGCGCCCGTGCTGGGTTGGAGTGCCGATGACGTCGACCGGGAGGTCGACACCTACCTGGCGCGGGTGGAGGCCGAGGTGCTCTCGCAGACGCAGCCCGACGACGAGTCCGCCGACGCGTTGCGCGCCGCTGCCCCGGAGGCGCGCGCTGAGATCCTCGAGCCGGTGCCGCTCAATTGAGGCGCCCCCGCCCCGCACCGCTTCCGGTGCGCGACGGGCTCGGACCGGCGCGGGTGCGGCTGCGCGGCGGTGCGGTGCTGGTGGAGTTCGCCGACCGGTTCGGTCAGGCAGCGGCGCAGAAGGTGCTCGACGGCGAGGTGTTCACCGCTGACGGCACTACCGTGACGGCAGCCACTGTGCTGCAACCCAATTCGGTGGTCTACCTGTACCGTGACCTACCCGACGAGGTACCGGTGCCGTTCGACATGCCTATCCTGCACCGGGACGACAACCTCGTCGTCGTCGACAAACCGCACTTCCTCGCGACCATGCCGCGCGGCGGGCATGTCGCGCAAACCGCGCTGGTCCGGCTGCGCCGCGAACTCGACGAGCCCGAACTCAGCCCCGCGCACCGGCTGGACCGGCTGACCGCCGGGGTGCTGGTCTTCACCACCCATCGCGCGGTCCGCGGCGCCTATCAGACGATGTTCGCGCGCGGCGAGGCGGCCAAGACGTACCTCGCGCGGTCGTCGGCGCCCACGCAGCGGGAGTTTCCGGTGACGGTTCGCAGCCGGATCGTCAAGCAGCGCAGCCGATTACAGGCATTGGAGGAGCCGGGAGAGCCGAACGCCGAGACTCTGGTGCAGAGCTGCGGTGACGGTCACTACCGGCTGACCCCGCGCACGGGGCGCACCCACCAGTTGCGCGTCCACATGAACTCACTCGGACTGCCGATCGATGGCGACCCGCTGTACCCCTCGGTGATCGACGTGGCGGCCGGGGACTTCTCGACCCCGCTGAAGCTCCTGGCGCATACGTTGACGTTCGCCGACCCGGTGACGGGCGTCCAACAGCGGTTCACCAGCGGGCGGACGATCTGAATGTGCGCTCAGATCGCGACTCCCCTCGAAGATCGCTCTATCGCGATCTGAGCGCACACGAACACCGTCGGCAGCGTTCCCGCTCCCGTGTCACGTGCGTCGCCCGGCGCCTTAGCGACGCACAGTGGAAAAATGTACTTCATCTGTCAACAGTTCGCTGAGCGATTAGACATCATCGTCAATCTTGGCGCTGACTAGGCATTGTGCTTGGCGACCCCTGTTGACGGGCCTTTGCGCACCTGGTGACACTGTCGGCTACGTCGGCGCGCGGAGCGGCGGGATACCAGAACCGGCCAGATGCTGTGCAGATATACGAGATCCGTTCTGATTCGCGCCCAGATGGCAAATCACGGTGCCGACCCGGTCGGTGCGGCCGCGGGAGCGGATCGGGCGGGTTCGGCCGCGGGGTGGGCGGCCCGACTGTCACAATCAGCCTGTCTGCGGTGACGGGCACCGGAGACGACAAGGAGTGCAGTTGCGCAAGAGCTGGCTGGTCACGTCCGCGTCGCTGTTTCTCGGGGCGTCGGTCCCGGTGCTGATCCCCGCTCCGGCCTACGGGGCGGTGTGTGGTTCCGTCGGCGGAGTCCACGTCGACATCACCGGTTGCGCCGATCCGTTCTCTGAGCTCAACGAGGCCCTGGCGCCGCCACCCCCGCCGCCGCCCCCGCCACCGCCGCCGCCGGGCGCGCCCCCGCCGCCGCCCCCGCCACCGCCGGTGTACGTCCCTGCGCCCAACGTCAGCGTCTGCGCCGACGTCGGCCGGCGCATCAGCGTGGGTGGATGCATCTAGTGGACCGCGCTTCCTTCGACCGGCTGTTCGACATGACAGACCGGACCGTGATCGTCACCGGCGGCACCCGCGGAATCGGCTTGGCGCTGGCCGAGGGCTATGTGCTGGCGGGCGCGCGGGTGGTGGTGGCCAGCCGCAAGGCCGACGCCTGCGAGCAGGCCGCGCAACACCTGCGTGGCTTGGGCGGCACCGCGATCGGGATCCCTGCCCACCTGGGCGAGGTCGACGACCTCGGGACGCTCGTGGAGCGCACCGTGTCCGAGTTCGGCGGAGTCGACGTGCTGGTCAACAATGCCGCCAACCCGCTCGCGCAACCGTTCGGACACATGACCGTCGACGCGTTGACCAAGTCGTTCGAGGTCAACCTGCGCGGGCCGGTGCTGCTCGTGCAGGAGGCGTTGCCGCACCTGAAGGCCAGTGAGCATGCCGCGGTGCTCAACATGGTGTCGGTGGGCGCGTTCATCTTCGCGCCGATGCTGTCGATCTACGCGTCGATGAAGGCCGCGATGATGTCGTTCACCCGGTCCATGGCCGCGGAGTTCGTACATCACGGCATCCGGGTCAACGCGCTGGCTCCCGGACCGGTGGACACCGACATGATGCGCAAGAACCCGCAGGAGGCCATCGACGGGATGGTTGGCGGCACGCTGATGGGTCGCTTGGCGACCGCCGACGAAATGGTCGGCGCGGCACTGCTTCTGACCTCCGACGCCGGCAGCTACATCACCGGTCAGGTGATCATCGCCGACGGCGGAGGCACCCCACGCTGACCCTCCGCCGAAATCGCATTCCACGCGGCCCTCGGGCCCGTTTTCCCGCACCGGGCGCAATCTCGGCGGCATCGTGGCCATACGCAATGTCGTAGGTGTATGGTCACTGGCATGACGCTCGACCGGACGTTGACCGAACGCGGACTGGCGCTGGTCAACGCAAAGACGACGGACATGGCCGACGCGGTGCTGCGGGTGCCGCTGCACTACTACCGCGATCCGAAGATCACCGAGATCGAAGAGTCGGCGATCCTGCGGCGCACCCCGCTGGCCATCGTGCCGGGCAGTCAGATTCCGAACAGACACGACTACGTGGTGCGGTCGGTGCTCGGCGACTCGCTGCTGGTCACCCGCGACGCCGACGGCGTGGCGCACGTGTTCCTGAACTACTGCCGCCACCGCGGCGCGATGCCGGCCTGCGGCAGCGGGAACTCCCGTCGCTTCGTATGCCCTTATCACGCCTGGAATTACGACTCGGCGGGCAAGTTGGTGCGTATCCCGGGCAAAGCCGGGTTCGCCGAGGTGGACCCGGAGGGTTACGGGTTGGTCGAACTACCCAACGAGGAGCGGTTCGGGTTTGTGTGGGCGGTGCTGACCGCCGGCGCCGACATCGACCTGGACACCCATCTGGGCGGCTTCGCCGCAGAACTCGAGCAGTGGAACTACCGCACGTACGGGTACCACGACGACCGCGAGTTCGAGTCCGAGACCAGCTGGAAGGGTGCCCTGGAGGCCTTCGCCGAGGGGTACCACTTCCCCTATGTGCACGGGCAGAGCGTGATCGGGCTCAACACGGTGGCCAACACCCACGTCTATGACGAGTGGGGGCGCCATCACCGGATCGGCTTCCCGTTCAACAACATCGCCGAGCTGAACGACAACCCCTCGCAGGACTGGGATCCCGTGCTCCGGATGGGTGTCATCTACTGGATCTACCCGAACCTGATCCTGGCCAACAGCCCGGTCGGGGTGGAGATCATCGACATCCTGCCCGCCGGCGAGCCGACCCGTTGCACGGTCCGGCACAGCTGGATGGCCCGGTATCCCGCCGCCGACGACGCGCAGCGCGCGTTCTACGACGAGATCTACAACCAGGTGCACGCCGCCGTCCGCGACGAAGACTTCGTGATGCTGCCCCAGTGTGGGGAAGGGGTGCGGCACGGTCAGCACGATCACATGCTGATCGGCCGCAACGAGATCGGCGTCCAGCACATGATCCGAGTGTTCGCCGGCGAGCTCGGCGTCGCCCTCGCCTGACCCCGGCTCCTGTCCGCCGGGTTTCCGCCGAAATCGCATTCCACGCGGCCTCAGGGCGAAATTGGCCACGTGGAATGCGATTTCGGCAGGGCCGGGCTGCCGGGCTGCCGGGCTGCCGGGTTGAGCCCCCTTGGCGGACGAGGTCAGGACTTGCGGAGAATCGTGGCGGCCATCTCGCGCATCTCGCCGCTGGTCGAGGCCAGGATCTGGCTGCGGTTCTCCAGATGCAGCGCGGCCTCCAGGCTGGACGCCTCGAGATTGGCCCACAGCACCTGCTTGGTCGATTCGACGCCGAACTTTCCGTATCCGCAGAGTGTTTCGGCAATCGACAGCGCCTCGTCCAGTGCCGGGTCGGCCACCCGTGAGGCCAGACCGAGCCGCAGCGCTTCGTCGGCGTCGACCGCACGCGCGGTCAGGATCATGTCGAAGGCAGGGCCGGCGCCGACGATGCGGGGCAGCGTGTAGCTCACGCCGATGTCGCACCCCCCGAGTCCTAGCTTGATGAACTGCGTGCAGAACCGCGCCGACGGCGACGCCACCCGAATGTCACAGGCCGCGGCGATCCCGAGTCCGCCGCCGTAAGCGACTCCATTGACCGCCGCGATCACCGGTTGCCGCAGCCGATGGATCTTCGCCGTCAGGTCGGCGATGCGTTCCTGCCACCGCATGCCCGAGCGGGGGAATTCGGTGCCGCCGCCGGTCTGCTCGGGGTTGGGCGCGGTGAGGTCCAGTCCGGCGCAGAACCCGCGTCCGGCGCCGGTGAGGACCACCACGCGGCACGTGTTGTCGGCGGCGAGGCCGTCGAGCACGGCGTGCAGGCCCTCGACCAGCTCATGGGACAGCGCGTTGAGCTTGTCCGGCCGGTTCAGGGTGACCACGGAGATTTCGGGCCTGGGGTGGGTGACTTCGACGACGGACGACATGCCCGTCACGTTAACCGCTGCGCCAGCCCGCCACGCCGACAGTGATCATTCGCAGCTGCTTGATCGCGATGCGGCGGATTTCGGCGACGCTGGCCGGGTCGGTGGCGTCTTCGAGGGATTCGGCGATGGCGATCATGCTGTTGACGAACACGTTGGCGAGGATGTTGAGGTCCTCGCTGCTCCAGGTGTTCAGGTTGGGGAAGCGCGCCAGGTCGATCGCCAATTCCGAAGTGATCAGCCGTATTTCGGTGCGAATTGCATACCGCAGCACCGTGACGCCGGTTGAACGCTCGCGGCCGATGAAGCGCCAGTGCTCGCGGCGCTGCTGCACGCTGTCGATGAGGATGTCCACCGAGGACTCGATCACCCGGTTCGGGTCGAGTCTGCCGGCCCGCGCGCCGCGCAGCATCTCGCGCAGCGCCCGGAACGACTCGTCGATCAGCACGAGGCCGAGCGCTTCCATCGACTCGAAGTGCCGGTAGAACGCTGCCGGAACGATGCCGGCCTCCCGGGTGACCTCGCGCAGGCTCAGGCCACTGAAGCTGCGTTCGGCGAGCAGGCGCAGCGCCGCCGCGACGATCGCCCGCCGGGTGGCCTCCTTGCGTTCCTCGCGTGACAGCGTCTCCTTCTCGCGAGACCGGGACCGACCCGATCGTGAGCTGGGCGTACGACTGTTCACTGTGTGAAACCTACCACACGCTGCAGCGATCTCTTGACCTGCCCGGCCCTGGGCGCGCACGGTGTACATATGTTCACTGAAACGCTCACGAAGGTGCGCAGGTCCGCGCTGCTGGACCTGCTGACCGGTCCGCACGGCGTCGACCGTTACACCGAGCTGGTCGACCCGACATGGACACGGGGCCACGCCCGTGCCCGCGTGGTCGCCGTGCGGCGCAGCACGCCGCGCAGTGTGACGCTGACCCTGGCGCCCAACCGAGCATTTACGGGGTTCCGGGCCGGTCAGCACATCAATGTCTCCGTCGACATCGATGGCCGCCGCCGCACCCGGCCCTACTCGCCGGCCAACGCCGAGACCGATCGGCATATCGAGCTGACCGTCGGCCGCCACGACGGCGGACTGGTGTCGTCCTATCTGTTCGAGCACGCCCGGCCGGGCATGGTTGTCGGTCTGGACTCCGTCGCCGGCGAGTTCACACTGCCCGACACCCCGGGACGCCTGCTGCTGGTCTCCGGCGGCAGCGGCATCACCCCGGTGATGTCGATGCTGCGAACGCTGCGCGCCCGCCGGCACGCCGGCGAGGTGACGTTCGTGCACTACGCGCGTTCGGCACCGGAGGCGTGCTACCGCGACGAGCTCGCCGAGATCGCCGCGGTGATGCCGAATGTGCGCGTCCTGCACGGGTACACCCGCGACACGACCGGATCCGATCTGCCGCCGCGGTTCACCGACCGCGTGTTCGACGCCGACGCGGTGTTCGTCTGCGGACCGCCCGCGCTCGTCGACGCGGTCCGGGGCGTCTACCCCGATTCCGTCGCGGAGAGCTTCGTGCCACCGGTGTTCACCGGCGAATCCAGCGGTGGCCGAGTGCAATTCACCGGCAGCGGACTCGACGTCGTCGATGACGGCCGTCCGCTGCTCGACCAGGCCGAGGATGCGGGCCTGACCCCGGAGAGTGGATGCCGGATGGGCATCTGCTTCTCGTGCACTCGTCGCAAGACCAGCGGTGCGGTGCGCAACGTCATCACCGGAGCACTGTCGTCGACGGAGGAGGAGGACATCCAGATCTGCGTGTCGGCGCCGGCCGGCGATGTCGACGTCGACCTATAACCGCCGAAATCGCATTCCACGCGCGTCAAGTGGACGAATCGCCGCGCTGGACGCGATCTCGGCGCCCGCCCGAGAACTGACCAAACTGAGAGGGAGATCATGACCGAAGTCCTGGAAACCCCGACCACCAACCCGGCCGCCCCGACGCAACAGACCATCACCAAGACCGTCGCCGGCAAGACCGTCACCCTGACCCCCGAGCAGGCCGAGGCATTCGGCAGGGAACTCGACGCGCTCAAGGAAAGCGTGATCGCCGACCTCGGCGAGCGCGACGCCACCTACATCCGGCGAATGATCAAGGCGCAGCGCGGACTTGAGATCGGCGGCCGCGCTCTGCTGTTCGGCGGCATCTTTCCGCCGTTCTGGCTGGCGGGAACCGCGATGCTGGGGCTGAGCAAGATCATCGACAACATGGAGATCGGCCACAACGTCATGCACGGCCAGTACGACTGGATGGGCGACCCGGCGATCTCCAGCCGTGGCTTCGAGTGGGACACCGCCTGCCCGGCCGACCAGTGGCGGCACTCGCACAACTACATGCACCACACCTACACCAACATCGTCGGGCTCGACCGCGACATCGGCTACGGCATCCTGCGCATGAGCTCCGACCAGAAGTGGCGTCCGTACTACCTGGGCAACCCGGTGTACGCGTTCCTGCTGATGGTGCTGTTCCAGTACGGCGTGGCGTTGCACGAGCTGGAGAGCGAGAAGATCGCCGCCGGTGAGATCACCCTGACCGACAAGCGCGAGATTCTGCGCGAGATCTGGGCCAAGACGAAGCGGCAGACACTCAAGGACTACGTCGCGTTCCCGCTGCTGGCCGGCCCGTTCGCGCCGTGGGTGTTCACCGGCAACCTGACCGCCAATCTGATGCGCAACGTGTGGGCGTACATGATCATCTTCTGCGGGCACTTCCCCGAGGATGTCCAGGAGTTCTCCATCGAGGAGACTAAAGCCGAGACGCGTGGACAGTGGTATTTCCGGCAGGTGCTCGGCTCGGCCAATCTGACCGGTGGGAAGCTGTTTCACATCCTGTCCGGCAACTTGAGCTTTCAGATCGAACATCACCTGTTTCCGGACATTCCGGCGTTCCGGCACGCCGAGATCGCGCCGAAGGTGCGGGAGATCTGTGAGCGCTACGGCGTGCCCTACAACACCGGGCCTTTGCCACGGCAGTTCGCGACGGTGGTGCGCAAGATCGTGAAGTTCGCCCTGCCGTTCTGACCCCCCTGAGACCGTATTCCACGCGGCCCTACGCGAGGGGCCGCGTGGATACGCGCGTTTCGCGCCGGGGACGTAGGTCTTGTGGCGTGGAGGGTTGCATGGTGGGGTGTGGGCTGGGTCGGACCCTCTGTGCGGAAGGAAGCAATTCATGCGTGCTGCGTTGGCGGCGATGTCGGTGGTGGCTGCAGGTGCGTTGGGCGGCGTCGGGGTGGCGTCGGCCGAGCCGTCGGTGCCCGATGCCGGCCAGCTCACCGCCGAGCTGCGGCAGGTGCTCAACACCGGAGCGCCGGCGAGCGAACGGGCCGCCAAGCTGGCCGGCGGGCAGTCGGCCGTGCCGACCGCCGACAGTATCGCCAATCGCCTGAACACCTATGGCGGCATGGTCAACTGGCAGGTGCAGAACCCCGTGCTCAACGGTGACCAGCTCGACGCGCAGCTCGCGGTGACCATTCCCATCTTCGGCACCAAGACCCACAACATCTACTGGGTGAATCAGGACGGCGCGTGGAAGCTGTCCAACTCGTCGGCGTGCGTGATCGCCACCGATGTCGCGGGAGTCGACTGCACGGTTTAGCACCGCCTGCCGAACTCGCATTCCCTGCGGTCGTTACGCCGAAGCGGGCACACTGTGCGCAATCTCGGTGAGACGGCGTGCGTAGGCGTACGCGTACGACGGGATCTGCACCGCGCCTCGCCAGCCGCGCGAGCGCATGGCTGCGTTCAGCCGGTTGATCACCAGGACGGGATCGTCTTCTTTGACGACTGAGGTGACATGCCAGTTGAGGCGGCGAAGCTCAGGCAGGACGCGCCGGTCCTTGAGGTACTGCAGGCGGTCGGACTGATGTTGGTCGCCGTCGTATTCAAGCCCGACTTTGAAGCTCTCCCAACCCAGGTCGAGGGTGCGGACGTGTACGCCGTCTTCGTCGACGACCGGGATTTGGGTGGCGGGCGTGGGGAAGCCGGCGTCGATGAGCAGCTTTCGCCACCACGATTCTCGCGGTGACTCGGCGCCACCGTCGACGTAGGGGAGCAGTGCCTTGAGCCGGGCAACTCCGCGTGCGCCCTTGTATCGATCCGCGAGCACCATGATGTCGTCAATCTCGAAGGGGCGGAAACGCATGAGCGCGTCCAACCGTGCCAGAGCTTCGTAGTCGGGTCGGAATCGCCCCAGGTCGAACGCGGTGCGCTCAGGCGTTGCCACCGGCAGACCGTCGAGGTCCCGGTACTCGTCCGGTGCGATGCGTTCGTTGCGGGCGACCAGCCCCGCCGGGGAACGTGAACACTTGAAAATCAATTCGATGTCGACGGCGTCATCGACCCACAGTGAACCGTGTAACGCGGCCGCGGCCAGCCCGGTGACGATGCCCTCGCGCTTGCAATATAGCCACGCGCCGATGGTCCGGTCCCGCAGTGTGAGTTCGCGGTCCACAGGTGCGTGCACGTTGGGGAAGATCGGGCGGTACCAGCGTCTGAGTTCGTGACTGGTGACGGTGCCGGTCGCGACGGCCTCGGTTCCGATGATGACATGTCTCATGGTCGAATGATTGACCCAGCCCCTGACACGGTTCGCCGAGATTGCACGCCGCGCTGAAGTTATGCACAGGTGGGCGCGTGGAATGCGATTTCGGCGCGGACTGGTTCGCCGAGATTGCGTGTGGCGCTGGAATTATGCACAGGTGGGCGCGTGGAATGCGATTTCGGCGAGGCACGGACCGGCGGGCGGTCAGCGCTGACAGGTGGGGCACCAATAGGTGACCCGGTCGCCGCCCTTGTCCGTCTCGATCGGCGTGTTGCAGCGACGGCAGGGCAGACCAGCCCGGCCGTACACCCACACATCCTGACCCGGCCTGGTATTACCCGTTGTGGTGCGGTTGAGTCGGATTCTGTTGAGCCACAACATCTGTTGGGCCCGGTTGACGACGCGCAACGGGTCAGTCAATTCGCCGACCGCGGTGCTCGGACGCAACCCGAACACGAAAGAGATCTCGTTGGCGTACACATTGCCGACGCCGGCCAGCACCCGCTGATCGAGCAGCGCCTCGGCCAGTGGACGGTCCGGGTCGGCCATCAGGTTGGCCGCCGCAACCGGTGCCGACCAGTCAGGGCCCAGCAGATCCGGGCCGAGGTGGGCGACGGCGTCCATGTCGGTGGCACGATCCAGCACTTCCAGGACACCCAGATCAACACCCGACGCCCGAGACTGTGCGGTCTCCAGCACGATCCGGATCTTGTACTCCGGCACCCGGACCCGGCCGATCACCCACGCCCCTTCCATCTTCAGATGCGAATGGATGCTGGCCTGCCCGACCCGGATGAACAGGTGCTTGCCGCGGCTGAGCACTTCATCGACCACCTGACCGCTGAGATCCACCGCCGCATACCGGGGCACGCGGACATCGCAGCGGGTCAGCTCACGTCCCTCCAGCGCCTCGCGGAGCTTCCATGCGGCCCGATAGACGGTGTCACCCTCGGGCATCAGCGCAACCGCAGCCCGCGGGGGGTGCGCGAGAACCCGGCCGTCGTCAGCGCTTCGGCCACCACCGAGTCCCGCGACTCCAGTACCGGCACACCGTCGATGCGCTCCACCAGCAGCCCCGGAACCCGTTGCCGCGTCACCAGTTCCGCCAGCGCCGCACCGGCGGCGTTGTTGATCCCGGCATCGGCGGTGAAGCTCAGCAGCGACCGGCCGCCCCGCTCGACGAACCAGGCCAACTCTCCGTCGACCAGCACCACCAACGCGCCGGCCTTGCGTCCGGGACGGTGCGCCTTGTCGCCGTCAGTGTCGCGTAACGGCCACGGCAGCGCGGCGCCGTACGGGTTGGCCGGATCGGTCGCCGCGATCGCGATCGCGCGCAGGTGCTGCTGCTGGTCGTCGATGCTGTCGGCGTGGCTGCGCAACCGGTCGACGGTGCTGGCCGTCGCGAACTGCGCGCCGCCGAGGGACTCCACGAAATAGCCGCGCTGACACCGGCCGGCCTCTTCCATCGTGGTCAGCACCTTGTACATCGACGCGAACCCGCCGGGTACATTCCCCCGGAAGTTCTCACCGGCCACGGCACCCCTGGTCAGCACGCCGTGCCGAGCCAGCAGTTGTTCGGCCTGATAGTGCGCGCGCATGGTGGTGTCGACCTCGGCGACCGGCAGCGCCGACCAGCGACCCGCCACCGGCGGGTCGGTGTCGCGGTGCGCGCTGAGGTTCGACGTGCTCAAGCTGTAGCGGTTCAGCCGGGGAGCCCGGCGATGCCGGTGCGACGGCGTCGCCGCCCGGCGCTGACCGGTGCCCCGAGTGCCCGCCAGCAGCGCCCGCACCGGAGCGAACGTGTCACCGCCGACATATCCCGCCCAGATCAATTGCCACAACGCCTCTTTCAACGACGCCGCGGTGACGCCGTCGACCGATAGCTGCCGGAAGAAGTACGCTCCGCCGCCGGCCAGTGCGCCCAGCACCGCATGGTGCACATCGGTGAGGTCGAGTTCCCCGGGCGGCGCCAGCGACAACGGAGCGGTCTCGGCCAGGTGGAACGCGACCCAGCCGTCGGCCGTGGACAGCGAACCGGCACCCGACCACAGCACCTCGCCGGAGGCCAGCAGTTCGTCGAGCATGCCGGGCTGGTAGTCGCGCACCCGCTGCCCGAAGATCAACGGCTCGACCGCCGACGCCGGCATCGGCACTCCCGCCAGCTGGTCGATCACCGCGGCCAGGCCGTCGACACCGGTGACCGTATCGCCGCCGAGCATCTGCCACGAGGGCAGGAAGCGCCCGAACGCCGCGGTGCTGACCGGCTCGATTTGGGCCCGCAGCGCTGCCAGCGACCGCCGGCGCAGGATGCGCAGCACCTCCGTGTCGCACCACTGCTCCCCGGAATCGGCGGCCACGTCGGTGAATTCGCCGCGCACCAGCTTGCCGTCGACGGCCAGCCGGCCCAACACGTCGGCGGCCACGCGCAGCCCCAACCCGAAACGGGCGGCCGCCTCGGCGGTGGTGAACGGGCCCCGTGTGCGCGCATACCGCGACAGCAACTCGCCCAGCGGATCGACCACCTGCTCCAGGAACGCCATCGGCACACCCACCGGCACCGCCACACCGACACCGTCGCGCAGCCGGCCGATGTCCTCGATGGCGGCCCACCAGGACTGCCCGGCGAAGGACACCTGCAGCACCCGTTTGGCGCTCAGCAGACCTTCCAGCCAGCCGCCGATCTCGGAATGCTCACAGCGCGCGGCGATCTCGTCGGTGGTCAGCGGTCCGAGTAGCCGCAGCAGGTCGGCGACCCCCTCGGCGTCGCGGGCCAGCCGTTCCGGTGTCAGGTGCTGCAGCTGCCGCGCCGTGGTGGCGACCACGTCGGCGTCGAGCAGCTCGCGCAGCTCGACGCGGCCGAGCAGTTCGGCCAGCAGCGTCGGATCCAGAGACAGTGCGGCGGCGCGGCGTTCGGCCAGCGGGCTGTCACCTTCGTACATGAACGCGCCGACATAGCCGAACAGCAGCGACGCCGCGAACGGTGACGGGGTCGCAGTCTCGACCTCGAGTAGCCGCACCCGCCGCTGCGCGATGCGCGACATCAGGTCGACCAGCATCGGGACGTCGTAGACGTCCTGCAGGCATTCCCGGACCGCTTCGAGCACGATCGGGAAATCCGGATAACCGCGCGCGACGTCGAGCAGCTGGGCGGCCCGCTGACGTTGGTGCCACAGCGGCGAGCGCTTGCCCGGGTGCCGGCGCGGCAGCAGCAGAGCGCGGGCGGCGCACTCCCGGAACCGGGACGCGAACAGCGCCGACGAGCTGACCTCGGCGGTCACCAGGGGCTCGATCTCGTCGGGCTCGAACACGAAGATGTCTGCGCCGGGGGCGGTGTCGTCGGTGTCGGGCAGCCGCACGATGATGCCGTCGTCGGACGCGGTCGGCTTCTCATCGATGCCGTACCGCTCGTAGAGCCGTTTGCCGACCGCCAACGCCAGCGGCCCGTGCACCCGCAGCCCGTACGGGGAATGCAGGATGATGCGCCAGTCGCCGAGCTCGTCGCGGAACCGTTCCACCACCAGCGTGGTGTCCGACGGCACAGCCGAGGTGGCCTCCCGCTGTTCGGAGATCAGCTGCCACAGGTTGTCGGTGGCGAATGCGTCGAAACCCACTTCCTGGCAGCGGGATTCGAATGCCGCCCGGTCCAGCCGGGCCAGCTCTCCGTTGAACGCGCCGATGGCCGCCCCGAGCTCCGCGGGCCGGCCCACACCGTCGCCTCGCCAGAACGGCAGCCGGGCGGGCTCGCCGGGGGCGGGGATGACGAGCACCCGGTCATGGGTGATCTCGGTGATCCGCCAGCTGGTCGCACCCAAGGAGATGACGTCGCCGGGCCGGGACTCGTAGACCATCTCCTCGTCGAGTTCTCCAACGCGCGAAGGCTTTTCGGAGTCCGCATTGGTGGCCAGGTACACGGTGAACATGCCGCGGTCCGGGATGGCTCCGCCGGAGGTGACGGCCAGCCGCTGGGCGCCGGGCCGGGACGTCAGGGTGCCGCTGTCGCGGTCGTAGACGATGCGCGGCCGCAGTTCGGCGAACTCCGTCGACGGGTACTTGCCCGACAGCAGATCCAGCGTCGCCTCGTACGCGCTGCGGGGCAGTGTCGCGAAGGGGGCGCTACGGCGCACGGTGTCGAACCAGGCCTCGGCGTTGACCGGCTCCAGCGCGCACGCCGCCACGGTGTGCTGGGCGAGCACGTCCAGCGGGTTGGCGGGCACCCGCATCGTCTCGATCTGGCCTGCCAGCATCCGCTGCACACTGACCGCGCAGCCGATCAGGTCGGTGCGGTGCTTGGGGAACAGCACGCCCTGGCTGATCTCGCCGACCTGGTGGCCGGCGCGGCCGATGCGTTGCAGCCCGCTGGCCACCGAGGGCGGCGTCTCCACCTGGATCACCAGGTCGACCGAGCCCATGTCGATGCCGAGCTCCAGGCTGGACGTGGCCACGACCGCCTTGAGCCGGCCGCTCTTGAGTGCTTCCTCGACGTCCGCGCGGGCCTCCTTGCTGACCGAACCGTGATGCGCGCGGGCCAGCACCGGCTCCGCGCCGTAGGTCTGCCCGCTGCCCATCAGGTGGGCTGGGGAGCCGCCGGCCACCCCGGGGTTGTGCGCGCCGAGCTCGATACCTGCCCGCTCGGCGTGGATCTCGTTGAGCCGGGCGGTCAACCGCTCGGCCAGCCGCCGCGAGTTGGCGAACACGATCGAGGAATTGTGAGCCTCGATCAGGTCGACGATGCGCTGCTCCACCTCGGGCCAGATCGAGTTGCCCTCAAGGTTGGCCATGTCGGGCACCGGAACCTGCACGGTCAGATCGAAAGTCTTGGCCGCGGGCGGTGCGACGATGGTGGTCGGGGCCGCACCGGACAGGAACCGGGCCACCTCCTCGGGTGGACGCACGGTGGCCGACAGCCCGATCCGCTGGGCCGGCCGGGGCAGCATCGCGTCGAGGCGCTCCAGGGACAATGCCAGGTGGGCGCCCCGCTTAGTGCCCGCCACCGCGTGCACCTCGTCGACGATGACCGTTTGAACGTCGGCCAATGTCTCGCGGGCCGCCGAGGTCAGCATCAGGAACAACGATTCCGGCGTGGTGATCAGGATGTCGGGCGGCTTGCTGATCAGCTCGCGGCGCTTACTGGGCGTGGTGTCGCCGGAACGGACCCCCACGCTGATGGCCGGTGGTTGCTCACCGGTACGTTCGGCGATCCGCGAGATGCCGGTCAGCGGGGTGCGCAGGTTGCGTTCGACGTCCACGGCCAGCGCCTTCAGCGGAGAGACGTACAACACCCGGGTGCCGCGGGTGGCCTCGGGATCACGGGCCAGCCCGTCGATCGCCCACAAGAACGCCGCGAGCGTCTTGCCCGATCCGGTCGGCGCGATGACCAGTGTGTTGTCGCCGTCGGCGATCGCATTCCAGGCCTGCGCCTGCGCCGGTGTGGGCTCGACGAAGGTGCCCGCGAACCATTCGCGCGTCAACGCGGAGAAGCGTGACAGCGGATCGGTGGTGACAGACATGACGTCCATGGTGCCCTCGGGCACCGACATCCGATCCGTGCACCAGTCCATATAGCGAAAACGAGCACGTCACCGCGGGTCGGGTTTAGGATTTTGACGTGCTGGCGGGGGACTGGCGGCCCCGGATTCCGGCCGCGACCATCGGCCGGCCGAGGATCGCTGACCGCGTCATCCGACGCCCGGGGGTACTCCGGCGGCTGACGGCGGCGGACGGCGGTGACGTCGTCGTGGTGTCCGCCCCCGCCGGCTACGGCAAGACCACCGCGGCCGCGCTGTGGGACGCCGCGGACGCGCGGCCGTTCGCCTGGGTCCGCCTCGACCATCTCGACGACGACCCGGTGCACCTGCTGCTGCACATCGCGACGGCTGTCGTGCAGCTCACCGGCGGAGACAGCGATCTGCTGCGCTATCTGCGGGGTCCCGGGCGCAGCCCACAGGCTCAGCTGGTGCCCGCGGTGGTCGAGCTGCTGGACGGCTGCGGCGCGCTGGTGGTGCTGCTCGACGACGTGCACAAGCTCTCCGACCCCGCAGCGGTGACCGCACTGCAGATGCTGCTCGACCAGGCGCCGCCGACGACCACCGCGGTGCTGGTCGGTCGGTATGTGTTGCCGCTGGGCCTGGCGCGGCGCGGGCTGCAGCGCGCCGTCGTGCGGATCGACCAAGAGGTGCTGCGGTTTGCCCCCCAGGAGTCGGTCGACGTGCTCACCTCCGTCAGCGGTGCATGTGACGATGCGACGATCTCGGCCGTCGTCGACCTCTGCGAGGGGTGGCCGGCGGGCGTGGTGCTGACCGCGATGGCGTTGCGGGACGGCACCACGCTTGAGACGCTGGCCGGACGCGACAACCTGGTGGTCGACTATGTGGTCGAAGAGGTCATCGACCGGCTCGACGCGAACACCGCGACGTTTCTGGTCGAGTCGGCGGTGCTCGGACGCTTCACCGCCGAGCAGCTCGACACCGTGCTGGGCCGCGACGACTCCGCGCGCATGCTGGCGACGCTGACGGGATCGGGCAATCCCTTCCTGATCGCGACTGACCACCAACGGATCTGGTATCGCTACCACCACCTGTTCGGCGATGTGCTCCGCGTCCGGCTGCGTCTCACCGCGCCCGCCCGTTTTCGTGAATTGGCGACGCGCGCAGCAGATCTGCTGGAACGGGACGGTGACATCGACGGTGCGCTGGTGCATGCGGTCGACGCAGGGAACCGTGAGCGGGCCGCTGCCCTGGTGAACTGCGAGGCGGTCCGACTGGGCTTCGACGGGCGGGCCGGGGTGCTGGCGCGCCGGTTGACGATGCTGGATGCGCGCACGTTCGCCGAACACCCCGACGCCGCGGTCGCGCGCGCCTGGCTGGGGGTGACGACGGCCGACGCCGAGTTGATCCAGCGGTCACTGATGCTGGCGGTGCGCGCCGACCGTGGGTACCCGCTGTCCGACGGCACACCCTCGGTGAAAGTGGCGGTGGCGCTGATCAGTTCGCTTCTGGGCGCGAACGGGGTCAACGAAGTGGTGCGGCAGGCCGACGTCGTCCGCGCGGCCGGGGACAATCTGGTGAACCCGTGGTGGGGCGCGGCCACCGTCATGAAGGGCGCCGCGGAGGCCATGCGCGGCAACGCCACCCGCGCTCGCGGTCTGCTGGAGGCCGCACTGCCGGTGATCGACGAACTGCCGGGATTCCATGCCGCGGCGCTGGCGCACCTGGCGCTGCTCGACCTCGCTGCCGGCGACGACGAAGCCGCGGTGCAGCGCAGCGAAGCGGCCCGGACGCTGGCCGACAAGTACGACCTGTGCGACGTTGTGCCGATGATCGTCGTGTACGCCACCAGCGCGGTGATGGCCGCACGAGTCGGTGAGGACGTCGGACAGGCGGTGACCGTGACCGAGACCCTGCTGGCCCGGCTGGGCAGTCTGTCCGCGCGCACAGCACTTCTCGGCCACGGACTGCTGGCGTGGACGGCGGCGGTCATCCAGGATCCGGATCTGCTCGCCCGGCATCTGGCCGCCGCTGAGCGCACCTGTCACCGTGAGCCCGACGCGACCGCGCTGATCCAGCGCATCGACCGCGTCAAGGCGATGGCGGCCGGCGGTGCCCGCCCGTTGACCGCTGCCGAACTGCGGTTGCTGCCGCATCTGGCCAGCCACCTGTCGCTGCAGCGGATCGCCGAGGAGTTGGTGATCGGCCGTGAGACGGCCAAGAGTCAGGCGACATCCATTTACCGCAAGCTGGGGGTGTCGTCACGTGCCGACGCGGTGAGTGAGGCGAAAAGGGTTGGCCTGATCACGGATTGATCACCCCTCGGTCATCGTCGCCAGGTTCCGCCACAGGTTCTGCAGACTCTGTGTCCCGCCGAACAGCGTGGTGAAGTGCGTCGAGTCGATCAGCACGATGTCACCGGCGCGGTCCCCGTCCGGGGGCATCCAGACCACGGCGTTGAACGCGGAGTTGCCGGCGGCGGTGAACGGGTGGGGACGGTCCAGGTCGATGGGCTGACGGGCCAGGACCCGCAGACTCGCGCCTTCCGGGGCGGTCAGCTCGTAGTGCGGCAGGTGCTGGTGGAAACTCAGCGTCGGCACATCGGCCAGCAGTCCCCGGTCGTCGAACTCGTGATAGGCGTTGAGCGCGACCGGATCACGTGTTCCGCTGCGCACGGCGGGGCGCAATCCCCAGATGTTGTGCACCGGGACTCCCAGCGCCCGCATCAACGAGCGGGTGTACCTGCTGAACCGCTGCTGGCGGGGGACCAGGCGGTCCCCGTGGTGACGGTACTCGACCTGCCGCTGGCCGAGATCGTCGGTGAAGCCGACATCGTGATGCGGGGCCAGCAACAGGCAGGTGCCCTCACGGTGCAGCCACTCACGCAACGCTTCGACTTCGTCGCGTCCGGCTTCGAGTTCGGAGTTCAGGTGGTCGAGCCCGAACACCATCAGGGTGTCGGTGTCGGCCAGGATCCGCTCGTCGATGGGCTGGGAGTAGCCGGCCTGGTCGATGCGCTGGAAGACGGCGACCGGGTGTCCGGTCAGCTCTCCGACAAGATCCTGGAACATCAGCGTAGACCGGTGGAAGAGCTGAAGCGTTCCGGCGATGCCCTGCAGGAAGTGGGCCGCGTCGAACTCCGGGGTTTCGTAGGCGGGGTAGGCGACGTTGCGAACCTCGGTCATGGTCGAGAAGCGGTTGCTCATCGCCGCCGGATCCCGTTGCGATTCCCAGGGATAACTCCACGTCCAGTAGATGCTCATCCGGCGACGGCCGTCGCGGGGCCGCGGCAGGTGGTCCTGGTTGTAGGTTCTAGCTGGTCGTGTGGCCATCGAGACACTCCTAACTACCGAGTGTGGTGAGGTAGCGCAGGGCGTTGAGCCCGGGCAGAAAGAAATAGGCGCCGCCCCGCAGCGTGGTGAACGCCGGAATGCCCTTGTGGACCCTGCGGATCGGACGTTTGGGAACGGTGAAGTCGAGCGTGCCGTTCTGGGTGCCGCAGATGGGATCGTGCTCGTTGCCGAGTTCGTGGAACGTCTTGTCGTTGATCCACACGTTCTGGGCGAACTCGAATTGTCGCACCAGGCTGGCGCAGATGATGAACGCGGCGATCCCGCGGTCGACGCCGTCGTCGGGCGCCCCGTCCGGTAGCGCCGGCCCGTAGGTCGCGCCCCGCCGGATCATCCTGCGGCGGTTCATGTAGTGCGCGATGTCCCGCGGGTTCAGTCGCCGGGCGTGCGAACCGAGCGGGCACGCATAGCCGAACGGATCCATCTCCTTGTAGTTGAAGTCGTTGTTGCGCATCGGGTCTGCGCCCAGCTCGGGATCGTCGGCGTCGGGCGCGAGCACCAGGGGAGCCCCGCTGCGCCAGCGTCCCATGAACTTCGCGGCCAGCAACTCTTGCTCCTCCGAAGTCGCGGCGTTGTCGGCGAGGTACGCGCGAAACGCCCCGACGTGCTCCTGCAGTCGGCGGTAGGCCAGGTAGCTCCCGTTGCGGGACAGAACATCCGGTTGCGGTAGATCGGCGACGGGGCCGTCCTCGTCGGGATAGCCGAGGATGAACTCGCCTGGCTCGAGCGCCGCACCCGAACCCGGGGTCGGTTCCTCGCCCGAGCCCTTGATGACGGGCTGGGACAGTCGGTCGCGGAATCCGAAATGGTCGTGGGCGTAGTTGAACGGCGGGTGGGCGTTCAGGTCCAGGTAGGACAGGGTGCGCACACCATCGCAGCGGGCCACCAGCGCATCGTGTTCGCCGACACAGCGGGCGTGTTCCTCGTCGTCGCGGGCGAACAGGATCGCGATAGCGTGGAGGGCGTCTCCGGCCAGTCCACCCACCCAGTGCTCCGGGGCGTTCGCGCCGGTATCGCCGAGGATGTCGGCCCGCGCCGCCATGCCCTCACGGAACTCGTCGGGAAATGTGGCCAGGCTCGAATCGGAGACCCCCAGCGCGCGCAGCCCGGCCCAGGTGAAGGCGACCGTGACCCAGCGTCGCGAAGCGTCCATGGTGGCGGTGACGTCCGCGGCCGACTGAACGACGTCGAGAAGCTCGGTGAGCCAGGCTCTTCCACCGGCCGGATGGTCGAACGTCAGGAACTCGTAGCGCCCGGTCATGGCGGGTGTGCGGGTCAGCAGGATGTGCTGGATGTCGTCGAGCTGAAGGGTCACTGCGATCGGATCTTCGCGCGAGCTCTCATCACTGCATCTGGTCGAGCATGTCGGAGAAGGCCGCCTTCAGCCGCAACGCCTTCTTGATCTCGTCCGCGGTCACGTACGGGTACTCCCCATATTCGAGGAAACTGGGGTACTGATGCTCGCGGACGAACGTGATGAAGGCTTCGGGGTTGCTCTGCCAATCCTCGGGAAAACCTTCGAGATTGGTGAAAACCGTGGTGATCCCGGTCGCGCTGAACAGGCGGACGGCGTCCTCGGTGTACTTGTCGAAGTCGGTGTCGAAGATGCCCTGGTACTGGAAGTGCAGGCCGGAGCCGACGTCGAACAGCACCCAGCGCAGGTAGTGCAGCCGTAACGGTGCCAGCACGTCGGGACTGCCGGCGATCGCGTCCTCGATCTGCTTGCCATACGCCCGCACGGCTTCTTCGCGGCCCTCCTTGACCTTCGCGATGATCGAGAATCCGTAGCACGCGGGGGTGCGCGGATAGACCGGACCATACCGGCCGCGCTCCAGCTCGAAGTAGCCCTCGGGCGGGATCGCCATGGCCGCAGGCCGCGACCACACCTTGTCACCATCCATCGCGCTCATCCTCCGATCGCCCCCTCGGGCGGAGCGTAGGGTGCTGTCCGCGGTGCTGTCGTCCCCCGATCCGGGGGAAGCGCCGACCTGGCTGTGAGAAGCCCGGATATTTGCTTACGGTAATTCCACAGAGCGGCAAACTGTTTCACCCGTTGTGGGGGATGCCGGGGGTGAGGACTGATGCCTACGCTGACGCAGCGATCCGTGAGCCAACAGAGGCTGTGCGCGAACCAACGCAGGGAGTGTGCAAGATGCGGTTGGTTTACCTGTTCGTCGCACCGGTGGTGTGTTGCACCGGTATCGCCATCGCGCCGCCCGCGGTTGCCGATTGCACCAGTGCCGGCGGCACGACCATCTGTTCGCAGGGCGAGGTGCGCGGCTCCAACACCGGGGCCGGCCCGGGCGAAGGCCCGTACGTGCCCTACCCGTGCGATCTGGATTACTACGACTGTAACGAGTGGTGGAACGTCGATTTCGATGCCGATGCCGATATCGACGTCAATCCTCGTCCGCCCGACATCGGACGACCCGGTCGTCCGGATATCGGCAACCCGGGACGGCCGGGCGGCGGCGGGGGCCGCCCCGGCGGCGGCGGCGGACGCGGCGGACGATGAGAACCGAGGAGAAGCGCATGGCATCTCATTTCCTGGCACCCGTGCTGGCCGCGATCGGCTGCGCCGCCGTGCTCGGTACCGCCGCGTCCGCCGCCGCACAGCCGCCGCCACCGGCTCCGCCGACCTGCTCTTCGGCAGACCTGGCGGGGACGATGACCGGGGTGATGGCGGCGACGTCGGCGTACCTGTACACCCATCCGCCCGTCAACGACTTCTTCACCAGCCTCAAGGGGCAGCCGCCGGAAGCGCGTCGCGCGGCGCTGCAGACCTACATGGACGCCAACCCGCAGGTACGGGCGGAGCTGCAGGCAATCCGGCAGCCCATGGTGGACTTTCGCAAACGCTGCGGCGGCTGAGCAGCCTACGATCGCTGGGTGCGAAAGATCTCTGTGCGGCGGATGACCGCCGCGGCGCTCGGCGCGGCCGGCGTCGTCCTGTCGTCGGCCACCGCTCACGCCCAGCCGGCGGCGCCCAACTGCACGGCGGCCGACCTCGCCGGTGTCATGACCGGCGTCAGCGCCGCCACGTCGGCCTACCTGTTCACCCACCCGCCGGTCAACGACTTCTTCACCACGCTCAAGGACAAGCCGCGCGAGGAGAAGAAGGCCGCGGTGACCGCGTACATGGATGCCAATCCGCAGGTGGCCGCCGACCTGCGGAACATCCGGCAGCCGCTGGTGGATTTCCGCAACCGCTGTCAGGGCTGACCTCAGCGCTGGTGCGGCGCGACGGACTCGACGAGCACGGCCGGGATGCCCGGCACCCGGCCCACCGCGTCCATCAGGCCGTGGGCACAGAGATCGGCGATCAGGTCTGCATCCAGTGAGGCGTCCAGCAGGCGCTGCCGGCACATCTCGAACGTGAACGCCAGCCAGCCGTAGACGGTCGCGCGCAGATCGCGCTCCACCTTCGCGTCGACCGGGCCGGCGGCTTCGGTGACGCGGTCCATGATCCGGTCGGCCTGACGATCGTTGTCGACGTTTTCGATGCCGCGCAGCACCGGATCGGACCGCCCTGTTCCCGTGTATGCCGCCCAGGCCCGGTGCGGGTGCTCCTCGTCGTAGCGCAGATAGGCGAGCACGCCGGTGCGGACCTGAGCGAACAGCGACTGACCGGGCAGGGGAGGGGTGTTGGTGGCCTGGAACATCCGTTCGCCCTCCGCGCGGACGACCGCGGCGAAGAACGCACGCTTGTCCGGGAAGTAGTGGTACATCAGCGCGCGCGAGACGCCGGCGCGTTCGGCGATCTCGTCGATGCGGACCTCGTCGTACGGCCGTCGGCCGAACACCTCGGCTCCGAGGGCCAGCAACTCGTTGCGACGATCCTCGGGTGAGAGCCTGCGGCGACCTTCAGTCATGGCCCGATACTACTTGACACATGTAAAATAGCGGCGGAGGCTGGGGCCCATGGCCCTCGTTGGTGACCGGGTGTCGTTTCCGAAGCTGCCACACCCGCCGCGGCGCGTCCCGGTTCTCGGCGACGTGCTCGGCTTCAGCGAGGACATTCTCACCCAGCCGTCCTCGCAGATTACCGGTCCGGTGTTCGAGTTCCGTTTTCTGGGCGCACGATACGTCGTGGCGGCGGGCGCGGAGGCGGTGGTCGAGCTCAGCGACGAGAGCCGGTTCTGCAAGCACGTCGGTCCCGACATCGAGGCGCTGCGGATCATGGGCGGCGACGGCCTGTTCACCGCCTACAACCACGAACCGAACTGGCAGAAGGCGCACGACGTGCTGATGCCGGCATTCAGCAGGCAGGCGATGCACCGGTATCACGCCGTGATGTTCGATGTCGCCGGCGAATTGCTGGCGCGGTGGGACGCGCGGGCCGGCACCGGCGAGCCGATCGACGTCCCCGCCGATACGACGCGGGTGACGCTGGAGACGATCGGGCGCTGCGCTGCCGGTTATCCCTTCGGCTGCTTCGACTCCGAGGACGCGCATCCGTTCGTCGAGCACATGGTCGCCGGGCTGCAGGGATCGGACCGGCTCGGGGTGTTGCGTGCGACATTCCTGCCGCGGGTCTTCGCGCGCAGGGTCGAGCGCGTGGTTCGCCACCACGCCGCGCAGATGCACACGCTCGCCGACGAGATCATCGCCGAACGCGTGCGCGGCGGGCTCGGGCGCCACGACGACCTGCTCGAACTGATGCTGGTGTCAGATCTGGACGCGGCCAACATCCGGTACCAGTTGATCAACTTCCTGGTCGCCGGCCACGAAACCACCTCAGGAGCACTGTCTTTCGCGCTGTACTTCCTGTCGCGGCACCCCGAAGCCGCCGAACGGGCGCGCGCCGAGATCGCCGAGGTGTGGGGTGACGATGAACGCCCGGCTTTCGAGCTGATCGCCAAACTACGCCACGTGAGGCGCATTTTCGATGAGGCGTTGCGGCTGCAGCCGACGGTGCCAGGCTATTACCGGGCCGCCCGCGAGGACACCGTGCTGGCCGGGGTGCATCCGATGCGCAAGGGCGACTGGGTGCTTGCGTTGACGATGGGGCTGCACCGGGACCCGCGGTGGGGTGACGACCCCGAGGCCTTCGATCCCGACCGCTTCGCGCCGGACAAAGTCAGGGCGCGGCCCGCGGGGTTGTACAAGCCGTTCGGTACCGGGCTGCGGTCGTGCATCGGCCGGCAGTTCGCGCTGCACGAGGCGGTGCTGCTGCTGGCAGTGCTGTTGCGCCGCTACGAGCTAATCCCCGATCCGGGTTACCGGCTGCAGGTCGCACAGCGGTTGACGTTGATGCCCAAGGATTTCCACCTGACGCTGCGACGGCGCTGATCGCCGTGGGCATCATGATGCAGGGCGGCCCGGCCACCGTCTATGGCGCACGGGCGGATTTCCACGGTCCCGGAGTTCGCCGGATAGGCCGTGGCCACCCTGAGGTTCAGAGCGCGCGCAGGGTCCGCTGGTAGCGGCGCATTCCGCTGATCCAGCGGTCATAGTCACCGCCCTTGTGTCGGTACATCTCCAGCAGCTCGGCGTGCGGCAACACCAGGAACCGGCCTTCGCGCACGGCCTCGACCGTCACCGACGCGACATCGGCGGCGCTGATCACGCCGGCCGAGTGCTCGATCGACGACGCGCCCAGCCGCGCATCCGGATCCTCGGTGCTGCGCACGGCCTGCAGCAGCGGCGTCTCCACCCCGAGCGGGCACACGCAGCTGACCCCGATGCCGTCGTCGCCGTAGGTGATCGCCAGCCATTCGGCGAACCCCACCGCCGCGTGCTTGCTGACCGCGTAACCCGCCGCACCCAGCTGGGTGAGCAGCCCGGCGGCCGACGCCACCGACACGAAGTGCCCCGATCCCCGGGACTGCCAGTGCGGTACCACGAGCCGGGCCGCGCGGATGTGCGCGCGCAGATTGACGTCCAGGATCGCGTCCCAGTCGGATTCGGTTCCCAGACCGGCTTTTCCGATGATGCCGGCATTGGCGACGTAGATGTCGACGGGTGTGAACTCTCGGGCGGCGAGCGTGATCAGACCTTCGATGTCGACGACCTCGGCGGCGTCGGCGCGCAGTGCGACGGCGGCGCCGCCGGCATCCCGGATCGCTGCCGCGGTCGCGTGCGCGCCCGCCTCGTCCAGATCGCCGACCACGACGCTGACGCCGTTTCGGGCGAGCTCGTCCGCGATCGCGGCCCCGATTCCCGACGCGCCGCCGGTGACGATCGCTGTCCTGCCGTGAAGGTCCATGGCTCAAGTCTGCCGCGAGCGTGCGTGAAGTCGGTCCCTAGGGCGGTGTGTCGGCCGCAGGCACGCACGTTCGCGCGTATCGGGGCTAGCCGAAGTGCACGCCTTGGGCCAGTGGCAGCTCCGCCGAGTAGTTGACGGTGTTGGTCGCGCGCCGCATGTAGGCCTTCCACGCGTCCGAGCCGGACTCGCGACCGCCACCGGTCTCCTTCTCACCGCCGAACGCGCCGCCGATCTCCGCGCCCGACGTGCCGATGTTGACGTTGGCGATCCCGCAATCCGATCCGTCGGCGGCCAGGAAGCGCTCGGCCTCCCGCATGTCCAGCGTAAAGATCGACGACGAAAGACCCTGCGGCACCGCATTGTTCAGCGCGATGGCCTCGTCGAGGCTTTCGTAGGTCAGCACGTAGAGGATCGGGGCGAACGTCTCCCGGTGCACCACGGCCGTCTGCGCGGGCATCCGCACCACCGCCGGTGTCACGTAGAACGCGCCCTCGTCCCCGGCGTCGACGCGCTCGCCGCCGATCACTTCGCCACCCTCGGCCTCGGCCTGCTGCAGCGCCAGGACCATGTCCCGGTAGGAGGCCGTGTGGATCAGCGGCCCCACCAGCGTGCCGTCGGCCAGCGGGTCGCCGACCGGAAGCTGCCGGTAGGCCGCCACAATCCGCGACACCAGCTCGTCGGCGATCGACGAGTGCACGATCAGCCGCCGCAGCGTGGTGCACCGCTGACCGGCGGTGCCCGCGGCCGAGAACACGATGCCGCGCACCGCCAGATCCAGATCGGCCGAGGGGGTCACGATCGCGGCGTTGTTGCCGCCCAGCTCGAGCAGCGCGCGGCCGAACCGCTGCGCCACCCGCGGACCGACCTCGCGGCCCATCCGCACCGAGCCGGTCGCCGACACCAGCGCCACCCGCGGGTCGTCGACCAAGGTCTCGCCGATCTCACGCTCGCCCAGCAGCAGACGTCCCACCGCGGCGGGCGCCCCGACGTCCGCGCAGGCCCGCTCCAGCAGGGCCTGGCACGCCACCGCGGTCAGCGGCGTGAGCTCGGACGGCTTCCACACCACGGTGTCGCCGCACACCAGGGCCACCGCGGTGTTCCACGCCCACACCGCGACGGGGAAGTTGAACGCGGTGATGACCCCGACCACGCCGAGCGGATGCCAGTTCTCCATCAGCCGGTGTCCCGGGCGCTCGGACGCGATGGTGCGGCCGTAGAGCTGCCGCGACAGCCCGACGGCGAACTCGCAGATGTCGATCATCTCTTGCACTTCGCCGAGCGCCTCGGAGGTGATCTTGCCGGCCTCGATGGTCACCAGCGTGGCCAGATCGGTCTTGTGTTCGACGAGCAGCTGACCGAGCCGGGCCACCAGCGCCCCCCGCACCGGCGCCGGGGTCGTCCGCCACGTCGAAAATGCGTCGGCAGCAGCGGATATCGCGGCATCGGCATCGGATGCCGACGCGGCCGGCACCGTGAACAGCACGTCACCGGAGATCGGAGTGCCGGCGGGCATTCCTCCCGCGCCGGCCGGGCGCAGGTCGACGGTCGCGCCGACCGCGGTCAGTGCGTCTTGGACGCGGGCGCGCAGCGCGTCGGCGGTGGGCAGCGGGGAGGTCAGAACGGTGGTCATGAGGATGCGACTTTCTCGTAGAGGTCGTAGGGGTGGTGCACGTGGTGCCCTCGAAAGAGGTTGCGCGCGAGCTCATCCGGATCAATCGGACGGAACGCTGTGGACACCACGGGCACCGGGGAGGCAGCTTCGCGTAAATCGTCGAAGCCGACGGGATGCATGCCGAACGCCGGGAACCGGTCGGCCACCTGTGCCAGCTCGGCCGCCGAACCGACGCGGATCGCGCCGTGTCGCTCGGCGGTGACCCGCTCCAGCGAGCCCAGCCGCTGGGCGTCGGGATTCTCGGTGACGTAGGCGGCGTTCACCGCAGCGCTGACCTCGACCAGCGTGTGGCCGGCGGGCGCCTCGGCGCCGTGCAGCTGCGAGAGTCCTGCCGCGAATTGCGCGCGCAACTGCCAGGTTTCGACGCTACTCATGGGCGCTCCGATACAGTGCGCCCATGACCGATCCCGCAGACGTGCAGCCGCTCGACGAGATCGATCGCGTGCTGGCCCGCGAGCTGGTCGCCGACGGTCGGGCGACGCTGGCGCATCTGGCGGCGACGGCGGGGTTGTCGGTGTCGGCAGTGCAGTCGAGGGTGCGGCGACTGGAGTCGCGGGGGATCGTCACCGGATACACGGCGCGCATCGACCCGGAGGCCGTCGGCAGCAAGCTGTCGGCGTTCGTCGCCATCACCCCTCTCGATCCCTCTCAACCCGATGATGCACCCGCACGGCTGGAGCACATCCCCGAAATCGAGGCGTGTTACTCGGTGGCCGGCGAAGACAACTATCTGCTGCTGGTTCACGTCGAGTCGGCACGGGCCCTGGAAGGCCTGCTGCAGAAGATCCGCACCGCAGCCGACGTGAAGACGCGCAGCACGGTCATCTTACAGAAATTTTACAGTGGTAGGCGCTACATACCGGACTAATTACTGGCAATGGCGCGGTGAGGGCCAAAATGCACGGCTGCGCCCGGTCGGCCCCGTCACGACGCAGGGCTGCCGCCTGCCTTCTTCACGGCTGACTTCCTGGCGGGCGGATTCTTCGCAGGTGTCTTCTGTGCACCGGTCGTCATCGTGACCGCGGCCTTCTTGCCGGTCGTCTTCGTGACCGCGGTGTTCTTCGCCGATGCCTTCCTGGCCGGTGTCTTTTTGGCGGTCGTCTTCGTGACCGCGGCCTTCTTGGCGGGTGCCGCCTTTTCCGCCGCTGTCTTCCTCGCGACCGCCCCGCTCTGTGCGGCCTGCTCGTCGTCCACCATGGCGGCGACGCGGTCGCGCACTGCGCCGGTGGCCCGGCTGAGCAGTCCCGGGGCGGTCGCCGACAACAGCGTGGCGACCGCCGTGGCCGACAACGCCTGACCCCAGCCGAGCGGGCCCACCGGCGTGCAGCCGAAGGCCTGGCTGACCACTGGGACACTGACGATTCCCGCCAGCGTCATGAACGAGCCCAGCGCGGTCACCACTACCAGCGGGCTGCGCGAGTCGACCAGAGTCTGGGCCAGCTGCGTCGATACGAGCCCGATCAGCGCGACGGTCGACGCGCGCTGGGGGGTGCCCGTCACGCGCGCCATCATCCAGGCCGCGCCTGCGCCGGCCGTCGTGGCCGCACCGCGCACGCCGATGGCCCGCCACATCGCCGCCTCGTCCAGGTCGACCTGTCCCGTCGTGTCGGTCTGCCGGCTCACCGCCAGCGCCGCGGCCGGCAGTGCGTCGGTCAGCATGTTGACCAGCAGCATCTGTCGGGCGTTGAGCGCCGATCGCCCGGTCAGCAGGCTGGTCAGGAGCGCGAACGCGATCTCACCGGTGTTGCCACCCAGCAGCAGTGACACCGCCGACTGCACGCGGCGCCACAGCTGCTTACCTTCATCGAGGGCCGGCAGCAGGGCCTCGATCCGGCCGTCCAGCAGCACCACGTCCGCGGCGGTGCGCGCCGGATCGCTGCCGCGGGCGGCCACGCCGACCCCGACGCTGGCCGCCCGGATGGCTGCGGCGTCGTTGGCGCCGTCGCCGACCATGGCCGTCACCATGCCGATGCGCTCCAGCGTCTGCACCACGTCGATCTTGTGCTCGGGCGACATGCGGGCGTACACGAGTCGCGAGCAGACCGCGTCGGCGCGTTCGTCCGCGGACAGATGCTCCCATTCGGTGCCGGTCATCACCTGTTCGGCGGTGACGTCGAGGCCGAGCTCGCCGGCGATCACCATCGCGGTCACCGGATGGTCGCCGGTGATCAGACGGACCCCGATACCCCGGTCGGTGAGCCCCTCAAGGACCTGGCGGGCGCTGGCCCGGGGGGTGTCGGCCAGGCCGAGCAAGCCGATGGGCGTCAGCTCCGAACGGCACAACGCCTCGAACGCGGCGGCGTCGGCGGCCGCGGCGGCGGCCTGCTCCGGGGTGAGCTGACGCTCGGCCACAGCGATCACCCGCAGTCCCTTGGCGGCCATGTCGTCGATGGCGGCCACCACCGGACCGTTGGCCCGGGTCAGCGCCGACGCGAGTACCTCCGGTGCACCCTTGATGGTCAGGCGATGGCCGACGATCGCGGCCGCAAACGGCCGGCCGGCCTGGAACGGCAGGAACGCGTCGCGCTTGATCGCGGTGGTGTCCGCGGCGTTCTCCTCGCCGTGGACGGCGCGGCGGATCGCGTCGTCGGTGGCGTGGTGGGCACGGTGACCGGGCTGGACGAAGATCGTGCTCAGGGCCGAGTCGAGCACCTGGTCCTCGGTGAAGCCGTCGACCGGGGACACGGCCTTGACCCTCAGCCGGTTCTCGCTGAGCGTGCCGGTCTTGTCGAAGCACACCACCTGCAGGCGGGCCAGCGCCTCGATCGACTGCGCGTTGCGCACCAGCACCGACTCGCCGGTGAGCCGACGGGCCGAGGCCAGTTGCGCCAGCGTGGCCACCAGCGGAAGTCCTTCGGGGACGGCGGCCACCGCCAGCGCGACCGCACTGCTGACGGCCTCGCGCAGCGGGGTGCCGCGGGCCACGCTGAGCAACCCGACCAGAGTGCCGCCGCCCATGCTGAACGGCAAGGCGCGCTTGGTGACCCGGCTCAGTTGGCGCTGCAGGCCGATCTCCCGGGATTTCTCGGGAGCCATCGCCAGCGCGCGGCGCATCTCGGTGCGGGACCCCACCGCGGTAACGACCGCGACCGCGGTGCCGGCCACCAGCGTGCTGCCCGCGTAGAGCATGCAGGCCCGCTCGGCCAGTGCAGCTCCTGGCGTGGGATCGGTCTGTTTGGGCACCGGCAGCGACTCGCCGGTCAGCGTCGACTCGTCGACCTCGACGTTGGTGGCCTCGATCAGCCGCGCATCGGCGGGGACCACCTCGTCGGCGTGGACCTCGATGATGTCGCCGGGTCGCAGGCGGCGCGCCGACACCTTCTCGTGGCCGTGCTGATCGAGCGGACCGGTCCGCCGGCGGGCCAGCGGCTCCTCGACGGCCATGAGCCGCCGCAGGATCCGCTCGGCGTGCAGCTGCTGTTCGGCCGACAGCGCGGCGTTGGCCAGCAGCACGCCCCCGACCAGCGCGGCATCCAGCGGGGAGCCGAGCAGGGCGCTGGCCACCGCCCCGGTGGCCAGCAGCGGCGTGATGGGATCGGAGAGGTCCGTCCGCATCTCGCCGACGAAATCGCGGGTCAGGTGCCATGCCCAGGAGCCGGCACGCGCGAGCACGCGTAACGCGAGGAGGTCGGCCAAACCTGTTGTCTCATCGGGTATTTCGTCGGGTGGACGGGGCAACAGTCGCTGCACCTCGTCGGCCGGCATGGCGTGCCAGTCGTGCGCGACCTCCGGTTCGGGCGGCGGGTCGTTGAACACTTTGCTTCCCGCGGTGAACCCCGACCACAGCGCGCCCACCACGCCGACGTTCACCGATTCCGGACCGCTGCCCGGCACGCTCGGTATCAACATCAGCGCGCCGAGCGTGGTGGCCGATACCGATAACCGGATACCGCGGGCGGTGACGGCGCGCGCGGTCGGTAGCGAGTGCAGGATGCGCCAGACCGACAGCAGGTCCGGCACGAACACGTCGGCGCCCCACGGCGGCCGCCAGTCGGGACGTTCCAGCCCGATCGTCAGGTCGGCGTCCTGGTTCATCGCCATGTCCGGCGTGGTGATCAGCGCGACGGTGGCGCCGTCGGCTTTCAGTTCGGCGAGCGCCGAGGCCAGCGCCTCGTCGATCGAACCGTCGACGGGATAGAGCCGATCGAAACCTTGGGCCAGCGAGCGCAGCCCGTCGTCGGCGACCGACACCACCCGCGGTTTGGTGCGCCGCGCCTCGGTGACCACGGCGCTGGCGAGGGGGTCGCGCACCGGGCTCACCAGCGCCTTGCCCGCCCGCCCCGCTCCCGGGATGGTGGACAGCTTGTGCCAGCCGGCCGCCAGGCCGTCGGTGTCCAGTGCCGTCCGGACCGCCTCCCAGGCCGGGGCTCGCCCCGAATTCGCCACTCCGACAACGCGAGTCACGGTGAGCTTGTCGGTATAGAGCACGCGGGGGTCGATGACGATCGCGTTGAGCCGGTCCAGGTGCCTCAGCGCTCGCGGGCGGACGACGACGACGTCGTGCCGGCCGGTCAGTCCGCGGGTCATCGCGCAGCCGAACGCTTCACGCGCCGCTCGCGACGGCTTGGCGGCGGTCACCAACGCGGCAGTGCCTGCGATCGTGGGGTTTCCGGTGACCGCCCCGATGAGCGTCGCGGCGGCCATGCCGGCCTCGCCGATCCGCTCGGAGTAGCGCTCGCCGGGGCCGTAGTTCCACTCCAGGGTGCCGCGATCGGGGAAGCCGCCGTCGGGGGGATAAGCAGCCAGTCGGGGCTCGTGGCGGCGCCACGCGAGGCGGGCATCCCACGCCTCGGCGGCAAGCAAGGCGCGCGTCGCGGCGTCGGCGGCCGCGGACGCCGGTGAGGCGGTCAGTGCGGACGTCGCGGCTTCCATCAGGCTCAACAGCAGGTCGGTGCTGTCGCGCCCGAGCCGGTGTTCGAGCTGGCGGCGCAGCTGAGGAACGTTGGCGGCCATGGTCGGAACCACCGACAGCAGCTCCGACACTTTCGGCCCGTGCAGCGCCCTGCCGGTCACGGACAGGCCGAAGCCGACGGCGGCGGCCACCGCGCCGATGGTCCGTGCCGCCAGCAGCGCGTCGTCGCCGGGCAGGGTGAGGGGTCGGTGCCGCTCACCGCAGGGTGCGGTGCGGACGCGACGTTCGGCGGCGAGCACCACCTCGGCCAGGTCTTCGGCGGGTCCTTCCGGCTCGGTGGTGACGATGACGCGCGCCACCGACCGGTTGATTTCGGCGTGCTTGACCCCGTCGACGGCGGTCACGGCGGCGAGCACCTCGGCGGCGATCGCGTCGGCGTCGGGACCGCTCAGACCGCAGACCTCGATCCAGTGGTGCGAGTTCAGCCGGCTGGTGCGTTTGACGGGGTGGCCGCCCAGCGCCTCGGTCGTGATCGCGACGGCGGTCTGCAGCGCCGCCGGCGCGCCGGCCGCCGCGTCCTGGACCGCCTCGGCTGCGGCGTGGGCGGTCGATGCTGCGCCTGTCGCGGCATCGGTGACCACGCCGGCGATGGCGCGTCCGGCGCCGAGAGCGGCATCGCCGGCCAAAAGTGCTGTCCCGGCGGCGATTTGGGCCAGCTTGAGTGAAGATCCGAGCAGATTCATGACGGTCGGCCTGTCGTCTCGCGCGGCATCGATGCGCTTCGTGCCTGCGCGGACTGAGCCACCTCGACCACCACCGTAAGACCAGTTTCGCTCGCGACCATCGGCCGATCCGGGCCGCGCTTCGAGTCGCCGCACGCATCGTCGCGCCGGATGCCCGATTTTAGGCCCGGAAAACACGCAGCGCCTGCCGACACGAGCGGACTGGCCGCTGCAACTTCGATGAAATTCGCCCTAGAAGGCATCAGTGCCGTAAAAAATGCGTTAAAGTGGATCCATGACCGCTACTTTTCCGTCGATCAGCGCTGCAGTCCGGTCAGGGGCCGCCGCCATCGCACCTGCCGACGTGCACGCGGTGCTGGCGCGCAGCATTCTGGCCGACGGACTGGACCTGGTCCTCGATCTCGACGGTTCGAACGGTTCTCACCTGGTCGACGCCCGCACCGGCCGCGGCTATCTCGACATGTTCACGTTCTTCGCGTCCTCGGCGCTGGGCATGAACCATCCGGGGCTCGCCGGCGACGACGATTTCCGCGACGAACTCGCCGCCGCCGCACTGAACAAGCCCAGCAACTCCGATGTCTACAGCGTGCCGATGGCGCGTTTCGTCGACACGTTCGCCCGTGTGCTGGGTGACCCGCAGCTGCCGCATCTGTTCTTCGTCGACGGCGGCGCGCTCGCCGTCGAGAACGCGCTCAAGGTCGCGTTCGACTGGAAGAGCCGCCACAACGAGGCGCACGGCCGCAGCGCCGAACTCGGCACCAAGGTGCTGCATCTGACGGGCGCCTTCCACGGGCGCAGCGGTTACACGATGTCGCTGACCAACACCGACCCGAACAAGGTGGCGCGGTTCCCGAAGTTCGACTGGCCGCGCATCGAGGCCCCGTACCTGCGGCCAGGTGCCGACATGGACTCGGTGGAAGCCGAATCCCTGCGGCAGGCCCGCGCGGCCTTCGAGGCTCACCCGCACGACATCGCCTGTTTCATCGCCGAACCGATCCAGGGAGAGGGCGGCGACCGCCACTTCCGGCCGCAGTTTTTCGCCGCCATGCGGGAGCTGTGCGACGAGTTCGACGCGCTGCTGATTTTCGACGAGGTGCAGACCGGGTGCGGGATCACCGGAACCGCTTGGGCCTACCAGCAATTGGGTGTTCAACCCGATGTGGTCGCGTTCGGCAAGAAGACCCAGGTGTGCGGCATCATGGCGGGCGGCCGCGCACACGGGCAGCAGTTCAGGACCAGGGTGGACGAGGTACCCGCCAACGTCTTCCACACCAGCTCCCGGATCAATTCGACGTGGGGCGGCAACCTGGTCGACATGGTGCGCGCCCGCCGGATCCTGGAGGTCATCGAGGTCGACGGCTTGTTCGAGCGTGCCGCCGACAGCGGACGCCATCTACTCGGCCGGCTCGACGGGTTGGCACTCGAATTTCCCGGGCTGGTGCGCGACGTGCGTGGCCGCGGGTTGATGTGCGCGTTCAGCGTGCCGAGCCCGGCGCAGCGCGACGCGCTGATCGCCGGACTCTGGGAGTGCGGGGTGATCATGCTCGGCTCCGGCGCGGACAGCGTGCGGTTCCGGCCGGCGTTGACGGTGTCGACGGCCGAGCTCGACTCGGCGGTCGACGCGGTGCGCGCGGTGCTCAGGTCGATGTGAGCCGGCGGATCGTCGACCGCAGCCGCGGCAGGTCCGCCCCGCCCACCAGCTCGCAGCCGTGAAGTTCGGCGAGTTTGCGTGCCGCAGGCGTGAATTGGTGGTTCGTGACGACCATGGTCTGCGTGCAGTCCTGCATGGGCGCCCCGGCGACCACCTCCTGCACGGCTCCGGCGCCCACGGGTCGTGACTGGCGTTTGCACTGCACGGCCAGCCGGTTCGGCCGATGCCCGACGATGAGGTCGACGCCCCAGTCGCCGGTCAGCGGCGTCATGATCACGGGCACGCCGCAGCTGCGCGCGATCCGTGCGATGTAGTCCTCGAACTCGGTGCCCGACATGTCCGCGTCGACGGGATGTTCGCGCGCAGTGGGGGTGGCCGCCCCGACGATCACGGCGCGCAGGAAATGCGGTGCGGCGACGGCAACCCCCGGAGCCAGCAATGCCACCGCGGCGCTGAGGCCGAGGTCTGCGCCGGCCAGGTGGGCGGTGGCCCCGGCGGCGACACCGAGGGCCGCACAGAGCTTCCACCTGAGCCTCGTCACGGCCGAATCGTAGGCAGCAGCACCGACAGCTCGCGTTTATCCACGTCGACGCCCGGGAACTCCCCGCAAATCACCGACTGCGCGACCGGGAGAAGACACGATGACGGACCTGTCCCACCACACCCGGGAGTTGCGGCCTGGCGCGAGCTATGCCGAACCGGGTGTGCGCGACGCCGTCCGGGCCGGGTTCGGTTTCGCCGCCGCGGGCGCGACGTTCCTCTTCGTGGCGATGGTGTGGATCGGGACATGCACCGGGTCGCTCGCGGAGGCGGCCGGCTGCGGCGCCCCGCAGCGCACGATGCTCGCGCTGGGCGCGCCGGCCATCCTGCTCGTCGGCGGACTGTGGTCGCTGGTCCGCAGCTTCCGCGTCCGGCACGGGCATGCTCGGTGGGCGTGGCAGGGCGCCGGGTGGTCGCTGCTGGCTTTGATGGTGCTCAGTGCCGTCGTGAGTCTTCCTTCTCTGCCCGGTCGGTAGCACACTGAGGGGGCAGTTCTAAGGAGTCTCCGATGAAGGGTCCCAACGATCCAGTCGACCATGCACGCACCACGCGGACGCACGCGGGTGAGTCGATGAAGGACAACAAGATCATGCCGGGCCTTGTGGTGATCGGTCTCGCCCTCGTCAGTTTCGTCGCGTCGTTGGCGGCCTTCGCCACGTCGCATCACGATTCTGGTCTGGTGCTCGCCGGGATCGCCGGCACCGGCTTCCTGGTCGGAGCCGGCTGGCTGATGTTCGAACATCACCGCGTCCGCCGCCTCGAGGAGCTCTGGTACGCCGAGCATCCCGGCACCACGAGGCAGCGCCCCACCAGCTGAGCATCTGCCGCTATGCGTCGGGCAAGTCCCGCGCGGGTCGGACGGCTTTTGCACCAGCTGTCCGAGGCGCCGTCTTCTGACCAGACAGCACCGCCGAGGTGCCGTGGCGGACGGGGACTGTCGGGGCCCGTGCCGGTCGGCCGGGCCGCAGTCAGGGCGCCTGCGGCAGTATTCGTTCCACCACATCCCGGGGGAGCAGCCCCGCGGGTGCGAAGCGACGGGCCGCCTCCACGAACTGCGGTGCGGTGGCACCGAGGTGCTCGACTATCTCCCGCGCGGCATCCTCCCGTCCGGCTAGGGCCGCGACGACCGCCCGCCAAAGCGCCTGGTCGGGCTCGAGTTCGGGGTCCTGTGGGCGCAGTTCCTCCAGTTGTCGGTCGGCCGTGTCCGGATCCCCGTTCAGCGCTAGCTGGAAGGCGGCGACTACCCGCTGATAGCGCTCCCACTTGGTGGTCAGGCGGTCGAGCTCGGTGACCGGGTCGGTGGAGTCGTCGACGCGCAGGTCCACCACCCGGTCGTGCCAGGGTCGCCCCGTGGTGTGGGCGCGAACCACCATGACCGCGGCCGACCGACGCCCCCGGAAGTCGCCCCCGGCGTCCTCCGCGGCGTGCAAGGCGCGCAGCAGCCGCTGGGTGAGTGGTTCCGGGTGCGACTCGAAAGACTTCCGCATGGCCTCCCACACGTCGGGCGAGACGACCATGTTCGCCAGAGCGGCGCATTCCTCGCCCACAAGGTGGCCAGCCTCAGCGACGCAGCCATCGCCGGTGTAGACGGCCATTTCTCCTGTCACCGCCAGGATGGCGACCTGCCGCCGCTCCGGATGCGGATCGACGCTGCGCAGGGCGGTCAACGACTCCTCGGCGGTGAACCCACTGCGCAGCAGGTCGAGGCCGACGTCGCCGTACATGGGCTCGGCCATCGACTGGGTGGCGATCACACCGTGACCGGGCATGGCGAACGGCACGCTGTTGCCGACGGCGAACGCCTGTGATTGGGTGGCGACGCCCATTTCGCCGGTGTCGGCGTCGCGGCCGATGATTGAGTACGTCACCCGTGTGCACTACCCGGTCCAAGGTGGATTAAACCGCTCCCGGGCCGGCGGTGCTCAAGCCCGCCGGCGTGCGCCTAGGGGGCGCGATCTTCGGCCTTCCTCTTGGTGCTCAACCTGAGGGCGGATGGCGGTTCTCCAGCTCGGCAAGAGCGCGGAATGTCGTTGCGCGGGAACGCAACTGCACGATTTCCTAACCCGAACGGGCTATGATCTGGCGTGGGTCCGCGTGATCGAAGCGCCCGCCAGAGGGGCAAGAGGGGTGCGGCGTGCCACTCCCCGGGCCGACGATTGGCCACCACAGGACCGGACGGACAGCATCACGAAAAAGGGCCGAACGACGCAACGGGCCCAACCGGTCTCCCGGTCGGGCCCGTCGGGGCAACGTCTGGACGTCTACTGGTTGGCTTCCTGGCGCTTCTCGGCGGCTTTGGCGCCGGCGCGGGCCGACTCGGCCTCGGCCTCCTTCTTGGCGACTTCCTGCTGCGCGTCTGCCTTGTCCTGCTGGGCCTTGCCTTCGCGAACCATGTCGTCGCGGCCGGTGACGGTGCCGATGGTTTCCTTGGCCTTGCCCTTCACGTCCTCGACGACGCCCTTGATGCCTTCTTCGGGACCACTGTTCTTCTCAGTCATGGCTGCCTTCCGCTGGATGGATGAGTTGGGGCGGGAGCGCCCCGTCATTGAGCCACCCCCTGGCTTCCCGAAGCCCTCTGGCGCTAAACGAGTGACCGGCGTCTCACGGGACCCTCTCAGCGGCATCTCAGCAACCGCTCTCGCCGGCATGTCAGCAGAGCGTTCTCAGCGCATTCCAGCGAACCGCTCTCAGCGGCAACGGGTTTGCCGGTGACGGCGTCGCGCCACAACCGTAAGAACCCCGCACGACAAAGGGGTTTGGCCTGCACGGACAGTGGGGTATGGAAGCGGCACCATGAGAAGCTCCCCACCGCAGGCCTTACTGCATCATCGGCGCCAGTATCAGGAAGGCGCCGGCATAGATCGCCACGCACGTCAGGATCAGAACCGCCAGGGCGATGCCGGCTGCCACCAGGATCGGGCGCAGCGGGTTGGTGTGCTGATTCATGTTTTCGGGTTACCCGGGACGGGGAGGCTGGTAACGGCCCCGCGGTGCGCCCATGAATAACGGCGACGCAGCCTGGGGTAATCTCGCTGGCAAGTTTCTGGGAGGTCAGATGGCCGATGTTGCGAGCCACATCAATGGACAGGGTCGCGGCGCGCAGTCGGTAGAGCTGCGCGTGAACGCCACCCTGGAAAACCTGGCGGTGCTGCGCACGTTGGTGGCCGCCATCGGCACCTTCGAGGACCTCGATTTCGACGCGGTCGCCGACCTTCGGCTCGCTGTCGACGAGGCCTGTACCCGGCTGATCCGGTCGGCCCTGCCCAACTCGACGCTGTTGGTCGTGGTCGATCCCCAGCCCGACGCACTGGTTGTGCACGCGTCGACGACCTGCGACAACACGGACATCCTCGCGCCGGGCAGCTTCAGCTGGCATGTGCTGAGCTCGCTGACCGACGAGGTCACGACGTTCTCCGACGGCCAGCCCTCCGGTGACAGCGAGGTATTCGGCATCTCCATGACGACGAGGCGAGCGAGTTCGTTGCAGTGACCCGGTCGTCGTCCCAGGGTTCGTCGTCACGGTCGAGCTCTGAATACGCGGACGTTGCCGAGATGTTCCGCGCGCTCGCCGAGCTCGAAGAGGGCTCGAAGACGTTCCTACGGCAGCGTGACCGCATCGTCGAGCGCTGCCTCCCGCTGGCCGACCACATCGCGCGCCGGTTCGACGGCCGCGGTGAGCCGCGTGACGATCTTGTCCAGGTGGCCCGTGTCGGGCTGGTCAACGCCGTGATCCGGTTCGACGTCAACGCCGGCTCAGACTTCGTGTCGTTCGCAGTACCGACCATCATGGGCGAGGTCCGCCGCCATTTCCGCGACAACAGCTGGTCGGTGAAGGTGCCGCGCCGGCTCAAGGAGCTGCATCTGCGGCTGGGCGCCGCGACGGCTGAGCTGTCACAGCGGCTGGGCCGCGCCCCGACGGCCACCGAGCTGGCCGCCGAGCTGGAGATGGACCGTGACGAGGTCATCGAGGGTCTGGTCGCGGGCAGCTCCTACAACACGCTGTCGATCGACAGCGGCGGCAGCGGCAACGAGGACGCCCCCGCGATCGCCGACACGCTCGGCGACGTGGACCTGACGCTGGACCAGATCGAGAACCGCGAGGCGCTGCGACCACTGCTGGCACAGCTGCCGGAGCGCGAGCGCACGGTGCTGGTGCTGCGGTTCTTCGAGTCGATGACGCAGACGCAGATCGCCGAGCGGGTCGGCATCTCACAGATGCACGTCTCGCGGCTGCTCGCGAAGTCGCTAGCGCGGCTCCGCGACCAGCTTGAGTGACTGCGGTGGGTCTTCTCGCACCACGGTAAGCGCGGCGGGAACGTCCTCGCAGATGGGCAGCGCCGAATCCGGGTCGCAGATGCGCAGCACCCGGTTGACCGCGTTGCCGGGCACCAGCACCCACCGGATGTCGCCGCTGACGCACTGCACGTTGAGGGTGTGCAGCGCCGAGAATCCGGCGGTGGAGAAGAACGTCAGTTCGGACAGGTCGACGACCAGCCAGTGTGTCTTGTCGGAGTGACGCAGCGCGTAGTTGACGAATTCGTTGCCGTTGGCGGCGTCGAGTTCACCGTGTCCCGCGACGACGGCGGTGGACGGTTCGGGCCAACTGATTTCGAAGAGCGCCGTATGGCAGACGAAGCTATCGCGGCCCTCATTAGGGGAGTGTTCTGGGACGTGATGCACGATGGCCTCCGATCAGGAGCACGGGTGCGGTGGTTCACGCCAAGGTGGGGCCCTAGTTCTCAAAGCCTCCACGGAGCCTGGGAGCCCCGTGTGGTGACGATGACCTTTTCAAAGGCTGGGAAATCAACCTGCTTTGAACCATACGCTCATCCGGTGATCTTGGACCCCGAATATGCCAGCTTTAAGCAAATCCTCAGCAGAACGTCGTCACTGCGTACAGACGATCACGGGCAGGGCATGAACAGTCGATGACGATCACGGGTAGGTCGTAAATAGCTGTGGCACAGAATATTTCGGTTACCGGTGTGGTGCTCGCCGCGGGCGCGGGCACACGCTTCGGGATGCCGAAGGTATTGGCCGACGGTGGCGCCTGGCTGCGGGCGAGCGTCGCCGCGCTGGCCGGCGGCGGCTGCGACGACGTGGTGGTGGTGCTGGGCGCCGCGGTCGTCGAGGTCCCCGCGCCCGCGCGCGCGGTCGTCGCCGAGGATTGGGGCGTCGGATTGAGTGCCTCGGTGCGGGCCGGAGTGCGGGCCGCGGGCACGACGGATTTCGTTGTGCTGACCACCGTCGACACCCCGGGTGTCGGTGCGGAGGCGGTGCGAAGGGTGCTGGCGGCGGCGCAGGAGTCGGGGTTGGCGCGGGCACGCTACGACCGACGACCGGGTCATCCGGTGGCGATCGCGCGCAGGCACTGGCCCGCCCTGCTGGACACGCTGTCCGGTGACGTCGGCGCCGGACCGTTCCTGAACAGCCGCGACGACGCCGTCGCCGTCGACTGTGCCGATCTGGGCAGCGGGCGCGACATCGACACGCGCTAACACACGGTTGGGCCCAGCGTTGACCAGCGCCGGCAGCGTATGTCTCAGCCCAGCATCGCCGCGGCGAACCGCGCCACGGCCTGCGCGCCGGTGCGGGCGGCGTCGTCCTGGCCGGGCCGGGCCCGCGTCGAGATCTCGCGGGTGGACGGGTCCAGGGTCACCTCGGCCAGCAGTTCGCCGGTCGTCGGCTCACACACCGCCCAGGAGTAGAGGGTCTCCGAAGACCATTGTGAGGCAAGGGTTTCCACGTAGTCAGCGCGGCGCTCGCCGAGCTCGGCGAGGGCGGGACGGTCGTCGACGCGGTCATCGGCGCGTAGCGCCCGCAGGTACCAGGCGCCGGCATTGATCTCGACGGGCTCCACCCCGACAGCTTGCCATGGTCCCGAAACGAGGCTCGGCCCCGCTGCCGTGGCAGCGGGGCCGTTCCCACCCCTCGGCTCTCCTGACTGCCTGTGTGCAGCAACCCGACGAACCCACTCTGGGGCAAACCATAACGCCACCGGGGTCACCGCAGCGTTTCTTTGGTGAAAACAAGCAAATTTCGGTGAAGACACAAAAACCTGAAAACGGGGCGCCATCAGACGATGGCGCCCCGTTCTTCGAGTAAGCGAGACCTATTCGGCGCTCTTGAGCTCCGCGATCACGGTGCCCTGGGTGATGGCCGCGCCGGGCTCGACGGACAGCCCGGTGACCACGCCGTCCTTGTGGGCGGTGACGGGGTTCTCCATCTTCATGGCCTCCAGCACCACCACCAGGTCACCGGCCGCCACGGTCTGACCTTCCTCGACGGCGACCTTGACCACGGTGCCCTGCATCGGGGCGGTCACGGCGTCACCCGAGGCCGCGGCGCTGCCGCCACCGCCACGCTTGCGCGGCTTGGGCTTCTTACGGATCGCGCCGTGCGCCGGGGCGCCGCCGTTGCCGATCGCGAGATCGCCGGGCAGCGACACCTCGAGGCGGCGGCCACCGACCTCGACGACGACGGTCTGCCGCGGGATGGTGTCTTCCTCGTCGATGGGGTCGCCGCCGGTGAAGGGTTCGACGGTGTTGTTCCACTCGGTTTCGATCCAGCGGGTGTGGACGTCGAACTTGGTGCCGTCGCCGATGAACGCGGGGTCGGACACCACGGCGCGGTGGAACGGGATGACCGTCGCCAGGCCTTCGACGGTGAACTCGTCAAGGGCGCGCCGCGAGCGGGCCAGCGCCTCCTCGCGGGTGGCGCCGCTGACGATCAGCTTGGCCAGCATCGAGTCGAACTGGCCGCCGATGACCGAGCCGCTCTCCACACCGGAGTCCATACGCACACCGGGACCGGTGGGGGCGACGAACTTGGTGACCGGGCCGGGGGCGGGCAGGAAGCCGCGGCCGGCGTCCTCGCCGTTGATGCGGAACTCGATGGAGTGCCCACGCGGGGTGGGGTCCTCGGTGATGTCGAGGGCCTCGCCGTTGGCGATCTTGAACTGCTGCAGCACCAGGTCGATGCCGGAGGTCTCCTCGGTGACCGGGTGCTCGACCTGCAGGCGGGTGTTGACCTCGAGGAAGGAGATCAGCCCGTCCTGGCCGACCAGGTACTCGACGGTGCCCGCGCCGTAGTAGCCGGCCTCTTTGCAGATCCGCTTGGCCGACTCGTGGATCTCTTTGCGCTGGGCGTCGGTCAGGAACGGCGCGGGGGCTTCTTCGACGAGCTTCTGGAAGCGGCGCTGCAGCGAGCAGTCGCGGGTGCCGGCGACCACGACGTTGCCGTGGGTGTCGGCGATGACCTGGGCCTCGACGTGGCGGGGCTTGTCCAGGTAGCGCTCGACGAAGCACTCGCCGCGGCCGAACGCCGCGACGGCCTCACGGACGGCCGAGTCGTAGAGCTCGGGGATCTCTTCGATGGTGCGGGCGACCTTCATGCCGCGTCCGCCGCCGCCGAAGGCGGCCTTGATGGCCACCGGCACGCCGTACTCCTTGGCGAAGGCGACGACCTCGTCGGCGTCCTTGACCGGTTCGGAGGTGCCGGGCACCAGCGGGGCGTTGGCGCGGGCGGCGATGTGGCGGGCGGTGACCTTGTCGCCGAGGTCGCGGATCGACTGCGGGCTGGGCCCGATCCAGATCAGCCCGGCATCGAGCACGGCCTGGGCGAAATCGGCGTTCTCGGACAGGAATCCGTAGCCGGGGTGGATGGCGTTGGCGCCGGACTTGGCGGCGGCGTCGAGCAGCTTCTCGAACACCAGGTAGGACTCGGCCGAGGTCTGCCCGCCCAGAGCGAACGCCTCGTCGGCCAGCCGCACGTGCGGGGCGTCGGCGTCGGGCTCGGCGTACACGGCCACGCTGGCCAGTCCGGCGTCTCTTGCTGCACGGATGACTCGGACGGCAATCTCTCCGCGGTTGGCGACAAGCACCTTGGAGATCTTCGAGCTGGCGTGACTGGCCACTGGCGCCTCCTGATGGCGTGGTTCTGTTGGCCGAAAACGGCCATCTCTAAGAAACGTCTTTAAGAATCTATCGGGCAGTTTAAGCGCCGTCGCCGTGCCCCCGCCAAGCGGTGTCGGTTACCGCCGAGTAAGGACGGCCGACCGGTGGGCGCATCGGGTCAGGGCCCTCGCTGCGCCCCTTCCCTAGGGCTGTCCTGATCGCACCGGAGGGACACACCGTGGTGGCGGACGCGGTTTCCGCCGGCGCGCTTGGCGCTGTACATCGCCACGTCGGCCTGGACGGTGAGCCAGTGCAGCGAGTCGACGATGGTGCCGGTGTCGAGGGTGCCGACCGCGACGGTGGCGGTGCCGACGCTGCCGGTCAGCTCGTAGGGCGTGGCGGCGACGGCTTCGCGGGCCTGTTCGCCGAGGGCCTCGGCCACGGGGCCGGAGATGATGTCGGCGACCAGGAACTCCTCGCCGCCGACGCGGCCGACGATCGCCGTATCCGGCAGGTGCGCACACAGTTCCCGGCCGACGGCGACGAGCGCGTCGTCGCCGGCGCTGTGCCCGAGGGTGTCGTTGAGCACTTTGAACCGGTCGAGGTCGATCATCGCGAAGGCCAGGTGGCTGCCGCTGCGCTTGCCGTCAAGTACCGCGGCGACGACGGTGCGTTCGAACGAGCGACGGTTGAGCAGCCCGGTCAGCGGATCACGGTCGGACTGGATCAGGTCGAGGCCCAGCGCGTGCACCATGATCTGGATCGCCAGCGGGACACCGGCGTTGAGTTCGAGGACGAGGAAAAACATTGACAGGCCCAGCACCGCTTCGCCGTCGGCGACCAGATGCATCACGTGCATCGACGCCACGCCCAGCGCGACGAACAGGTTCACGGCTACCAGCTGGGCCGAGTGGAAAAAGGCCAGATAGCCGCCGGACACCGCGAGCGCCGCGCACGCCATCAGTCCGATCTCGGGCTGGGTGGCGGTCCAGCTGCCGAGCCCGATGCACACACAGATGAACAGCGCGAAACCGATGGACTGGCTGCGGGTGGGCCAGCGGGTAAGCCACAACGCCGCGTAGCCGAGCCCGACCACCCCCGCGACCGCACCGAGGGCGATCAGGAAGGCGCGGTTGGACGACGGAGGACCCCAGATCGCGTTGAGCGGAACGAGCGCGCCGGAGCCGGCGACGATCGCCATCAGGGTCTGGGCCGGGCGGGTGAAGCCGCGGGCGTGCATGTAGCTCGACAGCCAGTCGTATTGATCCGGCTGCTGCCACCAGCGTCTGATCGCCCCCACGAAACCCCCCGCTCGGATCCCACAACCGCTCACCCCGGTCTGCTGTCCAGACGGTGTGAGCGGTTTGCTAGAGCCTAGCGGGCGCCGAAACGGTTGATGAACAGAAGATCAAATCTGCTTGCGTGTCGAACGACTGGTGGGTCAGCTCACCAGTTGCCCATGCCGGGGCCCGGCTTCCAGTTCGGGTTGAACGGCCGGGCGCGGGTACCGCCCATCCGGTCGGGGACGGCCTTCAGTGACTCTTTGATCTCACCCTGGGCGAGCATGCCGCCGTCGGGGCCGCGGACTTCACCGAATGTGGCGTCGCCGGAGACGGATCCGGCTTGACGGCTGGTGACGGTGCGGTCGACGCCGATCTCCTTGGCCGACGCGGTGGCGTTGGAGAGCGCGACAAGCGCGGCCGGTGCGGCGAACACCGCCGTCCACGCCGCAATCTTGCGCGCGCGGTCGCGCCCCCTGGTGGTCTTCGCCATTCCTTGAACCCTCCCTGCGCATTCCCGGGGGGAATGCTGTTGTCGCGCCCGGTCACTGAGCTATCGCGCGGGCGGGAGGGCAGTGTTACTTCAAGCGATTCTTGATGCGGGCCAGCATCGCCGACATGCCGCGCAGCCGCAGCGGGCTGATCAGCTTGGCCAGGCCGAGGTCGCTGTAGAAGTCGTCGGGCACGGCCAGGATGTCGTCGGCGGACTGCCCGTCCAGGCCGGCGGCCAGGATCGCGGCGAACCCGCGGGTGGTGGGGGCCTCGGCGGGCGCGCTGAAGAACAGTCGCACGTTGTCGCGGTCGGCGGCGTCGACGTGCAGGAACAGCGGTGACTGGCATTCGGGCACCGGTTCCATCGCGGCCTCTTCGAGTTCGTCGGGAAGCGGCGGCAATTCACCGGCGAACTCCAGCAGCAGGGCCAACTTGTCTTGTCCCTCAACCTCTTTGAAGTCGGAGACCACCTCGGCCAGTGCGGGGGGCATACTCATCGGTTCATCGTTTCTCGCTAGGTCGCTTACGGCGCCTGGCCGGGCTCGTCACCCACGGCCACGGGCACCCGCACCGCGTTGCCCCACTCGGTCCAGGAGCCGTCGTAGTTGCGCACGCCGGGCAGCCCGAGCAGATGGGTCAGCACGAACCAGGTGTGGCTGGAGCGTTCGCCGATGCGGCAGTACACCACCGTCTTGTTCTCGGGATCGAGGAAGTCGGCGTAGAGCTCTTCGAGTTCGGCACGGCTGCGGAACTTGCCGTTGTCGAGTGCGGCCTTGGCCCACGGGATCGACACCGCGGTCGGGATGTGGCCGCCGCGCAGCGCGCCCTCTTCGGGGTAGTCGGGCATGTGGGTGCGTTCGCCGGTGTACTCCTGCGGGGAGCGCACGTCGATCAGCGGCTGCTCGCCCAGGACGGTCAGCACGTCCTCCTTGAAGGCGCGGATCGGGGCGTCATTGCGCTCGACGACGGGGTAGCCGGTGGTCTGTTTGGTCGGCACGTCGAGGGTGGTGTCGCGGCCGTCGGAGATCCACAGGTTGCGGCCGCCGTCGAGCAGGCGGACGTCGGGGTGGCCGAACAGCGTGAACACCCACAGCGCGTAGGCGGCCCACCAGTTGCTCTTGTCGCCGTAGATGACGACGGTGTCGTCGCGGGAGATGCCTTTGCGGTCCATCAGCTCGGCGAACTGCTCGCCGGTGATGTAGTCGCGCACGTGCGGGTCGTTGAGGTCGGTGTGCCAGTCGATCTTCACCGCACCGGGGATGTGGCCGGTGTCGTAGAGCAGCACGTCCTCGTCGGACTCGACGATGGCCAACCCGGGCCGGCCGAGGTTGCCCGACAGCCAGTCGGCGGTGACGAGCCGTTCCGGGTGGGCGTAGGACTGCAGAGCAGGACTGGGATCAGCGGGTAGCGGCACGTCTTCGAGCCTACCGGGGAGGTGGGGCGTGGTTTTGGGCGACGGCGTGTCCAGTTTTCGAAGCTGAGGACGAGATTGCAGCCATGGTCGCTGGGGATCGGGAGCCGCAGCGAAGTTCACGCGTCCTTCAGTCGGGCCAGAAGCCTGGACTCCGAGCGCAGCACTTGGTGAAGTGCCCTCGCGACCCGGGCTTTATGCGCCTGCCGGTTCGCGGAGTCATCAGGATGTTGAGCGGGGCGCTGATCCATGCCCATGGCCACAAGGGTATGGGCTCACGGGCCGATACTGCTCGTCTCGGTCAGTGCCGGCGCGTCCTGCAGCGCGTCGGGGCGCATGGCGTAGCTGATGACGCTGAGCGTGCACAGGATCAGCGCGGCGACGACGGCGATCTTGGTGCGCAGCTCGACGTGGTACAGGCCGTGCCGCATGTCTTCGCGGGCCTGCCGCCACGCGGCGACGCCGGCGTAGCGCAGCGGGTTCTCGACCAGGTAGTGCAGCGCCAGCGCCAAGCCGAACGCCAGCGTCAGCACGCTGACATAGAAGTACGCGTCGGGTTCCATCATCGCGGCCAGCAGCACGATCACCGGCCAGTGCGTCAGATACAGCGCATAGGACACGTCGCCGACGTAGGTGATGGCCCGGTTGCGCAGGAATCCCTGCAGCGCGGGCTCGTGCCCCACTCCGGCGGCGATCACCAGCGCAGTGCCGGCCACCGGCAGCGCCCACGGCGCGGGAACCCCGGCCGACCCGTCGATGACGACCATGCTCGCGCCGATCAGCGCGACGCCGGCCCAGGACAGCAGCGGGCGGACCGGGCGGGGCAGCCGGGCGAACGCGCCGACCGCGGTGGCCAGCAGCGCGCCGACGCCGAACTCCCAGGCGCGGGCTGCGGTGTCGAGGTACGCCGCGGCCGGCGACGCCGAGGTGGCGTACACCGCCCAGGCGAACGACGCGAGGACGAGCAGACCGGTCGCCGCGGCGATCCGCGCCAGCCGGCGGTTGTGGCCCCAGGCGCCGCGCACGGCCACCACGGTGATCCCGACGATCACGAGCGGCCAGACCAGCAGGAACTGCTCCTCGATCGACAGCGGCCAGTAGTGCAACAGCGGCGACGCGGTATCGGTCGCCGCCAGCACGTCGGTGCCGAGGAAATGCCAGTTGGCGACGAAGAAGAACGCGAACAGCGCGTCGATGCCGGTGGTGCGCAGCGCCGGTGGCGGCAGCACGTACACGACGGCGACGAGGGTCGCGATGAGCACGACGGTGGCGGCCGGGACGATGCGGCGCAGGCGGTCCCAGTAGTAGCGGCGCAGCGACGGGGCGCCGCCGTCGGCGGCGGTTCGCAGCAAACTCTCAGTGACGAAGAATCCGGTGATCACGAAGAAGACGTCGATACCGACGAAGCCGCCGCTGGGCGCGCCCCACAGATGATGCGCGAACACGGCCATGACCGCGACGGCGCGCAATCCTTGAATGTCCAATCGATGGTTTGCTCGTTCCGCGCGGCGGCGGCGTCGAATTTCCGATTGACGCCATTGATCGAGCCTTGTCACCATGTGTGCCCCCCGGCAAGCATCGACAGTTCTTCGCCATCTTTCCGGTTCCGAGACTTTTGGCAACTCGACGTGTTCGGCGTCACGGCCGGGAAACGCGCGCGCAACGCCTGAGAGACCACTGTCGGCGGCTGCGTGCTTCCTGGGGAGATCCTGCCGGTGTGCTTGAGGTCGGGCCGTTGGCGTGCCGCCGGCCTTAGCCTGATCAGGCAGTCTCCACGAGACTCCCAGCAAAAGGGCGTCGGATCTCCTGGGGCGAAAGACGATTGGCAGCAAGGGACCGTGATGAACAGAGTGATCGTGGCGACGACCGTGACGATGTGTGCCGCTGCGGCGGGCGCCGTCGCGGGTGCCGGGCCGGCGTCAGCGCACGCCGACGACGCGCAGATCCAGTACAAGGAGCCAAACGCGGCGTGGGTGATGCCGGACCTGAAGGATGAGGTGCTTTACCGCGCCGAACAGGACGTTGAGGGCGTCGTCGACAACATGCCGTTGAAGTTCAAGACCCTGGCGCCCAATCACGAGGCCGTCTACAACCTGGAGGACTGGGTGGTGTGCGGTGAGTCGCCGAAGGCGGGCAGCGCGCTGTCGAAGGCGAAGACGAAGTCGGTGACGCTGCTGGTCGAGCGGCCCGGCGGGAAGGCCTGCGGCGCGTAACGAGGGGTTGCGCCACCGGGCTGGGGAACCGGCGTGAGCAAATCGTTACCTAACGCTTTGGGTTGAGCTTCCAGGCACCTCTAAGCTTCTCGGCATGGAGCTGAAGGGGTTCAGGAGGCAGCGGCGAAGCATGGCAGTCGCAGCGGTGGCGGCCGGGATGTTTGCGTCGGGTATCGGCATCGGTGCGCCGACCGCGGGGGCGGCGCCCACCGTGGGGGACACGTGGCAGATGGGCACCTACCGGAATGAGGTCCTGCAGCGCGCCATCGACGACGTGATCGCGAACGCGGGCGAGCAGAACGTCCGCTTCAATCTGTACAACCGAGACCTGAACCAGGTGATCTACAACTACACCAACTGGGTGGTGTGCGGGCAGGCCCCGTCGGCCGGCAGCACGGTGAAGGTCGGCGAGAAGCCGCGGACGGTGACCTTCGCGTTGGCGCGGCGTTTTTCGGGCTGCTGATTCGCCGATCCTGTTCCACTGACCGGGTGCACTGAGGCGGCGACCGCCCGCGCCCAATGGTCGTGCCGATGCGCGGCCACGTATCGATTTTGTCGCGTATGTGCACTTGCGGCATTGGGGTGCATGAATCCGCAGCCGTCGCCTGCGTGCACCGCGCCATGCGTCGATGGCGATCGGTGCTGCGTCCTCAACACTCCCGCTACCTCGCCCGAAGCCGTGCCGCAGACGAACCAGCAAACATTTAGCGATGGCCGGGGTCGCACTCGTGACGCGTTCCCACGTCGTCAGTCCGAAGGCCGGCTCCAGGGCGTTCGTAACGTGAAAAGGCTTTAGCAACAGCACTTTTCGGCGCAAAGGCGGAACCCGTCCCCGCAGCGGTTCACGGTTGACATCGGGCTTCCCGAGTGGGATGGTTGCAGCTAACTAAATCGGGAGGAAGTGGGGGGTCATGTCCGCTGTCGCTGCAAAATCCTCAAGGGTCGGGACCAAATTCCAGGTCGGAACCGCCGCGTGTGCGGTGGCCGCCGCGGCCGTGCTGACGCCGGCGGTGGCTGCGCAGGCCGACATCGCGCTGCCGGTACCTGCTGCGCCGGCGATGTCGGACCTCGTGACCGCGCCGATGATCTCGTCGGTCGGTGTGGCCGAACAGGGGTCGTGGATCTGGTTCGGCCGCACCAAGGATGACGGCCCCACCTACACTTCGGTGGCGTCGTTCTCGCCGCTGGCTCTGGTGCCGGGGTTCCTCCAGCCGCTGTTCTCGTGGTTCGCCAACATCAACTTCACCGCCTGCTTCCTCGGCCTGAACGCCAGGATCGGGCCCTACGGCACGCTATCGGTCGGTTTCAGCCGAGGCTGCTGATCGCCGAGCTTCACCAATGGGGACTGTCCGCACGGGCAGTCCCCATTGCGTTGACGCATCACGTCCACAGCTCGGCGATCGACAGGCCGGCAGCCTGCAGCATGCGGCGCACCAACGGCATGCTGAGGCCGATCACGTTGGACGGGTCGCCTTCGATGCGGTCGATGAACCAGCCGCCGAGGCCGTCGAGGGTGAACCCGCCTGCCACATAAAGGGGTTCACCGCTGTCGATGTAGCGGGTCAGCTCCGCAGCGGTCGGGGTTCCGAAATGCACTGCGGTGCTGCCAGTGTCGCCCTCGGTGTGGGTGATCACGCCGGCGGCGATGCGCAGCAGCGCGTGTCCGGTCAGCAGATGCCCGGTGGTGCCGGCCATCGACGCCCACTGCGCGCGCGCCGCATCCGCCGATCCCGGCTTGCCGCGCAGGTTTCCGTCGTGGAACAGCATGGAGTCGCAGCCGATCACCACGCAGTCGGCGAGCAGATCCTCAGGTAGTGCCGCGGCCACGCTGACCGCCTTGGCTGTGGCGAGCTTGGCCACCACCGCCTCGGGTGGCATCTCCGGATCCAAGGATGCGATCAACGCGTCCTCGTCGACGTCGGAGACGATCACCTGTGGGTCGATACCGGCCTGGCGCAGGACACCGAGCCGGCCCTGGGAGGCCGACGCGAGAACGACGCGCGTCATCGATCAGTCACGCTGGTCATGCGGCGATGTTATCCGGCGCGGTGCGACGGATTTCCCGCACATCAGTGGGCCGGAGGTCTTTTCGCCTGCACGGCAGATTAATTGTTGGTTGCGCGAGATTAATTCTCCGAATCCCCGGCCGCAAATAATGCTCGGAAAGCGCGGGCGGGCATCCCGTGCAGCACCTCGATCCGCAGCGTTGTCGCAGGTAGAGCGGTCAGAAAGAGTCGCGTCGGTGCCGATTTTTCGTCGCCGTCCCTTCTTTTGACGTCGCCGCAACCCTCTGCCAACATTTTTCCTACAGCCCCGACAATGGAAGGCGGGCGATATGTCTGCTGAGGCAACACGATTTTCGACGGTCTGCACCAAGTTTCAGGTGGGCGCCGCCGCGTGCGCCATTGCGGGGGCCGCGGTCCTGACGCCGGCCGTCGCCGCGCAGGCCGATATCGTCACCCTGCCCGCTCCGTCGGCACCGATGGTCTCCGAGATCATGGCCGCACCGGCGCTGGGCGCCGCGGCCGTTCCCGAGCAGTGGTGGTGGTTCCACGGCCCCGGCCCGGGTGAGGACGGCCCCACCACGTTCTTCACCTTCACGCCGTTGGCGTTGATTCCGAACTGGATCAAGCCGCTCTACAGCTGGTTCACCCAGAGCCTGAACTTCTCGACGTGCATCTTCGGGATCACGCTGTCGATCGGCCCCTACGGGACCACCAAGCTCGGCTACAGCCGGGGCTGCTGACACTCTTCCCACGAAAAAGCTCCAGGCAGCGGAGAACCGCTGCCTGGAGTTTCGTGCGTCCTGGTTTACGTCACCGCCGCATGTGCATGCGTTCGAGCAGGGTGACGCGCTGCCAGCTGGTGACGTCGTAGCGCAGTTTGTCGACCGGGTGGCCCCACGGGTTGAGTTCCTGGGGGCCGGGATCGGCGGGTGCGCCGCCACCGGCGCCGGCCAGCACGGTCACCAGCGCGGCGAGCTCTTCGAGCGTCGGCTCGCCTTTGAGCACCTGGAAGTGCGGGTCGGGCGGGGGCGGGTCGTCGATGGTCATCTCGCGCGGGTCGGAGACCTCGACGATGTCGGAGTCGTGATTCATGCGCAAAGTCCTTGTCTGGGAAGGCGTTCAGGCCGGATTACAGCGGGATGTTGCCGTGCTTCTTCGGCGGGGTCTGAACGACCTTGCGCTCCAACAGCTTCAGGGCGGTGGCGACGTAGCCGCGGGTGTGCGACGGCGGGATCACCGCGTCGACGTAGCCGCGCTCGGCGGCGATGTACGGGTTCACCAGGGTGTCCTCGTACTCCTGCTGCAGCTGCAGGCGCAGCGCGTCAACGTCCTCGCCGTTGGCGGCGGCTTCCTTGAGCTTCTGGCGGTAGACGAACCCGACGGCGCCGGAGGCGCCCATCACCGCGATCTGGGCGGTCGGCCAGGCCACCACCACGTCGGCGCCCATGTCCTTGGAGCCCATCACGCAGTACGCGCCGCCATAGGACTTGCGGGTGATCACGGTGACCTTGGCCACAGTGGCCTCACCGTAGGCGTAGAGCAGCTTGGCGCCGCGGCGGATGATGCCGTTGTACTCCTGGTCGGTGCCGGGCAGGAAGCCGGGCACGTCGACCAGCAGCACGATCGGGATGTTGAAGCAGTCGCAGGTACGGATGAAGCGGGCGGCCTTCTCCGAGGCGTTGATGTCCAGGCAGCCGGCGAACTGGGTGGGCTGGTTGGCCACGATGCCCACCGGGCGGCCGTCGACGCGGCCGAAGCCGACCACGATGTTGCCCGCGTAGCCGGCCTGCACCTCGAGGAACTCGTCGTCGTCGAGGATGCGGGTGATGACCTCGTGCATGTCGTAGGGCTGGTTCGGCGAGTCCGGGATCAGCGTGTCGAGCTCGAGGTCCTCGTCGGTGAGGCTCTCCTCGATCGGGGCGTCAGCGTGCGGGGCCGGGTAGCGCGGCGGCTCCGCGTAGTTGTTGGGCGGCAGGTAGGACAGCAGGTCGCGGACGTAGTCCAGGGCGTCCTGCTCGCCGGAGGCGACGTAGTGCACGGTGCCCGACTTGGACATGTGGGTGTGGGCGCCGCCGAGCTCTTCCATGGTGACGTCCTCGCCGGTGACGGTCTTGATGACGTCGGGGCCGGTGATGAACATCTGGCTGGTCTGGTCGACCATGATGACGAAGTCGGTCAGCGCGGGGGAGTAGACGTGCCCGCCGGCCGCCGCGCCCATGATCAGCGAGATCTGCGGGATGACGCCGGAGGCCTTGATGTTGTTGTGGAAGATGCGGCTGTAGAGGCCGAGGGAGACCACGCCCTCCTGGATGCGGGCGCCGGCGCCGTCGTTGATGCCGATTAGCGGGCGGCCGGTCTTGATGGCTAGCTCCTGGACCTTGACGATCTTCTCGCCGTAGACCTCGCCGAGGCTGCCGCCGAAGACGGTGGCGTCCTGGCTGAACACGCACACGTCGCGGCCGTCGATGGTGCCGTAGCCGGTGACCACACCGTCGCCGGTGGGCCGGTTCTTCTCCAGGCCGAAGTTCTTGCTGCGGTGCTTGGCCAGCGCGTCGAGCTCGACGAACGAGCCCTCGTCCAGCAGCGCCAGGATGCGCTCGCGGGCGGTCAGCTTGCCTTTGGCGTGCACCTTCTCCACGGCGGCCTCGCCGACCGGGTGCAGGGCCTCCTCGGCGCGTTTGCGCAGGTCGGCCAGCTTCCCGGCGGTGGTGTGGATGTCGATCTCGTGGGAGGCGGCTGGCGTCGCCGGGGATTCGCTCACGCTGGTCATAGCTCCCGATGCTAACCGCGCCGACCGGCGGTGTCGCGGGTGGCCCTTACTAGTCCCTTAGAAAAGGAGCTCGGCGGCCCTCACCTGACCTCTGGTGCCCGGCGAGGCCCTCCGCGCATTGGTAGCCTGCGGACAACCGCGGGGGCGGCACAGGGGAGGACTCACCTCATTCTTTCCGCACAGCACCGCGCGTCGACGTGGCAACGACGTGCGACGGTGGTGGCGATCCTTATCGCCCTCGGATTCTCGATCCTGACCGTGGTGATTCGCGCGTTACCGCTGACGAACACAGTCATGCTGGTGATTGCGGTGGCGGCGCCCTACAGCGTGGTGGTGGCCATGATCGGGCTCGTGCTGGCGGTGTTGTCTCGCCGAGTGATTCTGTCGGTGGTGGCGGTGATCGTGCTTGCGGTATCGCTCGGAATTCAAGTGCGTTGGTACTACGGCGGAAGCGCCAGCGTCAGCGCAGCCTCGGCCGGCGGGGACGTCCAGGTGCGGGTGTTGTCATCGAATCTGCGCTACGGACGGGCGGACCCAAGCGCGTTCGTCGAATTGGCCCGCACTAGTGCGGATGTCGTCACCGTGACGGAACTGACACCCGAAGCGGTGGGCAGGTTTCACCACGCCGGCATCAACTGTCAGTTCTCATCCGATCAGAAGCATTCTCATTTGATGTGACACATCGGCGCGCCTTTCTCATTTGATCTGATACAGCCGGTACCGTTCTGGGCATGTCGATGCTGGCCACTGGTGCTGTTGCCGCGGGCCGGTGCGATGCGGTGTTTGAGGTAGCCGATGCCGACGGGACTTCACGTCTTCCGCTGGAGTTGGCTCATGGGATCCGGTTCGATGTCGATTGCGAGCCGGTGCGGTCGTTTCCGTCGTTTCGTGGGCAACGGAATTTTCCTGGATTGTGGTGGTTCGCGACGATGCGCAGGCACATCGGTTATGAATCGTGGGTTGAGCGGGATCAGCTGATGGCATTGGATGCTGATCCTGACACCGTTGGCGTTGCCTCCCAACCTTTTCGGCTGCGATGGTCTGATGGCCGTCATCATGTTCCCGACTACTACGCTCGCAGATCCGACGGCACGGTCGTGATCGTCGACGTCCGTCCCGATGACCGGATTCCGGAGTCTGATGCGGAGTTGTTCGCCCGCTCGGAGGCCGTGTGCACTGCGGCCGGCTGGCAGTACAAGCGCGTCGGCGTTTTGGACCCTGTGTTGGCAGCGAACCTGCGGTGGTTGTCGGGGTCCCGGCATCCGCGCGTGTTCCGACCGGGCGTGGCGGCCGAACTGTTGAGCTGTTTCGCCCACGAGCGGCCGCTTCTGGAGGGCGCGAAGGCCCTGGGCGATCCGCTGGTGGTGCTGCCTGTGCTGTTCCACTTGCTCTGGCACCGACGATTGGTGGCCGATCTTTCTCGCACGGTCCTCGACGATCGGACACCGGTGAGCGCGGCAGTGTCGTGAGTTCGCTGCGAGGTGGTGTGATCCGTGAAGGTGACGAAATCCGCCTAGGTTCACGGGTTTTCACGGTCTCGAGTCTGGCCGCAGGATCGGTACGGCTCATCGACGCTGTTGGTGAACGCACAACTGTTCCCCTGGCGGCGGTGCTGGCCGATTCGACTCTGGAGGTGCTGGCGGGGTCACGGCCGGTGCTGTGGTCTGTTGAGGCGCTCGAAGGTGTGCCCGAGGAGGTCGCTGATCGGGCACGGTGGTGGGAACACCACATCGTCGAGGTGTTGACCGGGCGCCGACCTGAGAGTCCTGCTGGGCAGCCGATCCGTCCAGAGTTCGATCCGGCGGTCCGGTCCCTTCGCCAAAGGGAGCTGACCAAGCTTGAGGAGCTGCGTGCCGCCGGTCACGATCTGGCGTTGATCACCCTGCAACGTCAGCGATCCCGGTACGAGGCCAAAGGTCTTCTGGGATTGGTGGACGGCCGCTATCTCGCCAGACGTCCGGTGTTGGGTCGTGTTGATGAGCGTGTCGTTGCCGTGGTCCGGCGTCTCATCGACAACGAGACTGACGTATCGACCGGCACGGTGAGCAGGCTCCAGCGCAAGTTGGAGAAGGCGCTGCTGGCCGAATACGGTGCCGACGACGCCCCGAAAGTCCCGTCACAGGCCACGTTCTACCGGCTCGTCAAACGCCTGGAGGAAGGCAAACACACCTTCGGTTCCGCGCGTACCCGCAGGTCATTAGCCAAACAACCCGACGGCCCCTTCGGGACGGTCACCGCAGCCCGTCCCGGTGAAATGGTGGAAATCGACTCCACCCCGCTGGACGTGAGGGTGGTCCTTGATGACGGTGTGGTCGATCGGGTGGAGCTGACCGCCATGGTCGACAACGTCACCCGCTCGATCCCGGCGGCAGTTCTGCGGCCCACCACCAAGGCCGTCGATGCCGCGTTGTTGTTGGCCAAGGCGTTGACCCCAGAGCCGATGCGCCCGGGTTGGTCTGATGCGTTGCGGTTGTCACGCTCGGTGTTGCCGCACCGGCGTTTGACCGATATCGATCAACGCCTCGCCGACGCCGCGGCCCGCCCGGTAATCGCTCCCGAGACCATCGTCTGTGATCACGGGAAGGCATTTCTCTCCAAGACCTTTGAGCAGGCGTGCTGCTCACTGGGCATCAACCTGCAACCCGCTCATCCGGATCAACCCACTGACAAACCGAAAGTGGAACGCACCCTGCAGTCAGTGGGCACATTGTTCGCCCAATACGTCGCCGGCTATGTCGGCTCCAGCGTCGAACGTCGCGGCAAGAACGCCGACCAGGACGCCGTGTGGTCATTGCTGGAACTGCAGGCGTTGCTCGATGAGTGGCTCGTCGCGGTGTGGCAGAACCGCCCCCACGACGGACTACGTGACCCGGTGACCCCAGGCAAAGCACTGACGCCCAACGAGAAGTACGCGGCCCTGGTCGAAGTCGCGGGTTACGTCCCAGTACCGCTGAGCGCCGACGACTACATCGAGTTATTACCCGCGACGTGGCGCACCATCGGCTCAGCGGGTATCCGGGTCAATCACCGGACCTACGATGCCCGGGCACTGAACCCGTACCGCCGGGCCGACTCTGGGGTTCGGTCCCGCAACGGACGGTGGGAGGTTCACTACGACCCCTACGACGTCTCTCAGATCTGGGTCCGCAACCACCACGACGACGGCTGGATCACCGCGACCTGGACCCACATGCGCACCGCTGCAGTGCCATTCGGGAACACCGTGTGGAAGCAAGCCCAAGCGATCGTCTCCGAAAGGGGCGCAGATCCGGTGACCGAAGCCGAGATCGCGGCGGCGGCCGACGCCCTACTGGACCGTGCCGAACGCGGCCCCGACACCCAGCAGAACCCGCCAGCAGCTCGACGCGCAGCAGCCAGGGCCCGATCCATCCCCGAGCCGTCCTGGCCACACCCCGCCAGGCCGGAGGACACCAACCAGAACCAGGAACCGCCGGAGATGAGCAGCGACGGGCCCCAAGGTTCCGATGATGACGATCTCGCTGATGTCATCCCGTTGCCGGTGTTCGACGCACGTAAGGAGGCCGAGCAGTGGCATTGGTGAGCCCGATCAGTCAACTCGAGGAGCGCCGGCAACCGACGACAACCCTGGAAGGGTGGCGACGGTTCATCGACGCGGACCGGCCTGAATTCACCTTGCTGCCCGAACAAGGCTGGTCTGATCTCGACGACGCTGATCGGATCGCCTACAACGAGGCCAGGGTGGCCCATCATTCCGAGCTCGTCGTGGTAACCACCTCGGCGATCCAGAAGATCACCAACGAGGGCCAGCTGCTCACTTTGCTGAATCAACGCGAGATCGGCGCCCGGCGGGGGCTGATCGTCTCTGGTGGCGCGGCCACCGGAAAGACCACGGCGATCAAACAACTCGGTCGGTTCCACGAACTTCGGATCCGCACCCGCTACTCGGACAAAACCCGTATCCCCGTCGTCTACGTGACCGCTCCGCCGAAGGGCTCAGCTCGCAAGCTCGCTATGGAATTCGCCCGCTTCCTGGGGCTTCCACCGGTACGACGGATGAACGTCACCGATATCGCCGACGCGGTGTGCCAAGTGCTCATCGACGCGCGTACCGACATCGTGGTCGTCGACGAGATCCATAACCTCAATCTCGATACCCGCGCCGGAGAAGAGCTTTCCGACCACTTGAAGTACTTCACCGAACACCTCCCTGCGACCTTCGTCTACGCCGGCATCGACGTCGAACGCTCCGGGGTTTTTACCGGTACCCGCGGCCGCCAACTGGCCGGGCGCTGCGGTGTCATCAACACAGCGGCCTTCCCGTATGGGCAAGAGTGGCGAGCACTGGTCGCCGCGATGGAGGGAACCCTGCGACTGCACCGACACGAGCCGGGCACGCTCGTGCGCCAGACGAAATACCTGCACCAACGCACCGGCGGAATGATAGGAAGCCTTGCCCACCTCATCCGCTCGGCAGCCATCCGGGCAATGCTGGACCACACCGAACACATCGACCGTCAGGGCTTGGACAGCGTCCTCATCGACTACGCAGCTCAGGCCTCAGCCCAACGCAGCGCCGGATAGCAGTGATCAACGACTGGCCCCGACTACCACCACGACCACTTCCGCAGTCAGTCACCGCATTTCGCGATGAAACCGTGCACTCCTTCACCACCCGACTCGCCCACGCCAACCGACTCCCGCCCCAAAGCCTGCGCGACTACGCCGCACGCGAAGGCCACTACGTCGACCCCGACCGCCTCGCCCGGCTCAGCGGCTACCCACGACATGTCCTCGGCGCCCGACTGCGGGGCCTGACCGCTGATGAACGTGACCTCACCCGCCAGCGGGCACGGGCCCGCCCACTCTGCCGGTTTTGCTCAGCCAGGCGAGGGGCGACCCAGCCGGTCCATTGCTGGCTGCCCGACCACCTCACCGTCTGCCATCGCCACAACCGCTGGATCGGCCCTTCCGCCCAGCGATGGGACGATCAGATATCACTCAAAAACTATCCAGCCGTTGCCCAAGCTGCCAGGGCGCATCATGCCCTGGCCAAGCGCAACAACCCCGACATCGTTGAGCTAGCGATCAACGACGCATCACGTATAGTTCTGCGGCAGCGACGATTCCGACACAGTGATGATATCGGCGAGAGCGCGGTTACCGGCATCGCCCTGGGAGGGCGATGGGCCAGCATCTCAACGGTCAACCTGCACATCGCCACCTACGTCGAAACGGTGAAGATGGCCGCGGTCATCATCGATCGACGGCCCGCATTGTTGAACCGCTCCGGTGATCCCAGCCCCGCCCGCATGGCTCTCCTGGCAGCCGCGAACGCAGTGTTCGGCGCCGAGCACGAGACAGCGACCGACGCAGCCCTCGACGGCTGGCTGAACAACCAGCAGATTATCCGGGAGTCCCGATGATCCCGCCGGAAATCCGATGCGTGACGTTCGACATCGGCGAGACACTGGTTGATGAGACTCGAATGTGGAGCGAACTCGCCCAACGACTCGGTGACGCCATTGACCTTGAGCAGCGTGCTGGGAGCCCTGATCGCCACCGGACGACATCACCACGATCTGTGGGAGGTTCTTGGCGTCGATCGACCCACAGTGGGCGTCGACCCCGGCTTCGGAGACTTGTATCCCGATGCTCTGGAATGCGTCGCCGCGGCGCGTCGAGCAGGGTTGATCGTCGGCGTTGCCGGAAACCAACCAGAAACCGTCGAGCAGATGCTCGCAACAGCCGGGCTGGAAGCAGACTTCGTGGCATCATCCGCAGCATGGGGTGTAGCCAAGCCAGACCCCGCGTTCTTCGACCGGCTGATCGCCGAAGCGCAGGCTCCCGCCGAGAGCATCTTGTATGTGGGTGATCGCCTCGACAACGACATACTGCCCGCCCGCGCGATCGGGATGCACACGGCGTTCATCCGCCGCGGACCATGGGGCCACATTCACGCCCTCAAAGAAGAAGCGGTGCTTGCTGATCTGCGGGTGAACTCGCTGCACGAACTGGCAACACTCTTCGCTTCGGACTGTAGCTGATCGTGCGCGGAGCGACTTTGACAGCGAAAACCGAAGTCCGCCAAGACGATCATTTCGGACAGGGCGACGTCGACGAATGGGCAGTTAGCCCGGATTTTGCGTGGTAATTGGTGTGGGTTCGGTGTGATGCCGAGTTGTGTTGTTGGGTAGTGGTTTTCGTGTGGTGGCGTAGAGGTGCTGTCCCGTGTCGCCGGGTGGGGCGGGCTTTCCTGGGGCCTGTGGGTCCTTCATCGTTGATGGGTCCGATGGGGTGGGGTGT